>JBEDUI010000058.1:0-40754 GCA_040414495.1 Mycobacteriales bacterium
CACAAACTTTTGGATGTCCTCGCAGCCCGCGGATTCACCGGCGCACCCCGTTTCCTTGGTATAGATCAAGAAGGCCGGGAAGTCCTGTCCGCCGTTGCCGGCGTCACGCCATGGCCACCCGGCCCCGAGCTACGCCGATCCGAATTGCTTGAGAGTGCGGCCACGCTGCTGCGTAACTACCACGACAGGATCGCCGGGTGGAATCCGCGAGCCGCCAATTGGCAAACAGCTCCGGTACCGGTCGGCGGGCCCGAGGTCATTTGTCACAACGACGTCGCGCCCTGGAATATCCTCGTCCGGAATGGCGAAACCGTGGCCTTCGTTGACTGGGATACCGCCGCCCCCGGACCACGCATGTGGGATCTGGCATATCTGGCCTACCGGATGATTCCACTGGCGACGCCGGTCGATCTCGAGCCGATGGGCTGGCCTGGTCCAACGCCGGTCCGCGAGCGCCTGTCACGACTTCGCCATGGGTACGACTGCACCCAAGAGCAGTGGGCCGAACTGATCGACACAATTCCGGACCGGGTTCGGGCTGCGTACGACACGATGCGAATATGGGCTGCGGAGGACCGGCCCGGCTGGCGATTACAGTGGAACCAACCCGAGCCGTGGCGGCACGGCGCCGGATTCCTGCGCGATCTCGACTACATCCGCACCCAAATTCGAGACTGGCAGGAGATCCAGTAATCACCCGAGCCAGGAAGGGATGCCATTGCGGACCACGATTGTCTGGTGGGATCTATCGGAATCCCAGCAAACCATTGAATCTTTGCGTGAATACTTACGTAACGAGTCTATTGACGCGTTCGCCAAGGTGCCGGGCCTGCGGTTCAAGATGTGGATTGCCGACCCGCCGACAAACCGGTGGGGCGCCGTTCTCATCTTCGAATCCGCGACGGCGCAAAACCAGCCGCTTCCCAGCCGGGCCACCGAGCTGATCGGCTACCCACCAACGTATTCGGACAGCTTTGGTGTCGAGGCGACCGTCGAAGAACGGGCTCGGGCAGACAACTCGTGACAGTCAGCTTCGGATCCAGCCGGCGTCCAATGTCTCGTGCCGAAAATGAAGATCAGGTCCGCGTTACGCACATCGCCTGCGCGCGCGTCAATCAGTTCGAGTTCACCCACCACAAAATCCCCAACCCTCAGCCCGTCGAACAGGTACATTGCTCGCTATGTCTGAGCCGAGATCACAGCTGCCCGCATCATACGAGGAATTGCTGCAGAAGATCGTTGCCGAGGCGCATGCCGACCGCGAGATTATCGGTATTCTGCTGACCGGTTCGATGGCTCGTGGCGATGCGCTGCCCGGAACGGATATCGATCTGCGGTTCATTCTTACCGAAGGCGCCAGCCGACCATTCGACAGTCAGCCGCGCGACGGCATCCTGGTCGAACGGACCTACGCCGACGCGACGGCGGAGCGGGACAAGATCGAGACCAATCCGATGAATGTCTACGCACATCTCGATGGCCGAATTCTGCACGACCCACAGGGCGTGTTGGCGTCGCTGAAACAGCAGGCGCACGAACGTTTTGAGGCGTACGAGATTTCCAAAGAAGAACGAGACCGCACCGCTTGGCTCTTGGGCTGTGCGCGGGACAAAATCCGCGTTGCACTGGACGGTGGCGACCTGTTAAGAGCGGCTTTTGCCGCCGGCACCACGTCCTGGGGGCTGATGGAAGGCCTGTGGGCAGCGAACAACCGGCCACTCCCGCCGAACAGTTCGGTCCGCCCGCACCTATGCGACCTCACCGTGGGACCGCCCGATATCCAGACGAAATACCGGCAGCTGTTTCTCGGCGAAACACCCGAACGCGTCCAGATCACGCTCGACCTGCTCGACTGGATCATCGGTCAACTACAAACAGCCTAGCTCGATGGCTCACCCGGCCCGGGTGATCCCCAGCGCCCCACCCACCGCCAAAGCTGACCCTCACAGCCCTGCAGCAACCACCTGTGCCCGGGACACCGGTCGCTGAGAGGAGTCCGCGGTGAGCGAGCCGTTCAAAGGAACCGTCAACATCGACATCCGGGATTCACAACCGGACTGGGCCCCGTTCGAACCGCCCAATGCACCCGCTGGTGCGCCGAATGTCATCTACATAGTGCTGGACGATGTCGGATATTCGGCGATGAGCTGCTACGGCGGTCCTATTGAGACACCGAATATCGACCGTATTGCGGCATCCGGCGTGCGGTTCACCCAATGGCACACCACGGCGCTGTGCTCACCGACCCGATCCTGCCTGCTGACCGGGTGCAACCACACCCGCAACTCGATGGCGTGCATCACCGAAGCCGCCGTCGGTTTTCCCAACGCGAGCGGAACGATCCCGCCGGAAAACGGCATGATCTCCGAAATCCTGGGTGAACGCGGCTGGAATACTTACATGGTCGGCAAATGGCACCTGTGCCCGACAGACGAGATGAACCTCGCGGCAACCCGTCGCAATTGGCCCACCGGACGCGGATTCGAGCGGTTCTACGGATTCCTCGGCGCCGAGACGAACCAGTGGTATCCGGACCTCGTCTATGACAACCACCCGATCGACCAACCCCGATCCCCGCAGGACGGTTATCACCTCACCGATGACATCACCGACAAGGCACTGGAATTCATCCGCGACGCCAAGGCGATCGCGCCGGACAAGCCGTACTTCCTTTATTACGCGCCCGGGGCCTGCCACGCGCCACATCACGCCCCGCGCGAGTGGATAGACCGGTTCCAGGGCCGGTTCGACATGGGTTACGAAGCGATCCGGGAGCAGACGCTGGCCCGGCAGAAGCAGTTGGGCATCGTGTCGCGGGACACGGAACTGCCGCCGGTTAACCCGATTGGGACGCCCGACTCGCGGACCGGACCGGACAACACGCCGTTCCCACCGTTGGATTACACCAAACCGTGGAATTCCCTGTCCGAGGACGAGAAACGCCTGTTCAGGCGGATGGCCGAGGTGTACGCCGGATTCCTGGCGCACACCGACCACCACATCGGACGGTTGCTGGACTACCTGGAAGACTCGGGCGATCTGGCCAACACAATGGTCATTTTGGTCTCGGACAACGGCGCCAGCGGTGAGGGCGGTCCCGACGGTTCGGTAAACGAGATGAAGTTCGCCAACGGTATCCCGGACGACCTGCAACAGAACCTCGCGATGCTGGACGAGCTCGGCAGTCCGAAGACGTACAATCACTATCCCACCGGTTGGGCAATGGCATTCAACACGCCGTTCAAGATGTGGAAGCGGTACGAATTCAACGGTGGCACCGCTGATCCGTGCATTATCTCCTGGCCGTCGGCGCTCGGCCACGGCGGCGAAATTCGTCGGCAGTACCACCACGCGGTTGATATCGTGCCGACAATTCTCGATTGCCTTGACGTAAGCGCGCCGGCGACGATAAAAGGGCACACGCAAACCCAACTCGACGGCGTGAGTATGCGTTACAGCTTCGACGACCCGTCCAGCCCATCTGCCCGGCACACTCAGTTCTATTCCATGCTCGGATCGCGCGCGATCTGGCACGAGGGTTGGAAGGCGGTCACCACGCATCCGACCGTTAGCGGCTGGGGTCATTTCAACGACGACGTATGGGAGCTCTACCACACCGATATCGACCAGGCCGAATTGCATGACCTCGCGGGCAAATACCCCGACAAGTTGCACGAGATGATCAACCTCTGGTTCGCCGAAGCCGGCGCCAATTCCGCCTTCCCGCTCGACGACCGCTCTCCAGTGGAAATCCTCACGACACCTCGACCACAGCTGAGCAAACCGCGCCAGCGCTACACCTACTTCCCGGACAGCGCCGATGTCCCCGAGCACCAGGCCGTAAGCGTCCGCAACCGGTCGTACACGATCGGCGCGCTGGTGGATATTCCGAGGCTTGGCGCACAGGGTGTGTTGTTTGCTCACGGTTCACGGTTCGGCGGGCATTCGCTGTACGTGAAGAACAATCGGCTGCATTACGTCTATAGCTTCGTCGGCATTGTCGAGCAGAAAATTGACTCAACCGAGGACGTGCCGACTGGCGAAAACCTGATCCTCTCGGCGTCGTTCGAGAAGGACGGAGAGGAGCAGCCCGGCGTCGCGACGGGAATTCTGTCGCTCTATTACGGCGATCGCAAGGTCGGCGAGGGTCGGATCAAGACCCAACCCGGCACATTCCAGCTGGCCGGCGAGGGCTTGTGTGTCGGCCGCGATAGCGGCGCCGCGGTCACGGACGACTATCCGGGCGAATCGCCGCACCGGTTCACCGGCGGAACGATCAAGCGGGTAGCGGTCGACGTGAGCGGCGAGCCGTATGTCGACCTTGAACGCGAGGCCGCCGCCATGCTGCAGCGGGAGTAGCCGGCCTAGCTGGACGACGGTCTGTCCACAGCGGACGTCCGGCGGGGTGCTTGACCCCGCTACCGGGCAGCCGGCTAAACCTCACTCGGCGCCGGTCGGGTCGGCCATTCGCGCCTCAGACGACTCCACCTCGTCGCGATCGGCGGCGCTGACCGGTGCCGGTGCGGTCGCGGCCAGCGCCGGCGCCAACACGGCCGCGATAACCCCGCCGATCAACGGCGCAACGATAAAGAGCCAGACATGCTGCAGCGGTATGCCACCGTTGAAGATCGCCGGGCCGATCGAACGGGCCGGGTTGACCGACGTCCCGTCGAGCGGAATACCGACGAGGTGGCAAACGGTCAGTGTGAGACCGATGGCCAGGCCAGCGAAACCGGGCGAGGCAGCTCGGCCGGTGACGAGCAGGACGACAGTCACCAATAACAACGTAAGAATGATTTCCAGCAGGAAAGCGCCCGGCCCGTTGATCGTTTTGCCCCAGTCATTGGACCCAAGAGTGCCGGTCTGATCCTTAACATCGCCAAACCCGGTGAAGCCGCGGATCAACGCGGCACCGGCGATCGCGCCCAGCAACTGGGCTACCCAGTAGCCACAGGCCTCGCGCAACGTGATCCCGCGCGACAGCAGGATTCCGAGCGTGATGGCCGGGTTGACATGACAGCCGGTTCTGGGGCCGATCGCGTAGACCAATCCCAGCAACACCAGGCCGAAGGACAATGCGACACCGACGACACCAACGACATTGAAGCCGAATACCGCGGCACCGACACCGAAAAACACCAACACCGCCGTGCCCACGAACTCCGGGAAACACCTGCGGACAAGGTCGACCATGATCCAGTCCCTCCGGCTCGTTTCGGCCCTGGATTGCTCGCCCAGCACTTCGCCGAACCGTACCTAACTCGCAGCTAAACAGCGAACATTCTGGTATGCGCGGCGCGGCGTAATCAGCATCGAACTATGGGTCAAGCTAGATGAATCCGGAATGACGTTCCATTACCAGCCTTGAAATGCCGCCCTTATGGGAGACAATCTCCGGATATGCGCGCTATCTATCGCGAGAAGGCCGATAACGCAGCCGCGGTACAGCGGCCAACAACTCCCGGGTGTAGTCGTGCTGCGCGGCGGCATAAATCTGTTCGGTCGGGCCGGTCTCGACAATGCGCCCCTGACGCATCACCGCGACCCGGTCGGTGATGTGCCGAATAACCGACAGGTCATGCGAGACAAAGATCAAGGTCAGTCCGAATTGGACCGTCAGATCCAGCAGTAGGTTCAGGATCTGCGCCCGAACCGAGACGTCCAGCGCGGAGACCGGTTCGTCGGCCACCAGGACCGCCGGCCGGGGCGCCAAAGCGCGGGCTATCGCGATCCGTTGCCGCTGCCCGCCGGAGAACTGGTGCGGGTACCGGTCGAGCACCGACTTTGACAGGCCGACCGCATCAAGCAGTTCGGTCACCCGGTTGGTGTCGTCGCGGATCGGCTCGGCCACGATGTCCCGCACGCGCATCCTCGGGTCCAATGAGGACATCGGATCCTGGAACACCATTTGCGCGGTTTTGTGGACGAACCGTTGATTCTTGTCGACCAGGGTTCCGTCGATCCGTACGGTGCCGGAGTCGGGTCGGTCCAACCCGAGCAGCAACCTGGCCAATGTGGACTTTCCGGAGCCGGATTCACCAACGATGCCGAACCGTTGTCCGCGAGCGACTTCGAGGTCGACCCCGTCCAAGGCGCGTACGCTCCGGAAATTCTTGACCAGGCCCTGCGCCGAGACAATTGGCGTGTCACTCACCGGATCACCCCGCCCGGCACCGGATTGTGGCAGGCCACCGATCGCTCCGCCCCCACCGTGCCGAGCGCCGGCAGCTGCGCGCACTCGGGCAACGACCGATCACAGCGGTCGCGGAAGACGCAGCCGGAAGGAAAGGCGCCGAATTCCGGTATCGCGCCCGGTACGGTCAGCAGCCGCGTCCCCGGAACCGCGTCGGCCAGATCCGATGCGGCCAGCAGCCCGGCCGTATAGGGATGTCGAGGCGCGGCAAATACCTCCGCGACCGGTCCACTCTCGACAATGCGCCCGCCGTACATCACCAAAACCCGGTCGCACAGCGCCGAAACGACTGCGAGGTCGTGGCTGATGAACAGCAGCGCGGTGCCGCGTTCCTCGACGAGCCGGGAAATCAGCCGCAACATCCGGTCCTGCACGGTCACGTCGAGCGCCGTGGTCGGTTCGTCGCAGATCAAAAGCTCGGGCTCGTTCGCCATTGCCATGGCCAATACGACCCGTTGCCGCTGGCCGCCCGACAATTGGTGCGGGTACCGCCGGGCGATCCGCTCCGGCTCTGGCAATTCAACCGTGCGGAGCAATTCGACGGCGATCCGACGCGCATCCCGACGGCCGACGCCCTGGTGCCGACCGACCACTTCGGACACCTGGCGGCCGACCCGCATCACCGGGTCGAGCGCGGTCATCGGTTCCTGGAACACCATCGCCATCGTCGCACCGCGCAGCCGGGCCAGCCGACGTTCAGGCAGCTCCTGGATTTCCTGTCCGGACAGCTCGATCCGACCGGTGGCGCGCCCGCTCCCCGGCAACAACCCCATGATGGCCAACGCGGTGAGCGACTTGCCTGCGCCCGACTCGCCGATCAGCCCGACCCGGTCACCGCGCTCGAGCCGGAAATCCACTTCGCTCACCACCGGCACACTTCCCATGTGGACGGTCAGCCCGGCAACGTCCAATGTGGTCATCGGCGATCCCGCTGCCGCGGATCGAGCAGGTCACGCAGCCCGTCGCCAAGCAGGTTGAACCCCAGAACCGCCAACGCAATGGCAATACCGGGCCAGATTGACAACCGCGGCGCGGAGAACAGGTAGCCCTGCCCGTCGTGCAACATCCGCCCCCACGATGGCGTCGGCGGCTGCGTCGACAGTCCCAGATACGCCAACGCGGCCTCAGCCAGGATTGCCAGTCCAAACGCGACAGACGCCTGCACGATGAGAACCGGCGCGATGTTGGGCAGTACGTGGCGACGGGCGATCCACCAGCCGTTCCGGCCGGCCGCACGTGCCGCGAGCACATATTCGGTCGCCATCACCTGCAGGGTTGCCGCCCGGGCCAGGCGGGCGATGATCGGCACGGTCGAAATACCGATCGCCACCATCGCGGTCCAGGTGGAGGCACCGAAACCCGCGGCCAGCAGAATCGCCAGCAGCAGCGCGGGAAACGCGAAGACGATGTCACTGCACCGCATGATGACCTCGCCCAACCAGCGGGCGCGCATTCCGGCCAGAATTCCGGCCGGGACACCGACCACCGCCGATATTCCGACGGCGATGATTCCCGCCAACAACGTCACCCGGGCACCGACCAGCAACTGACTGAACGTGTCCCGCCCGTAGGCATCGGTGCCGAGCAGATGACCGCCGTGACCCATGCCCACCAGGGCCGCGTTCGCATTGACGAACGTCGGATCGTACGGCGTCCAGACAAAGGACAGCAGCGTCATCAGGACGACCAACGCCACCAACAGTCCACCCAGGACAGCCGACCAGTTGCGCAGCCGCCGCACCGCAATCACAGCCGCACTCATCGCGACCTCCGCAGCCTCGGGTCGAGCGCGATATAGAGCAGATCGACGAGGAAATTCAGAATCAACACCGCACCGACCAACACCATAACCGTGCCCTCAACCAGTACGAGGTCGCGATTTCCCACCCCCTGCAGCAACATCAGGCCCAGGCCCGGCATGGTGAATACACTCTCGATCACGATGGCGCCGATCAGCAAGGTGGCCAATTGCACGCCCAGCACGGTCACCACCGGAATCGAGGCATTCCGCAAACCATGGCGCAACAAAGCGCCGGTGAACGTGGCGCCGCCGGCCCGCGCGGTCCGGATATAGTCCTCCCGCATCACCTCGAGCACCGCGCTCCGTACGTACCGACTCAACACCGCGCCCTGCACCAAAGCCAGCGACACCCCGGGCAGAATCAAATGCCGAATCCATTCAAGTGGGTCCACTCGAAACGACACGTACCCACCAGGCGGCAGAACATCCAGCTTCACGGCGAAGAAGAACGACAACAGAATACCGACCCAGAACGCGGGAATAGCCAGCCCGATCTGGGTCAAACCCGATACCGCGACGCCACTGACCGTCCGGTTCCTGACCGCGGTAAATATCCCAACGGGAACCGCGATCAGGACAGCGAACACCATGCCGACCAGGACTAGGCTGCCGGTCACGCCGAGCCGTGATTCGATCTGCGGCCACACGTTCAATTTCGTGATGTACGAGGTGCCGAAATCGCCGCGGAGCAGCCCGCCGACCCAGGACACGTACTGCGTGGTGATCGGTCGATCAGTGCCAAGTTGGTGCTGCAGCTGCTTTACAGCGGCCGGTGTGGCCTGCGTCCCCAGCAGTGTCGTGGCCGGATCGCCAGGCAACCAGGCGCACAACACGAAGATCACGATGGAGGCGACCGCCAACGTCAGCACCAGGAAACCGAGCCGCCGCCCTAGGTCGGTGATCATTTGGCTGCCGCCGTCACGTCGAACGACAGCGAGACCGCATTCACCGGAATTCCGGTAACACCCTTGCGTTCGACCATCAAATTTGGCAGCAGGAACAGCCAATCGCTGGCCGCATCGTCGCTGATCTGCCGCGCGACCCGGCGCATCAAGGTGATCTGTTGCTTCGCCGTTCCAGCGTCAGCCGCGGCCAACCACCGTACGACCTGCGGATTGTGGTAATGCCAGTAATAGTCCGGGTTCCCGTATTGCACGATGTCCCGCGGCTCAACGTGCGAGACGATCGACAGGTCGTAGTCGGCCTTGGTGAATACGACATCCAGCCAGCGCGCCGGGAATTCCAGCTCGCTGATACGCACGTGGATTCCGACCTGTCGCAGTTGGGACTCGACGACCTGCCCGGCGGCCGTGGCGTACGGCAATGTCGGCAGCTTGAGCTGCAAGGAGAGCCCGTTTTTATGTCCGGCCCGGGCCAGCAGGCTTTTCGCCTTGGCCGGATCATACGGATAGTGGTTGGACAGGTTCTGGTACCACGGGTCGGTCGGCGGCACCATGCTGCCGATCAACTGCCCGTAGCCGGCCCACGCGGTTTTCACCAATGCCTTGCGGTCGATGGCGTAGTTGATCGCCTGCCGCACCAGCTTGTTCCGCAGTGGACCCCGACTGTTGTTCATCGCGAGCACGACCTCACCGTTGGTCGTACCGTCGTCGACCACGAATTTGGATTTGTCGCTGAACTCGGGAATTGTCTGCGGCGCCTGGACATTGCTGATCACGTCGAGTTGGTCGGTGAGCAGATAATTGTTCATCGCGTTGGGGTCGGTGAAATACCGGAAAACGACCGTGGCCATTTTCGCGTGCCTGCCCCAGTAGTGGTCGTTCCGGGCCAGTGTGATGCTGGTTCCGCGTACCCACGAGGAGAACGTGTACGGCCCACTGCCGACGGGCTTGGTGGCGATGGTGCCGATCGCCTTGCGGTCAAAGACAATGCCCACCGTGCCGGTCAAGGAGAACAGCCAGTTGTTGCTCGGTTGTTTGAGATGTACGACCACGGTGTCCGGACCGTCGGCGCTGATCGTCCGCACCGGCGCCATTTGCGCTTTGAACGGGTGGTTGGACGCCGGCGCGATAACGCGTTTGAAGCTGTAAACCACGTCGGCGCTGGTCAGCGGATCACCGTTGCTGAACCGTACTCCCCGCCGCAGTTGGAAGGTGTACGTCGTGCGGTCGGCCGATTCCTTCCAGGATCGGGCCAGCAGCGGACGGATACGGCCCTTCCCGTCCAGCTTCACCAATCCTTCGTAGACGTTGTAGAGCAGGACCTGCGGAATGGCCGCGGCCGAACTGACCGTCGGGTCCAAGGTCGGCGGCTCGGCCGTCGCCCCGATGGACAATGTCGTGTCGGTGTCGTCGGCGGCACTCTGCCCGCAGGCGGTCACCGTAGTGAGCGCTACGACGCAGGCAAGCCAACAACGCAACCTCATCCAGCGCCGCCGGGCGATGCGAGAAATGCGGACGGGCACACGTCGCGGTAGGCCGAGAACGAATGTGAACCGGTCGCCGCCACCAGGCCGTTGAATATCGCCTCGGTGAACGCGCCGGCGCTGGCGGCGATGAGCTCGTCGAACTGAACCGGGTCCGCCACCGGAACGTCTCCTATGGACAGTGTGAAAACCGTGTCGCCGTCGATCATCGTATGAGCCGGCCGGATCGCGATGGCCAGACCGTCGTGGGCCGAACCAGCCAGCCGTTGACACTGCGCTTTGGTCAATGCGGCATCGGTGTACACGACACCAATCGTCGTGTTCAGCATGGACCGGTGCGGGGCCGGTAGCGCCGCGACCTCGGCCGGCGCCGGCGAGGCCAGCGTGCCGTTGACGTCGCTGAAAAGCCTACCGGTACGGGGATCCACTGGCGATCCGGCCGCATTGACCACCGCGATCGCCTCGACCGTCACGCCACTGGGCGTCGTCACTGTCGCATGGCCAACTCCGCCTTTGAGCCCGCCGGCCTTCGCGCCCGCCCCTGCGCCGACCGTGCCCTGCCGGACCGGACCCGCCTCCGCTGCCTCACACGCCGCCCAACCGAATTCCGCGGTCGGCCGGTGCGAGAAATTCCCACCGCGTCCGAGATCGAAAATCACCGCCCCTGGCACGATCGGCACGACCTCGTGCGGCTGAGTTCCCAGTGGAAAGCCGATCTGGCGTTGTTCCAACCAATCCACAATGCCGGTCGCGGCGGCCAGACCGTAGGCGGATCCGCCGGTCAACATCACCGCATGAATCCGCTCGACGAGATTGCGCGGATCAAGCAGATCCGTCTCCCGGGTTCCGGGTGCGCCACCGCGCGACTCATATCCGGCCACCGCGCCTCGTGGACAGAGCACGACCGTGGTGCCGGTCATCCAGTCGTCGTCAATTCGCTCGTGGTGGCCGACCAGAATTCCTTCGATCATCCGTGATCCTCCAGGAACAGGCGCGCCGCCCGTTCGTACACCCGGGCCTTGCGGACAATGTCATCGATTTCCACGAATTCGTCGACCTGATGGGCGATCCATTTCCCGCCCGGGCCATACACCACGACCGGCAGGCCGGCGTCGCGCCACAGAATCGTCCCGTCGGTCGCGCCCGGAACGCCACCGATCGCCGCCGACTGGCCGGTGATCTGCTCGTGCGCGGCCAGAACAGCCCGCGCCACCGCCGAATCCGCCGCCGTCTCAATGGCCGGCCGGTCATCAATCACCGTCATCCGCACTTCAACGCCGGTACCAGCCGCGGCCGCGGTCACACCTTTGTCGATCGCGGCCACAATGTCCGCGTGGTCCAGGCCAGGAACGGTACGGATATCCAGCGCTAGCACGGCATCCGCGCTGATCACGTTGATCTGGTCCAGGCCGCCGCCGCGCAACACAGTCGGCGTGACATACGGCAGGCCCAGATGCGGATGGGCGCCGCAGGAATCCTGTAACTGAGCCTGATATTCGGCCAGCCAGCTCAAAGCCTTACCCAGCACGGGAACGGGATTCCGGCCGTGCTGCGGCATCGCCCCGTGCGCCATGACGCCGTGGAAGTCCAGCCGGATCCGCACGGCACCCTTTGCGGTCAGGCAAACCTCCTCGGCCTCCGGCTCGCACACGATCGCGGCATCCACATCGGCGGCGTGGCCAGCGGCCACGAAGTGCTTGGCGCCGAGCATCATGCCTTCTTCATCCACCAGCACGGCCAGCCGGACCCGACCGGGAAACGGCCCGGAGCGCTGCAATTCCCGGGTGGCGAACAGCATTGCGGCCAGACCCGATTTCATATCCGCGCTGCCCCGACCGTACAACCGGCCGTCCACAATGTCCCCGCCGAATGGATCAACCGTCCACTGTGCACTGTCGCCTTCGGTCACCACATCGGTGTGGCCCTCGAACAGCAACGTCGGCCCGGGCGCTCCACCGTCGACGGTCGCGATCACGTTCGGCCGGCCCGGCGCGACCTCGTCCACGACCGGTTCCCAACCCCAGGACCGCATCAGGTTGGCCACCAGTTCGGCGGCCGACGCCTCACCACGGCCGGGCTCATTGACCGTCGGAAGCTGCACCAGCCGGCGGGTGAAGTCAATCAACGCGTCGGTTTCCACGATCCCCCTTTTATGCCGGTGGTTCGTATCGACCGTCGACCGCGGTCCAGCCACCGTCCACATAGAGCACTGTCCCGGTGACGAACGACGCGGCCGGCGAGGCGAGGAAAACCGCCGCTCCGACCAATTCGTCCGGCCGGGCCCACCGGCCCAGCGCCGACTTGCTCGCATAGGCCTCGTACCACTCCCGGTCGGCCCGGATCTGCGCGGTGAGCGGGGTTTCCACGACACCCGGCGCAATGGCGTTGCAGCGCACACCGGACGGACCGAATTCGGCCGCGGCGGTACGAACCAACTGCTCGATACCGGCCTTGGTCGCCGCGTACACACCCTGCCCCGGCTCGACGGTCTGTCCTCTGATCGAGGTGAAACCGATAATGCTGCCGCGACCACGCGCGGCCATGCGTGGCCCGAAGGCGTGCAACAAGTGGAAAGTGCCAGCCAGATTGGTATTCAGCACCTTGTGCATTTCAGCTGGTGTCAGATCGGCCAGCCGCTTGCGGATATTGATGCTGACCGTGGTGACCAATACATCGGGTGCACCGAATTCCGCCGCCACCGATTCAACCGATGCGGCATCGGTCACGTCCAGGGCGATCATTCCGTCGGCCGGATCGACGTCGGCACAGGTCACGTCGGCACCGTGGGCGCGTAACCCGTCCGCCACCTCCACCCCAATGCCACCGGCGCCGACCACCAGCGCACGCTGGCCGTCCAGCCGAAAGAGACTCGCGTAGTCAGTCATGCACCACCCCGACAATCAGCGGCAACGTCGCATAGTGTGCTGGTCCGACCAGTCGGCCCGGTATAGCATGTGAGTACGCTCACAGCGATTTCCGTCCATGTCAAGACGGGTCAGTGTTCAACCTACGTTCCAAAAGAGGTTTCCGTGGTCGACCCGCAAACGGCCCGTCGCTTCGCTCCAGCGCGTCCGGTCCGGGTTTATGAGCGGGTGGTGCAACAGATCGAGGAGGCTATTTACCTCGGTCAACTCCGGCCCGGTGAGCGACTGCCGTCCGAACGGGAATTGATGACTCAGTTCGCGGTGAGCCGCGCCACGATCAGAGAAGCATTACGCGTGTTACAGAGCGCCGGGCTGGTGCGGAGTCGTCCGGGCGATCCCCGCGGCCCGGAAGTGCTGCCGTTCTCTACGACCGGAATTCACAAATCAATGAGCGCGCTGGCCCGGGTCGGACAGCTCGGGCTGGGCGAGTTGGCGCAATTCCGGATGCTGATTGAGGGCGAATGCGCGTCACTGGCCGCCGCCGTTCGCACCGAGCCGCAGTTGGCCGCGCTGGAGAATGCGGCCAACGGCATGAAGGCGGCGATCGCGCTGGGGCCTGAGGCCTTCGATGCCGCCGACGTCGCCTTTCGCGACCTGCTCGCCGAGATCAGCGCGAACACGCTGCTGCGGGTCTGCGCCAGCGTAGTCCGCGAGGTCGCCGGTGACCTGCTCGCCCGCAACCCCGCCTACCGACCGAACGGGGTCGAGGAAATGCGGCGCGCGGTCCGGCGGCAGCGTCGTGTGCTCGCCGCCATCCGCGATCGCGCCGCCGGCCGCGCCCAGACGTTGGTCAGGCGGCAGCTTTACGACTACTACCGCGGATACGTCAGCCCGGCCGAGTTGCCCGCGCTGGAGCTCACGCGAGGCCAGAGCGCACCACGTCGAGCCTGACAAACGCCGGATTGCCGGCCGCGTATGCTCTAGAGCCGTGCTGCCGTCAACTACCGGAAAGGTTCTGATCACCGGTGGTGCGGGCTACATCGGCTCGAGCACCGCGTCGGCCTGCATGGATGCCGGCATCACCCCGGTCATCCTGGACAATCTGAGCACCGGTCGGGCCGAATTCACCGCGGGACGGCCGTTTTATCGCGGCGATATCGCCGACGGCGCCCTGCTGGACCGGATATTCACCGAGCACCCGGAAATTACGGCCGTGATTCATTGCGCGGCGCGGATCATCGTGCCCGAATCCGTCGCGGTGCCGCTGGACTACTACCGGGAGAACGTCGGTAAGACCCAGCAGTTACTGGAGCATCTGAACCATAACGGTTGCCGGGTATTCGTATTCAGCTCGTCGGCTTCGATGTACGCGCCGGGGCCGGATTTCTCGGTCGATGAATCGTCCGCGCTGGATCCGAAAAACCCGTACGCGCGAACAAAAATGATTGTCGAATTGATGCTGCGCGACGTGGCGGGCGCCACCCCACTGCGGGCATTGTCGCTGCGGTATTTCAACCCCATCGGCGCGGATCCCCGCTACCGCAGCGGTTTGCAGATCGAGCATCCGACTCACGCATTGGGCAAGCTCATCACCGCCCGGGAAAGCGGGCGGCCGTTTACGCTGACCGGCACCAATTGGCCGACCCGTGACGGCACCGGGATCCGCGATTACGTGAACGTCTGGGATCTCGCCCTGGCGCATGTCGCGGCGCTCCGTCATTTTGACACCGCGTTGGCGGGCCAGCCGTACGCGGCGATCAACCTCGGCACTGGATCCGGCACGACCGTACGCGAATTGCTGGGCGCGTTCGAGTCGGTCACCGGCATGCCGGTCGACGTTGTCGAAGCCGAACCGCGCCCCGGCGATTCGGCTGGTTGCTATACACGCAGCGATAAGGCCGGGCGCCTGTTGAAATGGCGCGCCAGCCAATCACTGCACGACGGCATTCGGCAGTCCCTCGAATGGGCTGCCCGACGCAAATCGATTCTCGGTTATTGAGAATTCAGGTAGTACGGCCTGACGTGGTACTCAGCTATTCGAATCGGGGTTGTCAGAACCCTGATCGGTGCCGAGGTACTCGCCGGCCTTGTCCTCCGCCTTGTCGATTTGTTCGGAGTGTTTTCCGCCGGTCTTGTCATCGACGAACTGGCCGCCTTTGTCCAGACCCTGGTCGACCTGGTCCGGGTGCTCCTTTGCTTTGCCCTTGAGGCGATCGAAGATGCCCATCAGGGCTCCCTCCGTTCAGCGGGGCGGGCCCGACCTCGCCGTCGGGTCCGGGTCTCGTGCAACCCCGAGGCACTCAAACGCAGACGCCGTCCCACGACTATCCCCGTTTGTTAACGCCCCGTACCCTACCGTCTACTTGGGACACTCCGCCAGAGCAGAATGCGATAATCATTAATAAACCGGGAAGATGTTCTCCAAGCGACACGACTGCTCAGCTTTGCGAACCATCATCCGGGTCACCGCGTGATTCGCCCGTGTCGTAGCCGTCGAGGCCTTCCAACGTGTCCGGCACGGTAAATCCATCGCGGCGCCACAGCGGTGCGCCGAGCTGCAGAATGGGCGCTATTGCCTCGAATACCTCATCATCATGGACGTCGGCGACGTGCACCTCGCAACATTCATCCGACGCTAGATTTACCGCATCCGCCGCCGCTTCGGCCACGGGCTCATGCGAAACCTCCTGGTCCACCAGGATCAGAATCACCCGCCAGGTACGGCCGCCAGGTTCCTCCAGCCGACGGAAGACGCGGACAACTTCCAGGACCGGCTCCATTCGCAGCAGCCTCGCGACGATGGCCGAATCGACTTCATCCGGAACCGTTGGACCAGGAAAGTCAGAAAATACGTCGTCAGGCCCGATTTCGTAGGCTTCGTCGACCTCGAGACCCGCCGCAATATCGGCGGTCGTCGCGATATCCGCCGTATCGAGCGGAAAACCGAGCTCGCCGCCGGCATTCAGCCAGATGTCGACGTCGCGCGGCCACCGCGCGAACAGCTCGCTGATCGGCACTTCAATCCACGGATCGTCGGGGCCGACCCGATTGGCCGCCGCTAGTTGCCGGTACGAGGTGTAAATCAGCGCGTGCCGGCCCTCTGAGTCGCTCACACAGGGGATCGTGAGCCCGCCGCTGGACGCAGCGCTCAGGCCGAGCGCGGTGGGTGGGTCGGCCAGCAGGCAGACCGTTGAGCGGGCCAGCGCCCGTAGCAACGTGGCGCGGGCGCCGTTGAAGACGCAACGCAGCAAGACCGATTCGAGCTCATTCGTGGGCTCGAATTCGGTCTGGTCGCGCAGATCGACCCGCCGGTGGGCCTGGGATCGATCAGCCGGATCGCTCGACACGGTGTCCCCGACGCGTTGCGGCCCGTGCTAGTTCCGAAATGGGCCTTCGATCAGCTGGTGGGCGGGCCGCTATGCCACACCGCTGAAGACGTATTCGCCATAAACGACGCATTCGCGGTAATAGCGCTCCGCCGCGTTGTTGTTGGCCATTCCCGCCGGGCGGCCGGAATGTGCGCCATATTGGTTCGCCAGCCGGAATGCCCGCGTAAGCGGACAACCACGCCACCACCGACATTGGTGTGCGGACCGGCCAAGGGCGCCGGATTGATACCAGCAATGGCCATTGCGGTGCGGCCGGGCCGTGAGCGCCGCCGTCGCTTCGCAGCAACACTCAACACCCCTAACCTCAGCGCCGTCAGCTGTTCCATGTCTACCTGACCAACAGCCCGGCCTTCGCCGGCGTCGGTCCAGGACTCCCATGACGCACTGTCGTTCGTACCATCGGCGAATCCAACGTGATGCGCCGCACCGTAGCGCAACAACAATGTCCGCTGAGCAGCGCCATCAGCGAATCGGTCAGGGTCCCGCAAAGGGTGCGCAGTCGCCACCCGCAGGGTCGCGCCGTCGGTACGGAGCCCCGGCGTCCGACCCGGAATTGACTCCGAACGCGGCTTCGGAATGCTGGCCACGGCCGCTCGTAACCGCGAGGCCGCGGTCCGGCCGGCCGCGTCGAGTTGTTCCCGAATGCTCTGCATTTCGTTATTGGCCGCCTCGAGCGCATCGGCGCCAGGGTCGGGACCGGCCGCGCCGGCGGCGAGCCAGCGGGCGGTGGCGGCCGTGGCCGAATCGGCGAGTTGAGCCGCGTACTCGGCCCGGGTGCGGGCTGCCCGCAGCACCTCGCCATATCGACCCAGGACGGAACGCGCCGTCGTGACAGCGTTCCGGTTGCGGTCGAGCTGCTCGGGGATAAGCGACATAGCGGCACGGAAACGGTCCGCCTCGCCGCCACTCCAGTGCACCGATTCGATACCGCGCAGGCGCCGCGCGGCATCGTTGGATTGTTCGGCGAGACGGTGCAGCCCGGCTACGAGGTCGTCGAGCGCGGCTGGGTCTCCGGACGGGCTGGTCACCGGCCACCGCCAGTCGGGCTGGCCTGGCGACCCGCACCGGCCAGGCACACCATGCGGGTCATCGTCTCGCCGTGCCGCGCCACCGCGTCGAGCGTCCGACCCCACGCGCCCAGGAATTCCCCGATCGCGCTGCTGAGCTCGGGGTGCCCCACGGAATCCGCGTACCCGGCCAATGACCGGCTGCCGCGCTGCACCTCACGGGCCAGCTCGGTGGCCTCGCGCAGCGGACGGGATGCGCCACCCAGCAGATCGGGATCGATGGTGATTTTCATGCCGGCCCCCCGGCGGTCGCGCCCGCGTCGTCAAGCTCAACCTCGATGGAGACCAGGCGGTCCAGCGCCGACACCGCGAGCCGCAATGGCGTCTGGCTGCCGAGGTCCAGCAGCAGGTCGTAGCCGGCCGGCAACAGGTCCAGCAGGTCGGCGCCGGTCAACGAGAACCACGGCACCGCGCCGCGGGCAACGGCCAGCTGTTCGGGGGAGGTGTAGATGCAGACCGCGCCGTCACCCGGCCGGCCGAGCGCTTCGAAACCCGGCCGCACACCCCGTTCGCAATACACGGTGGTGGCGAGCAGCACGTCGTGCAGCTCGGCGGCGGTAGCGGCGCCAGCCGCGACATCATGGGCGACGTCGGCAAGCGCGCGTGGTGGGGTGAGCGCGGTCACCAGGTCACTGTACGTCGTTGGCTCAACCACTGTAAACCCGGCTAAACGAATTAATCGGGCTTTTCGCCCAGGTGATCAGTCCGTACGTTGATTGTGCTCACACACCACCTCGGGCAGCGTAGACCGGGCCCGATCGAGCCAGTCACTGTCCACAGTGGTCGCTACGGAGCGTGCTCCAAGCACCAATGCACCGAGCAGCGGCGCCTGGGCTGCGGGCCGGGTCCGGGCCGTCGGGTTTGTACGGGTTAACTCTGCCCACAACGGGTCCAGCAAAACCGACCCGGCCGCGAACATGCCGCCGGCCAGATGGACGGTGACGGGCTCGGTCGGGCCGAAGATCCGGTCGTGTACGGCGCCGGCCAGCCGGGCCAGCGCGACGGCAGCCGCCGTCACGATCGCACTGGCCGCGGCGTCGCCGGCCCGCGCGGCCTCGACCACCTTCGGCGCGAGCCGGCCGAAGCTGGTCCGGCTGAACCGGGCGTCGTACACCAACTGCTTGAGCGCGACGAAATCCGCGATGCCGAATTCAGCCGACACCAACCCGGTCAACGCGGTCCGCGGCGCGCGCCCATCGGCCGTCCGCAGCGCCGCCCGAACGGCCTCCAGACCGACGTGCGTGGCGCTCCCCTCGTCGCCGAGCAGATAACCCCAGCCGCCGCTGTACGCGGTCTGTCCGCGGCCGTTGGCCCCGTACGCGATCGAGCCGCCGCCGGCGATCACGACCACACCCGGGTCGCCGCCGGTCGCGCCGGCCCAACACGTCACGCGGTCAGCGACCACCCGGCTGCCGGGAACGCCGACCAGGTCGGTCAGGGCGGCAGCGATCAGGGCCGCACGTGGATCCGGGTCATCGACGTTGGTCATGCCGGCGACAATCGCGTCGATGCGCACGCCGGTCGGCAACCCGGCCAACGCGCCGGCGAGGCTGGCCCGCATCAATTCGGTCCCGCCAGGCGCACCGAGGTGGTCCTGCGGTCCGCCATGTCCGTGCCATATGACCGTGCCATCGCGGCGGGCCAGCGCGGCGGTCGTCGAAGTCTGCCCGCCGTCAATAGCGAGCAGATAGCTGTCGGTCACGGGAGTGACCTTAGAGAGTGGGCTCAGCGTGGGCGGCAGATCACCCCGTTGTGGGTCTTGATCTCGCCGTGGCGTAGCACCTCGAAACCGTTCTCGTGCGCGTACAGCCCCAGCTGCCGGGAGTCCATCAATTCGCGGTACGAGAAGTTCATGACGTCACCGAAGAGTCGATAAAACATGCGGGTGCGCCACGACAATCTCGGCGTAGTCAAGATTGCGTAACCATTCGGCTTGAGGAATCGCCGATGCCAGTCGAATGCCAACGGCTTGTATTCGTCCGGGAAATGTTCGACCAAGCCGATCGACACGACCACATCGAACTCGGCCGAGAAATCCAGGTCGCGGATATCACTGACCACGTACGAAATATTCATCTCGTCGCGGTGCCAGACCCGCTTATGGCCGCTGCTCGGGTCGACGCCGAGGAATGGGTACTCCACGGGAAATGCGCCGAACCGACCCTCGACGCAGTACTCGTCATAGTCGACGAGAACGGCTTCGCCACCTGGATACATGGCCTGCAGCAGCATCGCTTCATATCCGTCAGCGGCGCCGAGGAAAAGGATGCGCGGCCGGCGAACCTCCAGGCCGGCGAACAGCGAACGCTTTGCCCGCGGGTCCCAAATCGTGTCCCCCACCCGCTGGGCCTGGTTCCAGACCGACCACTGCACGACCTCTTTGGCCGCGGCGTAGGCCGCCAACACTTCGAGCCGGGACAACGAAACGCCGGCCTTTGTCAACGCGCCGATTCGGGCCCTTACCGGGTCGGTGTCGAACATTGACTGGAACGACTCGTTGAACATCCGCCATGCCGCCGGCGCCGGCAGCGACTCGCCGTGCTCGGCTTCCCAGGCGAGTTTGTCGCGAGACCAATTGTGCACCTGGTACGGCCGGCCGATATCCGACCAATCCAGCCGGGAGAAATCCAGCCGCGGCGCGTCGGCAAAGACATCGCGACGCGATGGACGCAGATCGGCCCGGTACGTCGGCCGGAGCTGGGTGCGCCCGATATCCGCTTCGGTCCAGCGTATGCTCGACTGTCCGGTGTGGATAGTCGCCATCTCGGGTCGCCTCCTTCACCGGATATGAACGACCTTCGCATCATAGGCGGATGGCCGGTTGGGGGAAAGCACGAGTATTGTCCGATTCGAAACCTCTCGTGGCAGGAGCTGCATGATTCCTGATGCTGTCAGCGCGGACATGATTCAGGCCAGCGGATCGGGTGAACGGGCACCGGAATGGAACAAGCCCGGTGACGCCGCGCCGCTGCGTAAACAACCGGTACAGGAACGCAGCACCCGACGGGTGGCGCGAATCCTCGACACCTGCGCCGAGCTCGTCTCCGAGGTCGGCTACGACGGTTTGACGACGACTGTTCTGGCCCGGCGGGCCGGCGTCGCAATCGGATCGTTATATCAATTCTTCCCGGACAAGCGCGCCGTGGTGCGGGCACTCACGCAGCGGTTCCTCGATGATTTCCTGTTGCGCCTGGAGTCCACAGTCGACTTTGACAGCTTCCAGAACTGGTGGGAGGCCGTCGATGCGGTGATGGACACCTACATCGAGATGCATCGTACGGTTCCCGGTTTCGGCGTGTTGCATTTCGGTGATGTGGTCGATCAACACCTGCTCAATCCCGGCCAGGACAACAACACGGTCGTCGCCGAACAGTTGGCGCGGTTGCTCGTCGCGCGCTTTGCGTTGCGCGACGACGCGGCTTTGCGGTTGGCGTTGCTGGTGGCGATCGAGGCGGCCGATGCCGTACTGAACCTGGCGTTTCGACGTCGACAGGAAGGCGATCCGGAGTTGATCACTGCGGCCAAAGATCTGGTTCGCGGTTATTTGGCCGGACGTCTGCAACCCACCGCCGACTAAGCGAACACAGCAAAACTGAACGGGCGCAGCAAAAAGGCCGGCGCGGATCGCGCCGGCCTCTTGCCCGTGCCACGTCCCTCTACAGAGGACAGACGGCTCAGTTGGTCTGCAGAACGGCTTCAACCTCGAACTGGATGGAGATCTTGTCGCCGACCATCACGCCGCCGGTCTCCAGGACCGCGGCGAAGGTGACGTTGTAGTCGTTACGGTCGATATCAAACTTGGCGGTGAAGCCAGCGCGCGGCGCACCGTCCGGGCCGGCAACGATGCCACCGACCTCGAGGTCAGCGGTGATGCGCCGGGTGACGCCCTTGATGGTCAGATCACCATCAATGAGGAGATCGTCACCATTCGGTCGAATGCCGGTCGATACGAACGTAATCGCGGGATACTTCTCCACCTCGAGGAAGTCCGCGGAACGGAGGTGGTTGTCGCGCTGCTCGTTGTTGGTGTCGATTGAGGTCGGGTCGATGGAGACCGAGACCGACGACGCCAACGGATCCTCGGCAGCGTTGATCTCACCTTCTAGCTTTCCGAACCGGCCGCGCACCTTCGATACCAAGTGGCGAACGCTGAAGCCTGCCTCGGAGTGAGTCGGGTCGATGACCCACTTGCCGGTGACGTAGCCAGGAATGTCAACAGTGGGAGTGCTCATAGGGGGTCCTTCCGGAGAGTCCACAGGTCGTGCGGGTACGGCTTTACAAAGTACATTGAGGGTTCAACTATTCCTAGAACATGGAGGGGCCAATATGTCTGGTACGCGGTGGCTCGATGGCGACGAGCAGCGGACCTGGCGTGCCTTCCTGTCCGCTTCGACGCTGTTGTTCAGCCAGCTGGAACGGGAAATGCAGCGCGATTCGGGTCTCTCCCACCCGTATTACGAGATTCTGGTGCGACTGTCCGAGGCGGAGGGTCGGGCGCTGCGGATGAGCGAGTTGGCCCGCAACTCGATGTCCTCACGCAGCCGGCTCTCGCACGCGGTGGCGCGACTGGAAGAGGCCGGTCTGGTCCGCCGGGAGAGCTGCCCGAGCGACCGACGCGGCTCGGTCGCGGTGCTGACCGAGAAGGGGTTCGCCACCCTGGACTCGGCCGCGCCGATGCACGTCGAGGGCGTCCGCAGCCACCTGTTCGACCAGCTCACCCGGGAGCAACAGCATGAGCTGCGCACCGCATGTGAGGCGATCGCCGAGCACCTGAGCGGCCTGGACGAAACCAAGTCGGACAGCAATGCTGATCCGCGGAGCCCCGAGCCCAGCCACTGAGCCACCCCCGGGTGATTTGGGCCACCCGTTCACGCTTTCCACGCCAAGCCGTAGCGCCAGATTGGTTGCGTCGGTTACTCGCGAGTAATACGGTCGCTTGTTACCGGCGAGTAGCAACCCTGTGGAGCGCACGATGGGGCACTACAAGAGCAATATCCGTGACCTGGAGTTCAACCTCTTCGAGGTGCTGGGCACCGAGCGACGACTCGGCACCGGCCGGTTCGCCGACCTGGATACCGAGACCGCCCGAGCCATGCTGAGCGAGGTCGACCGCCTCGCCACCGGCCCATTGGCCGAGAGCTTCGCCGACGCCGACCGCAATCCGCCGACGTTCGACCCCGAAACGCATTCGGTGACCGTTCCGCCCTCATTCGTACGGGCATTCCAGTCCCTTGTGGACGGAGGCTGGTCGCTGCTCGGCGCCCCGACCGAACTCGGCGGCACCGAGGTGCCGCGGACGCTGACCTGGGCGATCGCGGAGCTGGTGCTCGGCTCCAACCCGGCCGCGTTCATGTACGCCGCCGGCCCGACCTTCGCCGGCACGCTCTACCGCCTGGGAACCCCGGACCAGCAGCAGATCGCGCGCCTCATGGCCGAACGGAACTGGGGCTCGACCATGGTCCTGACCGAGCCCGACGCCGGTAGCGATGTCGGCGCCGGCCGGACCAAGGCGATCCGGCAGGACGACGGCACCTGGCATTTGGAAGGCGTCAAGCGGTTCATCACCTCCGGCGACTGGGATTGGCCGGAGAACATCGTGCACCTGGTGCTGGCCCGGCCGGAGGGACCCGGCGTCGAGTCGAAGCCCGGCACGAAAGGCCTCTCGCTCTTCGTCGTACCGAAATTCCTGTTCGACATTTCCACCGGCGAAGTCGGCGAACGCAACGGCGTTTACGTCACCGGGCTTGAACACAAGATGGGCCTGAAGGTATCCAGCACCTGTGAGCTGACCTTCGGCGCTGATGCGCCGGCAATCGGGTACCTGGTCGGCGATGTGCACGACGGCATCGCGCAGATGTTCCACGTCATCGAATACGCCCGGATGATGGTCGGCACCAAGGCGATCGCGACATTGTCCACCGGTTATCTCAATGCCCTTGAATACGCCAAAACCCGCGTACAGGGCGCGGATATGACCCAGCTGACCAACCGGTCCGCGCCGCGGGTTCCGATCACCCGGCACCCGGACGTACGCCGCATGTTGATGCTGCAGAAGTCGTACGCCGAAGGGCTGCGGGCATTGGCGCTTTATGCCGCCTCGCAACAGGATCTGGTCAGCGACGGGGACGAGTTGGCCGAGCGGGTCAACGACCTGCTCCTACCGATCGTCAAAGGCGTCGGCTCGGAACGGTCGTACGAAATGCTGGCCCTGTCGCTGCAGACCTTGGGCGGATCCGGATATTTGCAGGACTACCCCATCGAGCAGTACATCCGGGACGCCAAGATCGACACGTTGTACGAGGGAACGACCGCGATCCAGGCGCAGGATCTGTTCTTCCGCAAGATCGTCCGGGACAACGGCCAGGCGCTGACCAAGCTGGCCGGCGATATTCAGTCCTTTGTGGACAATGAGTCCGGAAATGGCCGATTGAAAGAGGAACGCGCGCTGCTGGCGGCCGCATTGGCCGACGTACAGGCGATTGTGGGCACGATGGTCGTCCATCTGACCGAGTCGCAGAAGGACCCGACCACGATCTACCGGGTCGGCCAGAACGCGAACCGGTTGCTGATGAGCATGGGTGACCTGCTGATCGGCTGGTTGCTGCTGGGCCAGGCCGAGGTCGCGTTGCGTGCGTTGGACAACGGCCCGGCCGAACGCGACATTTCGTTCTATGAGGGCAAGGTCGCGGCGGCCCGGTTCTTCGCCACCACCGTGCTACCCGAGTTGCACGCTCGTCGCGCGGTGGCCGAAAACGTCGACGACGGGCTGATGCAGTTGTCGGAGGACGCGTTCTAACTGATTGCTCCCGGTCCGGGCGAAACGCTCGAGTCTTGCGGATCCAGCGAAACCGCGACTAATAATGGTGACGCTCGGACCGTCAGTCCCGACACCGGTGTCAGAGGAGCGACCATGAGCGGCGATACGGATTTCTACGCCCGGCACCGAGACGTCCTGAATCAGGCCATGCGCGCCATCGACGCGCGGGATTATTGGTCGCCGTTCCCCGAGACGCCGAGCCGGTCGATTTACGGCGAGGACGCCGCAGCCGAGGGCGAAAAGGCCTTCCAAACGTATCTGGGTACGGAGTTTCCGATCGAGGTGCCCGGTGCCACCGGCACGGTGAATACGGAACGGTCCCCGTACGGCTTCGACCTGGATATCCGGTACCCACACAGCAGTGTGGACGCGCTCGTCACCGGCGCCGGTCGGGCACTGCCGGCTTGGCGGGATGCCGGTCCGCAGGTCCGGGCCGGCGTCGCGGCGGAGATCCTGCACCGGCTCAACGGGCACAGCTTCGAAATGGCGCAGGCGGTCCGGCACACCACCGGTCAGCCGTTCGTCATGGCGTTCCAGGCCGGCGGACCGCACGCGCAGGACCGCGGTCTGGAGGCCGTCGCCTACGCGCTGGCCGAGTCGACCCGGCAGCCCGGACAGGCCCGGTGGAGCAAACCGCAGCGCGGCGGCGACCCGTTGCAGATGCAGAACACGTTCACGGTCGTGCCGCGCGGCGTGGCGCTGGTGATCGGCTGCAATACGTTCCCCACCTGGAACAGTTATCCGGGCCTGTTCGCCAGCCTGGTCACCGGGAACCCGGTCATCGTGAAACCGCATCCAGGCGCCGTACTTCCGCTCGCCATCACCGTGCAGGTGGCTCGTCAGGTCCTGGCCGAGGCCGGCTTCAACCCGGATCTGGTCATCCTGGCGGCCGAGGAGAACGACGAGCACATGGCGGCCGGGTTGGCGACGCACCCGGACGTACGCATCGTCGATTTCACCGGGTCGAGCGAATTCGGCAATTGGCTGGAACGCCATGCTCATCAAGCCCGGGTATTCACCGAGAAATCCGGCCTCAACTGCGTCATCATCGACTCGACCGACGATTACCGCGGCATGCTCCGCAACCTCGCGTTCTCCCTGTCTCTCTACAGTGGACAAATGTGCACCACGCCGCAGAACCTCCTGGTACCAAGGGATGGCATCGATGCCGGCGAGGCCGGCCACAAGTCGATCGACGAATTCTGCGACGACCTCGGCAACGCCGTAGACAAATTATTGGCTGACCCAAAGCGGGCGCTGGGCACATTGGGCGCGATCGTCAACAACGGCGTCCGGCAGCGCCTGGCCGACGCACCGCAACACGGCACCGTAGTGCACGCGGCCGAGGAAATCCCGGACCCCGAATACCCGGACGCGACGATCCGTACGCCGCTGATAATCCGGCTCGACGCGATGGACCGGACCGTTTACGCCGACGAATGGTTCGGCCCGATCTCGTTCGTCATCGGCACCGATTCGACCCGGCAGAGCCTGGAAGTATTTCTGGAAGTCGTACGGGAAAAGGGCGCCCTCACCGCCGCCGTCTATTCCTCCGACGACGACGTACTCACAGCGGCCCGGGTGGCTGCGCTGGATGCCGGCGCGAACCTCTCGGAAAACCTCACCGGCGGCGTATTCGTCAACCAGAGCGCGGCCTTCAGCGATTTCCACGGCAGCGGGGCCAATCCGGCCGCCACCACCGCATTGACCGAACCGGCCTTCGTCACCGGACGGTTCTCCGTTCTGCAGTCCCGGCGCCATGTCTGAGGCATTTCTGGTCGACGGCGTCCGCACCCCGCAGGGCCGGTACGGCGGCGCGCTGGCCGGGGTCCGGCCGGACGATCTGGCCGCTTTGGTGGTGCAGAGCGTTGTGCAGCGGGCCGGCGTACCGACCGCGGCGGTCGACGAGGTGGTGCTCGGGGCGGCCAACCAAGCCGGCGAGGACAACCGCAACGTCGCCCGGATGGCAGCTCTGCTGGCCGGCCTGCCCGACACCGTGCCCGGGTTCACCGTCAACCGGTTGTGCGCCAGCGGGTTGACCGCCATCGCGTCGGCGGCCCAGGCGGTGCGCTGCGGCGAGGCCGACGTCGTGGTGGCCGGCGGCGTCGAGTCGATGACCCGGGCACCATGGGTGCTGGCGAAACCCGGTACGCCGTGGGCCCGGCCCGGCGAGGTCGCCGATACGTCGCTGGGCTGGCGGTTGACCAATCCCCGGTTCGGGCCGGAGCAGACGTTGTCGATGGGCGAGACGGCCGAGGAGGTCGCCGCGCAGGATGGCATCGGGCGGGCCGAGTCGGACGCGTTCGCGTTGCGCAGCCACCAGCGGGCCGTCGCGGCGATCGACGCCGGCCGGTTCGCGGCCGAGACCGTGGCGGTGGGCGAGGTCGCCACCGATGAGGGGCCGCGCCGGGACACGTCGCTGGAGAAACTGGCCAAGCTGCGGCCGGTGTTCCGGTCCGGTGGCGTGGTGACCGCCGGGTCGTCCTCGCCGCTGTCCGATGGCGCGGCCGCGGTGATCGTGGCCGGCGAAAGGGCGGTCGAGCAATTCCAGCTGACCCCGCGGGCGCGGGTGGTGACGACCGCCAACGCCGGCGTGGAGCCACGGGTGATGGGCCTGGGACCGGTGCCGGCGACCGAGAAGGCGCTGGCCCGGACCGGTTGGCGGATCGACGACGTCGACGCGATCGAGCTGAACGAGGCCTTCGCCGTACAGAGCCTGGCCGTCATCCGCCGGCTCAAGCTGGACGAGGAACGGGTCAACGCCGACGGCGGGGCGATCGCGCTCGGCCACCCGCTCGGCTGTTCCGGCGCCCGCATCCTGGTGACCCTGCTGGGCCGGCTGGAGCGCGAGGGCGGCCGGCGCGGTCTGGCCACGCTGTGTGTCGGGGTCGGTCAGGGCGTTGCCATGCTGGTCGAACGGGTGTGAGCAGGCGCATCCTTGAGAGGCGGAGGTGAGCCGGTTGCTCAACGAAGAGCATTTCGACCAGACGATCGCGGCCGAACGTCGGATCGAGCCGCGGGACTGGATGCCGGAGGGCTACCGGCGCACGATGATCCGACAGATCGCCCAACACGCGCATTCGGAAATCATCGGTATGCAGCCGGAAGGCGAGTGGATCACGAAAGCGCCGTCCCTGCGGCGTAAGGCGATCCTGCTGGCGAAAGTCCAGGACGAGGCCGGCCACGGGCTGTACCTGTATTCGGCCACCGAAACCCTCGGCGCCGACCGTACCGAGCTGACCGAAAAGCTCATCGCGGGCAAACAGAAATACTCCTCGATCTTCAATTACCCGACGCTGACGTTCGCCGATGTCGGCGTGATCGGTTGGCTGGTCGACGGCGCCGCGATCTGCAACCAGGTGCCCCTGTGCCGGTGCTCGTACGGTCCGTATGCCCGGACGATGATCCGTATCTGTAAGGAAGAATCGTTCCACCAGCGACAGGGGTACGAACTGTTGATGACGATGATGCGCGGCACTATGGCGCAGCGGGAAATGGTGCAGGACGCGACCAACCGCTGGTGGTGGCCGTCGCTGATGATGTTCGGCCCGCCCGACTCCGAATCGCCGAATACCGCGCAGTCCATGGCGTGGAAGATAAAACGCCATACGAACGACGAGCTGCGGCAGCGTTTTGTCGATATGGCCGCACCACAGGCCGATGCGCTCGGCGTGCGGTTGCCCGATCCGGAATTACGGTGGAATTCCGATCGGTCGCATTACGATTTCGGTGCGGTCGACTGGGACGAATTCCGCCGGGTCATCAGCGGGAACGGGCCGTGCAATGCCGAACGGGTCGAGAATCGCCGGCGGGCCCACGAGGACGGCGCGTGGGTTCGCGAGGCGGCCGCCGCGTACGCCGCGAAGAGGGCCTGATCATGAAGGCGGAATGGCCGCTGTACGAGGTTTTCGTCCGTGGCAAGCGCGGTCTGGCGCATGTGCACGTCGGCTCGTTGCGGGCCGCCGACGACGAGATGGCGCTGCACAACGCCCGCGATGTTTACACCCGGCGGAATGAAGGCGTGAGTATCTGGGTGGTACGGGCCAGTCAGATTGCCGCGTCCAGCCCGGATGAGAAGGACCCGTTCTTCGCACCATCGGCCGACAAGGTCTACCGGCACCCGACCTTTTACGATCTGCCCGACGACATTCCACACATCTGATGGATATCTGATGGCTTTCGACAACGTCTATGAGGCGATCACCGAGGACAACGACGAGGCTCGGTGGGCGTACGGCACCGGATTCCTCGACCCGATGCTCGGCGTCGACGACACCGTTCCATCCACTGTGGACACTGCCGATCTGGCCGCATACTGCCGGATGCTCGGCGACGACGCGCTGATCATGTCGCACCGGTTGCAGGAGTGGTGCGCGCACGCGCCCGAACTAGAGGACGACGTGGCGCTGGCGAATATCGGGTTGGACCTGCTCGGCCAGGCCCGGATCCTGCTGTCCCGGGCCGGATCGATCGAAGGTACAACCGAAGACGCATTGGCATTTCTGCGTAATGCCGGCGAATTCCGCCACGTCACGCTGGTCGAGATCGAGAACGGGGATTTCGCCCAGTCGATGGCCCGGCTGCTGACGTTTTCGACCTGGCGGTTGGCTTTACTGACCAGGCTGGTCGATTCGGCCGACCCGATTTTGGCCGCGGTCGCGGTCAAGGGCGTCAAGGAGGTTACGTACCACCGTGATTACGCCGCCCGTTGGGTTGTCCGGCTCGGCGATGGTACGGAATTCTCCCGGGCCCGGATGCAGGTCGGGTTGGCGGTTGTGTGGCCGCTGCTGGGCGAGCTGTTCGCCGGGCATCCGGTTGAAGTGGCGCTGGCGGCCGCTGGCGTCGGTGTCGATCCGGGCGCAACAAGGGCCGAATGCCAGGCCGTGCTGGCTGAGGTGTTGACCGAGGCCCGGTTGCCCAGCGAGCAGTTGCCTCAGGGCGAATTGGCCGGCCGAAATGGCGAGCACACGGCCGCGCTGGACGATCTGCTGAAGGAATTGCAGTCGCTGGCTCGCGAATATCCGGGGGCGACATGGTAACCGCGCGCGAGGTGGCCGGCGACGTACTCGATCCGGAGCTGCCGATGGTCACGTTGACCGACCTCGGCATCCTGCGCGATGTACGGACGACCCGGACCGGCACGATCATCGTCGAGATCACCCCCACGTACACCGGCTGTCCGGCCCTGACCGCCATCGCCACCGACGTGGTGAATGCCCTGCAGCGCAACGGATTCCGCGACGTCGAGGTGCGGACCGTATGGCAGCCGCCGTGGAGCACCGACCAGATCACCACGACCGGCCGGCGCAAGCTCGCGGCGGCCGGCATCGCCCCGCCCGGACCGGCGCCGCGAGCGGCCTGCGGCCCGGTCCCACTGACCCTGCACCAGCCGGCCCGGACCGTGCCGTGCCCGCTGTGCGGCGGGACCGACACGGTCGAGACGTCGCAGTTCGGGCCGACTGCCTGCACGGCGATCTGGCGCTGTGAGCGCTGCGGCGAGTCGTTCGAGCATGTCAAGGCGATCTAGCCGTGGTCGGCCAGGAATTCCAGCCGTTGACTGTGACCGGCCTCGACCGGCTGTGCGAGGACGCCGCCGCGGTCACCTTCGACGTGCCGGCGGCACTGGCCGAAACGTATGCGTTCGCGCCGGGCCAGTCGCTGACGCTGCGCCGGCTGATCAACGGAATCGACGAACGCCGTTCGTATTCGATCTGCGCGCCAGCCGGAGGGCCGCTGCGGATCGGTGTGCGCGAGGTACCCGGCGGTGTTTTCTCCCGGTGGCTGGTGCACGAACTCGAGCCGGGCGACAAGGTCGAAGTCGCCGCGCCGAGCGGCAATTTCACCCCGGACCTGGGCAAACCGGCCCGACACGTGCTGATCGGAGCCGGTTCCGGGATCACGCCGCTGCTGTCGATCGCCGCCTCGGTCCTGGCCGAGCCGGCGACCGAGGTCACGCTGCTGTACGGAAATCGGCGCGCCAGCACGGTCATGTTCGCCGACGAATTGGCCGATCTGAAGGACCGGTACCCGGACCGCCTGCAATTGGTGCACGTACTCTCCCGCGAACCACGCGACGCCGAGCTGTTTTCCGGCCGGCTCGACGCCGACCGGTTGGTCCGCCTCATTCCATTGTTGATCCCGGCGTCCGCTGTGGACCATTGGTGGCTGTGCGGACCGTACGGAATGACGACGGCCGCCCAAAGCGTGCTGCAAGATTTCGGCGTTCCGGCGACGCGTGTCCACCGTGAACTGTTCTATGTGGAGGACACGCCGCCCGAGCCCGCGTTGCACGAGGAAACGCAGGCCCGCGGCAGCACGGCTACGGTCATTCTCGACGGTCGGTCCAGCACGGTGCCTGTCCCGTATGGACAGAGCATTCTGGACGCCGCGACCCGGGTACGGCCCGACCTGCCGTTCGCTTGCAAGGGTGGGATTTGCGGCACCTGCCGGGCCCGACTGGTCGCGGGCGAGGTCACGATGCGCCGTAACTTCGCCCTCGAAGAGTCCGAACTGGACTCTGGTTTCGTACTGACGTGTCAATCCCGCCCGGTCAGCGACGCGGTAACCGTCGACTACGACGCCTGAGCTCGGTGCGAACGCCGTTCGCGTAATAAAGACTCACCGCAGGCTGTGCCGGCGGAACCACCACCGCATCGAATCAATGGACTGCCGGACCCGACCTTTCCTCAACTCGATGAGCATTTCGAAATGCGTACCGCACAACCAGATCGGCGGACCGGTCTGCCCCGACGCGAGGTGCGTCGCGCGGTTGAGACAGACTGCGCAGGACCCGACCATATGCTCGCTGCTGTGTCGACCCATGATGACGCTCCGTCGTCGGTGGCATGCATTGGTGTGACGACACTGGGTGACGCTGATGACACGGTCCGTGCAAGAATCTCGAGATCTTTTTTCGACCGCGCCGAATCAGTCACTGAGCATGGCGACCGCGCGCATTTTGTTCATCGCATCCAGCGCCGCGACCTTGTACGACTCGGCCAGGGTCGGGTAGTTGAAGACCGCGTCGACCAGGTAGTCGACGGTGCCGCCGCAGCCCATCACGGTCTGTCCGATATGCACCAGCTCGGTGGCGTTGGTCCCGAAAACGTGTACGCCCAGCAGCTCGCGCGTCTCGGCGTGTACGAGCAGCTTGAGCATGCCGTACGAGTCGCCGAGGATGGCCCCGCGCGCCAACTCCCGGTAGCGCGAGACGCCGACCTCGAACGGGACCGAGGCCTCGGTCAGCTCGTCCTCGTTCCGGCCGACGTAGCTGATCTCCGGGATCGTGTAGATGCCGATCGGCTGCAGCCGCGACAGATGCCCTTCGACGGGTTCGCCGCAGGCGTGGTACGCCGCGCGCCGGCCCTGCTCCATCGACGTGGCGGCCAGGGCCGGAAAGCCGATCACGTCGCCGACCGCGTAGATGTGGTCGACCTCGGACCGGTAGTGCTCGTCCACGCTGATCCGTCCGCGCGCATCGACCTGCAGCCCGGCCTTCTCCAGCTCCAGGACATCGGTGACACCCTGCCGGCCGGCGGAGTACATCACGGTCTCGGCCGGGATCCGCTTGCCGCTTTCCAGGCAAGTGATGGTGCCCGAACCGTGTCGCTCGACCCGGGCCACGGTCTCGCGGAACCGGAACGTCACCGCGAGATCGCGCAGCTGGTATTTCAGCGCCTCCACGACCTCCAGGTCGCACATGTCGAGCATCCGCTCGCGCCGCTCGACAACCGTGACCTTGCTGCCCAGGGCAGCGAACATCGACGCGTACTCAATGCCGATGACCCCGGCGCCGACCACGACCATCGACTGCGGAATGCGGTCGATCAACAGGATCTGGTCCGAATCGACGATCGTCCGGCCATCGAATTCCACAGTGGACGGACGAGCCGGCCGGGTGCCGACGGCGACAATGATCTTCTCCGCGGTGACGTTGTGCTCAGACCCGTCCTCGGCCAGGACCGTGACCGTGTGCGGGTCGAGAAAACGGCCGGTGCCGGCGAGCATCGCGACGTGATTGCGGGCCAGCTGGCTGCGGATGACGTCGGTCTCGCGGCCGATGACGTGATGCGTACGAGCGGTCAGGTCGGCGACCGTGATCTCGTCCTTGAGCCGGTAGCTCTGGCCGTAGAACTCCTGCTGACTGCGGCCGGTGAGATACAGAACGGCCTCACGCAAGGTCTTGGACGGGATCGTGCCGGTGTTGATGCACACCCCGCCGACCATCGTCCGGCGTTCGACCACCGCCGCCCGCCGACCCAACTTCGCCGCCGCGATCGCGGCCTTCTGACCACCGGGCCCGGAGCCCACCACCAAGACGTCGTAGTCGTACACGCCCTTAACCTGCCGTCTTCGCCCGGACCTGTCCAGCGCTGGTACGTGACGCGACGGTTAATTCCCCCTATTCGCCGATCAGACTGCGGTCAGCTGTCGGTCGCGGTCAGCATCGACGGTTGCGGCGTGCCGGCTCGGCCACCAGATCCGCCGGCCGGTCAGCATCGCCAGCGCCGGAACCAACAGCGAGCGGACGAGCAGCGTGTCCAGCAGTACGCCCAGCGCCACCAGCACCCCGATCTCGGCCATGGCCACCAGCGGCAGCACGCCGAGGGCGACAAACGTGGCCGCGAGCACGACCCCGGCGCTGGTGATCACGCCGCCGGTCACGGCCAGACCACGCAGCACGCCGGCCCGGTGCCCGATCCGCCCGGCCTCCTCGCGCACCCGGGTCATCAGGAAGATGTTGTAATCGACGCCCAGCGCGACCAGAAACAGGAACCCCAGCAGCGGCACCATGCTGTCCAACCCGGCGAACCCGAACACGTGGCTGAACAACAGCGTGCTGGCACCGAGCGCCGCGGCGTAGGACAGCACAACCGTCGCGACCAGCAGCAGCGGCGCCACCAACGAGCGCAGCAGGCCGGTCAACACCAGGAGCACCACGCCCAGGATCAGCGGCATCACGACCCGGTCGTCGTGCGACCAGGCCGCCCGCATGTCCCGGTCGGTGGCGCTCGGGCCGCCAACCAGAGCGCCGTCCGGCAACGCGCTGCGCAGCCGGTCGACGGTGTCGCGGGCGGCGGCGCTGTCGGACGGATCGGTCAGTACTGCCGGGAGCCGGACCAGCCGGCCATCGGTCGAGCGCTGCGCCGGCAGCAGGGCGGATACGCCCTCGACCTTCCCGGCCGCGGCCGCCACGGTCCGCTGCGCGGACGTTGACGTGACGATCTGGGCCGGGGCCGATTCGCCGGCCGGGAAGTGCGCCGCGACCACCCGCTGCGCGGCCACCGACGGCACGGTCTTGGTGTACGACTGCTCGACCGTCAACCCGGTCTTCAGACCGGTCAGCCCGATGGCCAGGGCGCCGAGCACCACGACCGTACTCACCGCGATCAGCCGGGGCCGGCGACCGACGCCCGCCGCGAGTCGATGCCAGCCGCCGTACTGGGCCGCAACGTCCGACACCCGCGGCGTAAACGGCCAGAAGACCCACCGTCCACACAGGACCAACAGCGCCGGCAACAGGGTCAAGAGGACCACGACGCCACAGCCGACGCCGATCGCACAGGCCGGACCGAGGTCGTGGTTGGAGCCCAGCTCCGCCACCAGCAGGCACAGCAGCCCGAGGATCACGGTCGCCGACGAGGCGAGAATGGCCGGCCCGGCGCGTCGTAGCGCCACCGCCAGCGCGAGGTGCCGGTCCTCCTGTCGGTGCAACTCCTCGCGGTACCGGGCGATCAGCAGCAATGCGTAATCGGTGGCGATGCCGAATACGAGCACGGCCAGGATGCCCTGGGTCTGACCGTTGACCATCAGCCCGGCGTGCTTGGCCAGCAGGTACACCACTCCCGTCGCGACCTCGTTGGCCGCCGCGGCCGAGATCAGCGGGAGCAGCCAGAGGACCGGGCTGCGGTAGATCACCAGGAGCAGCACCGCCACCGCGGCTCCGGCCACCAGCAGCAGCTTGCCGTCCAGGCCCTTGAACGCCGCGGCCATGTCGGCTGCCTGCGCCGCCGGCCCGGCGACCTTGGCCTGCAGACCGGGCGGCGCGTCCTCAGCGATCACGCCACGGATGTCCTTCACCTGGTCGGCGGTCTGATCCCCATCCCGGAGCGGTACCGACAGCAGCAGCGCCCGGCCGTCGGTGGACTGGCGGGGCGGGGCGATCCGCCGGTCCGGTACGAACCGGGTCAGCTGCTTACGCGCCCGTGCCACCGCCGCCCGGTCGGCTGCGGTCAGCCGGCCGTCGTCCCGGGCGAATACGACCGCGGCCAGCGACGTATTCGCACCGGGAAACCGGTCAGCGAGAGCCGCCACGTGCGTCGACTCGGCACTGCCGGGCAACCACGCCGATGCCTCGTTGTTGGTGACGTCAGAAAGCTTGCCGGCCAGCGGTCCGGTTATCGCCAGTACGCAAATCCATAAGGCTAGGACGAGCCATTTCGTCGCTCGCCCAGTCGGGACGCGAACGAGTTGCGAGCCAGCAGACATGTGCGTTCCTCGGCGAAGTCGGCGTTATCCGTCGACTTGAGATTCGCCGTTCCGCGCCGCCGTGTCTGTCCCGGCAGTTCCCGGATTTGTCCTGCGGTCAGCGCACCCGGCGCGGTGGGGTTATCCCCCAGCTCGCGATCGTCGCCGACTCTTTTCTCGCCGGCAGCCCGGGTTGTACGAATGAGCTGCCCGGCGAGGTGCCGTTCCTGAATTCGCCCGATGGCCGCCACCAACAGCATTCCCAGACCGATCACCGCGCTGCCGGCCACCGCGTCGGCGAGGTAGTGATTAGCCGTGCCGAGCACCACGAGCACGATGACCACCGGGTAGGCCGCACCTAGAATCCGCACCCACCGGTGGCGGGCGCACCGCACGATCGCCCAGCCACACCACAACGCCCAGCCGACATGCAGCGAAGGCATCGCACCGGCCTGGTCGGTTAGACCCTCCAGGCCCTGCGGCACGCTCGCGGCGCTGCCCCACCAACCGATGCTTGACCACCGCGCCATTGAGTCGGTGAATCCGCCGATCAACCGCGGCGGCGCGGTCGGCAACAACCAGAAGCCGATCAATGCGACCAGCGTTCCCACAATCAGAACCGAACGCACCCGGCGATATTGATCGGGATGGGCACGCCAAACCCAAATCAGCACCACCGGCGTAATCAGATAGTGACAAGTGGCGTACAGAAAGCAAGCAGGAATCGCAATTGCCGGCACCGCCGCGAAAAATGAATTAAGCACATGTTCGGGGGCCAAATGCACGTGCTGCTCGAAGGTCAGGATGTTCCGACCGTTTTGCAGCGACTGGGCCATGCCGGTGTGCGTAACCGCTCGGACCAGCTCGTAAAAGCTGTAAAGCGCCGCCAACAACAGCAACTCACCGCACCACGGATGCCGGTGCAAAAATCGCTGGACACCAGCAAGCACCGGTGTTCTCGAAATGAGTCCGGATTGCGGTCGTACATCATCAACTGCGAGCCGGTGACCACCATTGCTCACTGCTCGGGCCCTTCTATCTGCCAATGGAGTGGTTCATAACCCACTGTGCCTCGAAAACGACGAATACACGATGTAGACAGTTCCCCTTTCGCAGTAGAGCCAATCCCAGTCCGACGGGGGGATAACCCCCTGTCGTACTCACCAGCTCTCCTGCTAGTCGAGCCCGAGCGATGCACCATACCGTGATTGCTAACGTCACCCCACTGATAAAGGAGTCCCCTCTGTGATGAGTGATACAGCGGGGCGAAGCGTTGATACGTGGCCTACCGCACGTACGTCGCGGATATCGGCGACGGCGATACGCACCGCTCTATCCGCACCCGTATCGGAAAAGGCGTGGATGGCCACGATCTCGGTGGCGTTGAGCTTCGTGGTGAGCATCCCGGGATTTGTTGTGCTGGTGACATTGATGGCATTCGCCGTGCCAATGCTGCTGTTGGCGTTGGTCGGCCTGCCGGTCATCTGGATCGCATTCGGCGTGGCCCGTGGGCTCGCCCAGCTCGAACGTTCTCGGGTCGGTCTATTCCTCGATGCTCCGCTGACCTTGCGACCACCGGTCGGTGCGGGCGCCCTGCCCAGCCGGATGTGGCAACGGACCAAGACCCGGGGCAGCTGGCTGGAGCTGGCCCACGGCATGGTCGTACAACCACTGCTGAGCTGGGCCGCCACGACGGTCGTATTCGCGGCCTGGGGCGGGGCGCTCGCCTTTCTGCTCTTTCCTGCTTACGGGTACGCCACGGCATCGCACGGGGCACTGTTCGGTTGGTCGCCGGGCTTTGGCATTTCGGTGCTGGTGCATCTGGTTATCGGCATTGGTTTGCTGCTGGCCGCGCCGTGGTTGGCCCGCGGTGCGGCCGCTATCCAGCTGACGACGGCCCGGGTATTGCTCTCGCCGAACGACCGCGAGCAGTTGGAGACGCGGGTCGAGACGTTGGAGGACACCCGGTCCCGGATGGTGGCGGCGGCCGACGCCGAGCGGCGGCGGATCGAACGCGACCTGCACGATGGCGCGCAGCAACGGCTGGTGGCGCTGGCCATGACGCTGGGACGGGCCAAGGTCCGGCTCGACGACGACCCGGCCGTGGCCAAGCAACTGGTCAACGAGGCGCACGACGAGGCGAAGCTGGCGCTGGCCGAGCTACGGGATCTGGCCCGGGGAATTCATCCGGCTGTGCTGACCGACCGCGGTCTGGACGCCGCGTTGTCCGCCCTGGCCGCCCGGGCGTCGATTCCGGTCTCGGTGTCGGTGACCGTCCGGCACCGACCCAGCCCCGGCGTGGAGGCCGTCGCGTATTTCATCGCGGCCGAATCGCTGACGAATATCAGCAAGCATTCCGGTGCGACCCGGGCCGCGATCGTGGTGACCGAGGCCGGCGACCGGCTGCACCTGGAAATCACCGACAACGGTCACGGCGGTGCGTCGATGGCCAGCGGCTCAGGCATCGCGGGCCTGCGTGACCGGGCCCGGGCCATCGATGGAGACTTCATTCTGACCAGCCCGGTCGGCGGGCCGACCACGATCCGCGTTGAGTTGCCGAGCGGGGCCCAGCATGCCTAATGGAGCCGTGAAAACGATGCGAGTCGTCATTGCCGAGGACGCCGTCATGCTGCGCGAGGGCCTGACCCGGCTGTTGGAGGAGGACGGGCAGTCGGTGGTGGCGACATCCGGCGACGGCGAGGGCCTGCTGCAGGCGGTGGCCGAACACAAGCCGGACGTCTGCGTGGTCGATGTACGGATGCCACCGACGTTCACCGACGAGGGAATCAAGGCGGCGCTGGTGATCCGGCAGCAATGGCCGGACGTCGGAGTGCTGGTCTTTTCCCAATACGTCGAGGAGCGGTACGCGGTCGATCTGATCGCGGGCGACACCCGCGGGGTCGGTTATCTGTTGAAGGACCGGGTCGCCGATGTGACCGAATTCCTGGACGCCTTGCGCCGGGTCGGGGCCGGCGGCACCGCATTGGACCCGGAGGTCGTCTCGCAGTTGCTGGTCCGCAGCCGGCAACGCGATCCGCTGGAGTCGTTGACCGGGCGGGAACGCGAGGTGCTGCAGCTCATGGCCGAGGGTCGTACAAACGCGGCCGTCGCCTCGGCTCTGGTCGTCTCGGAGGGCGCGGTGGAAAAGCACGTAAGCAGCATTTTCCTCAAGCTCGGGCTGGCGCCGGCCGATTCGGACCATCGCCGGGTGCTGGCCGTACTGCGTTTTCTGGAATCAGGAGGGCAACGATGAGCGCGCGGACCCCGGGCCAGGTGCTGGCCATCGGCGGCGGCGCTATTGTCGCCGCGACCCTGGTGGCGTTCGGCGGCTTCCACGTGATGGATATCGCCGGCAGCAATTCCCGGCACGAGCACACCACGTACACCACGCCGATCCGGCACATCGTGGTGGACGCCGCCGGGTCGGTCGTGATCGAGGGTCGGCCGGGAAATGCCGTCACCGTGGACAGCAGGATCTCCGAGTCGATCCGGCACGCCTCATCGCGCGCCCGCGTGGACGGGGACACGCTGCATCTGACCGGTGGCTGCCGTGGCTTTGCCCTCGGGCACTGCTCGGTCAGCTACGACATCCAGGTACCGTCCACTGTGGACATTACGGCGCAGACGGCGAGCGGCAAGCTGATGGCCAGCGGGATGAACGCCGACGTGGCGCTGCAGGCCCAGTCCGGCGCGGTCGCCGCTTATCACGTGCGCGGCGCCGTATCGCTGAGCACGCAATCCGGCCGGGTTTCGGTCGACAAGGTGAGCGGCGGTCCGGTCAAGCTCCGGGCCCAATCGGGGTCGATCTCGGCCTACGACGTATCCGCGCCCCGGGTTGACGCGCGCACGATATCCGGCAGTGTCTCGGTTGGACTGAACGCGACCCCGACCAATGTCCAGGCCCATACGACATCGGGCCGGGTCACCGTGTTGGTGCCACGTAATGACGAGCGCTACCAGTTGCATATGCACACTTCGGCCGGCCGGACCGACAGCGAAGGCGTGCAGACCAGCGGTTCGTCGTCGCACGTCATCGATGCTTCCACCGTGTCCGGCCGGGTCGTCGTGGACTACAACGACTAGGTACGCCCTGGCCGGCGGCGGCCAAAACCGGGGTCAAAATATTTTCTTCGGAAGCTGTAACACGCTTCGGATCGTCCACGATGTACAGGACGTTCCCGGTGGCGTACTGGACCCCCGACCGGCACGCCACCGGGCATTCCATTTCAGGACGGGCCCGGCAGCAACGGCGCTGCCGGGTCTGTCTTATGAGGACAGTCTGCGATGTTCGGCAGTCTGTCTTATGAGGACGGTCTGTCAGAGAGAACGGCCGCGCTGGTTGGTTCCGCCGACCCCGTACGGGTAATCGTCGATAACCGGCGCACTTGCCTGGTCGAGGGCCGCGGTTTCCTCGGCCGACAGGTGTAGCTGCGCCGCTCCCAGGTTGTCGTCCAATTGCTCGACCGTGCGCGCGCCGAGAATGACCGACGTCACGGCCGGCCGATCGGCCAGCCAGGACAGCGAAACCTGCGACATGGTGACACCGCGTCCGGTGGCCACCGCGCTGACCGCGTCGATGATTCGCCAGGTGCGCTCGTCGCGGTTGCGCGGGTCGTACGCCTCCATGCCGCGTTCGGGATTTTCGCCGAGCCGGGTCGCGCCGGTCGGACGCGAATCGCGCTGGTACTTCCCGGTCAACCAACCGCCGCCCAGGGGCGACCACGGCAGAATTCCGATGTTCTCGTTCTCACACACCGGCACCAGTTCGTGCTCGATGCCGCGAACCAGCAGGCTGTACTGCGGCTGCAGCGTCACGATCGGCGGCAGGCCGAGGAACTTCGTCAGCAGCGCCGCCTTCTGCAATTGCCAACCAAGGAAATTGCTGACCCCGACGTACCGGATTTTGCCGGCCCGTACGGCGTCGTCGTAAAACCGGAGCGTCTCCTCAATCGGCGTCACCGGGTCCCACGCGTGGGCCTGGTAGAGGTCGATCGCGTCGATCCCGAGGCGGCTCAGGCTGGCGTCCAGCGCGCGGCTCAACGAAACCCGGGACAACCCCACATCATTGGGACCATCGCCCATCGGGAAGCGTCCCTTGGTCGCGATGACGACCTGGTCCCGCACGCCGGGCCGCTTGGCCAACCAGCGGCCGATGATTTCCTCCGACACACCACGCGAATACACGTTGGCGGTGTCGATGAAGTTGCCGCCCACCTCGACAAACCGGTCCAACTGGGCGTGCGAAACGCTTTCGTCGCTTTCGTTGCCGAACGTCATCGTGCCCAGGCAGAGCGACGACACCGCGGTTCCGGTGCCTCCAAGCGTACGGAATTCCATCCTTCATTCCCTTCAGTGGAATACATACCCGTCACCGCGACGGGCTTGGTCCGGCCGCAAGATCCGCGGCCGGCCACGGCGCGGGGCAGTCACACCCGGGACTCTACGAATTACGCAACCCGCGGTCCAGGGTGTGTGTCCGGAATCCTGACACGGGCGCCGCCATCACCATCAGCCAGTAGCGTGACGCAAGCCACATGAGCGCCGTAACGAATCGGGAAGCACCGTCGATCTAACAAGCAACCCCCGCGGCGTACTGGACCCCCGACCGGCACGCCGCGGGGTTCTCCATTTCCCGTGTCCACTATGGACATTGTCTAGCGGACTGTGACTAGCCCAAGACCAGCGCCATGCCCGGATCGCTCAGGATCGCACCGATGTCGGCCAGGAATTCCGAACCCAACCGACCGTCGATGATCCGGTGATCGAACGA
>JBEDUI010000059.1:0-25366 GCA_040414495.1 Mycobacteriales bacterium
GTCCAACCCACCCTCACCTCACGCTCACCGCAGTCCGGACGAGACAACGTTCCCGGGCTCACCACAATGCAGCTCGCTGCACTTTGCGCGTCACGACCGCCGGACAGCCCAACCACACGTCACGCTGACCGTAATCCGGATGCCACGACATTTCCGAACACGCCCGGGGACGCCACGCTCTGCACAACTGCAGCGAACGTGACATCAGAGCGATTTTTCGCCCGCAAAACCGCACTCCTGCCACGCTCACTGCAATTTATGCGCGAAAGCAGTTGTCCAACCCACCCTCACCTCACGCTCACCGCAGTCCGGACGAGACAACGTACCCGCGCCCACCACAATGCAGCGAACGCGACACCAGAGCGATTTTTCGCCCGCAAAACCGCACTCCTGCCACGCTCGCTGCAATTTATGCGCGAAAGCAGTTGTCCAACCCACCCTCACCTCACGCTCACCGCAGTCCGGACGAGACAACGTTCCCGCGCCACCACGAGTGCAGCGAACGTGACATCAGAGCGATTTTTCGCCCGCAAAACCGCACTCCTGCCACGCTCGCTGCAATTTATGCGCAAGAGCAGTACGCCAACCCTCGCCTCACGCTCACTGCACTTCGCGCGCGAAAGCGGTACGCCACGTCACGCTCACTGCACGCTCACTGCACTTCGCGCGCGAGAGCAGTACGCCAACCCACCCTCACGTCACGTTCACTGCAGTCCAGCGCCAACGGCCAGCGATTAAATGACCTCGAGGCCGTCGCGGTCGGGCAATGCGGGATACGGCGCGTGCGGCTCGGCCTGGTACCAGAATGCGGTCGAGGCGATATCGTCCTGCAGCGGCAGGAATCGCCCGCCCGAACGCCACCCCAACGCCTGCATGGTGACCCGAAGATCCTCAGCGAAACAGATCGGATCCGGAATATGCCAGCGGTACAAGCCGAACCGGTGCTGGGAATTCCTGGCCTCATGTCCGCCGATCACCTGCGGCATGCCCAGATACGGCGTGGAAAATACGCCGTAATCATTGTCGCCGTCCACAAATCCCCAGGCCCCGCCGAAATAGTCTTCGGTCCCGGTTCCACAAATGGTGGGGAATTCCTCGTCACCGTCCAAAAAGAACTTCAGCTCGCCTTCGCCCCACCAGCCGGTGTTGTTCGACTGCCAGGCGACGTACGTTCCGACGTAGTGTCCAGACCCACGTACGCCGTCGAGGATCGTGTGGACGGTGCCGTATTCCAGCGGATTGTTCCGGCGCCACTGGGCATGCAGATAAACCGCGTCGTCGGGGACCTCGGCCAGCTCGTAATCGATTTGGTAAAAGAATCCCTCGCGTTCGGTCTCGGAGAGGTTCTCCACCGTGATCCGGGCCGAGCGGCGAAACGGCATCGGCCAGTACGAATTAAAACCGCCGCGCGGATTTACGGCGATCGGCTGCGAATTCACCCGGCAGGGTTCTCCCCAACCATTGCAGAAGAAATCGCCGAGCGGGACCTCCACGCTCGGCGTTTCCTCGCCGTCCCAGTACATCCGCAGCACCAACTGCCGCCACCAGGCCGGATCGACGGTGATCCAGATGTGCTGAATGGTTCCGGGACCGTCGATTTCGGCCAACGTCGTGGTCTGGCCCGGCGCCAACGTCAGGCAGGGCGAGACTTTCCAACCCGGGCCGAGGTCCCGGGCCGCGTTCGCCGCGGTGCCGTCGGTGGCCCGCGCGCCACCGCCCTTTTCCCCGCGCGGATTTTCCGCGCTGATCGAACGAGTCCGCGCCCGTCGGGCCACAGCGATATTCATGCCGGCGAGCGTAAAGGGTGGTGCGGCCGATCCCGCGATCTTGCCGAAATCGGCCGCTCCCCTTTACAGGCCTTTCACACCGTCGATCAGCTCACGGATCGTGTCGAGGTGGCCGTTGTGCCGGGCCGTCTCCTCGATCATGTGCAGCATGATCCAGCGCAGCGACACCGGATCATCGCCGGCCCCCGGGCCGCATTCGCGCGTGTCCAGGTCGAGCCCGGCCACGATTTCCCGCGACCGGGCGCACTGCGCGTCGTACTCGTCGAGCAGCTGCCCCAGCGGTACGTCATCCACCCGCATTTCGGCGTCCGGGTCCTCGTCGGTCCACGGCCCCCGGTCGGGAAGGTTCAGCAGGCTGATTTCGAACCAGGAATGCTCCACCCAACGCAGATGGCTGACCAGACCTGCCACCGTGATCAGCGGTGAAGCCGGCAGCAGCGCGCGGTGTGCGTCCTCATCGGACAGTCCATCGCATTTGATCCGTACGGTGGCGCGATGCCAATCGAGAAAGGCATTCAGCAACATACGTTCGTCGCCGTGATGCGGCCGGGATGGCCGGATCAGGTTGGTTTCTTGCAGTTGACTCACGTCTTCTCCAGCGAGGTTGCGGTGCCCCCGCCACGCGCGTGCTCAGCGCGAGACCGGACGGGAGTGCGGCACCCTGATCGTGACGGACGACATCGGGTCCACCTCCTTCCGGTCGGTCCTCGACATCGAACAAGAATGCACCCGCGGCCGTCAAGGTATTTCTGGCGCGCGGCTTATACGTGGCGAAACCGGACTAGAGCGTGTTGCTTAAGTCCTGGCCGTCGCGAGCGGTGATCGCTGTAGGTGCTGCGGCGATCCGGCAAGGCAGCCCGGGCGCGGGTGTCCCGCAAGACAGCCCGGGTGCGGGTGTCCCGCAAGACACAGGGAGCCGATACCGCTGTTGTATCGGCGACGACAGACAACGCTAGGCCGCCGGGGCGGCGGGTGGGAGCGTGTCAGTCGTCTGGGCACCGCGCAGCAGGCCGAGGACTTAAGCAAGATGCCCTGGCACCATAACCTCGACATACCCCTGTCTTCCACAAAGGATTGATCGTGACCGTGCTCCGCCGTCTGGTTGTGTTCGTCGCCGCATTGCTGCTCACCGCAGCGACGGCGTCCGCGGCAGCTGAACCACCTCCGCTCGCCATGGTCAGCCTGCCGGCGCCGACCGGTCCCCATGCGATCGGCACCGTGAACCTGCGGCTGGTCGACCACAGCCGGGTCGACCCCTGGGGCGTCACGCCGGGCCAGCCCCGACAGCTGATGGTGAGCATCTTTTACCCGGCACGGAATGCGGCGCATTTCCCGGTGGCGCCGATGATGCAGCCCGGCGCGGCAGCGGGTTTTGACCAGCTGAATTCGCTGCAAGTCCCGGCGGGAAAGGTGAATTGGGCGGGGACAAAGACCCACGCGCATGTGAGTGCGCCGCTGGATCGGCGGGGCGGGCCGCATCCGGTGGTGCTGTACTCCCCCGGCGCCGGCGATCCGCGCACGCTGGGCACTGTCCTGGTCGAACAGCTGGTCAGCGAGGGCTACGTCGTGGTCACGATCGACCACACCTATGAGACGTACATACAATTCCCGGACGGCACGGTCACCGGAATGGACGCGATCGCGCAGGCGCCCCAGCAGCCGGACGGTCCCTGGGCGCAATTCCTGCACAAGCTGGTGAATGTTCGGGTGGCCGACACCCGGTTCGTTCTGGGCCAGATCGCCCGGCTCGATGCCAGTCCTGAATTCGCCGGCGGATTTGACCTGTCGAAGATCGGAATGTTCGGCCATTCGGCCGGCGGATTCACTGCCCTGCAGGCGATGCACGACGATTCCCGGATCAAAGCGGCTGTCGACATGGACGGCGAGCTGAACTACGCCCAGGAGGACGTGCCCGGGACACCGATGTCCTCTGTGGTCAATGACGGATTGTCCCGTCCGTTCATGCTCATGGGCAGCAAGCCGGACGGCCGGCACAACCACGAGAACACCTCGTGGAACCTGCTGTGGAATCACAGCAACGGCTGGCATCGCGACCTTTATCTGACCGGATCCGAGCACGCCACCTACACCGACGCCGAGGCAATCGTGCCGCAATTGGTGGCGCAGAAGGTGATTACCTCCGACCTCGGCACGAGCGATATCGGCAGCATTTCGCCCGACTCGGCCATGGCCGCCGATCGCGCCTACGTGTCCGCGTTTTTCGACACCTGGCTGCGGCACCGTGATTCCGGGTTACTCAGTGGACCGTCCAAGAAATACTCGGACATGACGTTCATCAAATAGGTCCGTCCGCCTTGCGGCGGGCCGCTTCCGGCAACGACGCAATCACGCCGTTGATGACGATGCGCAGCTGCCCATCGAATTCGACGGTGTGATCGTCGGGATCCGAGCCCTCGACGATGACCTTGTGCAGCCGCGGGTATTTGCCGGTCGCCAGCAATCCGCGGATATACGGGGCCATTCGTTCGTGCCATTCCTGCTCACTCAGTCCGGTCTGCCGCTGCACCTCGAGTTCGGCCAGTTCCTCTTGTACGAAGCCGAAAACGAACGCGTTGACGGCGCCGACCGAATGCATCATCGTGTCGGCGTCCACGTCCAGGTTGTCGAAAATGCTGAGTGCGATTTCGATGCAGCGGACCATGTTCGGGCCGAAGGCCGGGCGCCCGGACATGAGCCGCGGCAACCACGGATGCCGGTGCACCTGGGCCCGTAGGCCGTGCCCGATTTCCAACAGGTCGTTGCGCAGGATGCCGGAGGCCCCGGCCCATTCCTCGTCAATGTCGGCCAGGGTCTCGCCCATCACCTCATCGAGCATCAGGTCCAGCAGGTCGTCCTTTGTGGACACGTACCGGTAGAGCGACATCGCGCCGGAGCCCAATTCGCCTGCTATACGGCGCATTGACACCGCATCAAGCCCTTCGGCATCGGCCAATTTGACGGCCGCGCCGACAATCTGCGGCAGCGATAGAGACGCCGACGTAGCCCGGGTCTTGCGCTCCGGGCGCGCCCAGATCGGCAGTCCGTCGCTGGTCATGAATCCCACCTCCTGCTTGCGTACACCGTACCTCATGGGTACGGTGTACGCGTTGTGCGTACGACGTACCCGATTCACTCAGGCAACGGGCACTTCAGGGGGAAGGATGACCGAAATACAGGCGCTCGCCCGACCAACGAGCGCACGCCGCGACACCGCCGTACTGGTCGAGGGCATCACCAAACGCTTCGGCAAAACCCAGGCGCTGGCCGGCGTGGATCTGGCCATATCCCGCGGCACGATCTGTGGCGTACTCGGGCCGAATGGAGCCGGAAAGACCACCGCGGTAAGGATTCTGACCACGCTGCTGCGACCAGACGGCGGGCGCGCCGAGGTCGACGGCTACGACGTGGTGGCCGAGGCCGAGCAGGTCCGGTTCCGGATTGGGCTGGCCGGCCAGAACGCGGCCCTCGACGAAAAGCTCACCGGCCGGGACAACCTGCGCATGTTCGGCCGGCTCTACCACCTCTCGTACCGGACCGCGGCGCAGCGGGCCGACGAACTGCTGGCCCGGTTCGACCTGATCGAGGCGGCCGACCGGGTTGTGCAGACGTATTCGGGCGGCATGCGCCGGCGCCTCGATCTGGCCGCGAGCCTGGTCATCGCGCCGGCCGTGCTGTTCCTCGACGAGCCGACGACCGGGCTGGACCCGCGCTCGCGCAACGCCGTCTGGGCCTCGATCCGCGACCTGGTCGCCGATGGCACCACGGTCCTGCTAACCACCCAGTACCTCGACGAAGCCGACCAACTGGCCGACCACATCGCGGTCATCGACACCGGTCGGGTGATCGCGGCCGGGACCGCGGCCGAGCTCAAATCGCAGGTCGGCGGTGACCGGATCGACCTGGTCGCACGCTACGCGGCCGACCTATCTCTGGCAGCTGAAACGCTGAGTCGGCTCACCGGGTCGCCGGCCCGGTCCCGGGCCGAAATCCGTCAGGTCAGCGCGCCGACGACGCAAAGCGGCTTGCTGACCACAGTGGTCCGGGAATTGGACCGGGCCGGCATCGAGATCGAGGACATCGCGCTGCGCCGGCCGACGCTCGACGACGTATTTCTGCACCTGACGGGACACACCGCCGCATGACCGCGATTGCGTTGGACCGATTCCGTTGGACCCTGGCCGATGGCGTCACCGTCGTCATCCGCAACCTGAACCACATCCGCCGTGCACCAAGCCAACTCATCGCGGACTTGATCGTCCCGATCGTGATGGTGCTGCTTTTCGGGTACGTATTCGGAAGCGCGATCCGCGTTCCCGGCGGCGGCAATTACCGGGAATTCCTGATGCCGGGATTATTTGCGATGACCGCGGTCAGCTCGGTCGCGGTCACCGGGCAGCTCGTCGCCGGTGACGTACAACGCGGCGTGATGGACCGGTTCCGGTCGATGCCGATGGCCCGCTCGGCTGTCGCGTTCGGACAGACCGGGGTGGACATCATCACCGGCACGATGGGCCTGATCGGTATGGCGTTGTGCGGTCTGGTCGTCGGTTGGCGGATCCACACCGGACTGTGGCACGGGCTGGCCGGATTCGGGTTGCTGTTGCTGCTGCGGTACGCGATTTCCTGGCTCGGTGTCTACATGGGACTGTCGGTGAAGAACGAGGAAACGGCCGACAAGCTGGGCATGTTGTTCCTCCCGGTATCGATGCTGGCCAATACGTTCGTACCGACCAGCGGCATGCCCGCCTGGCTGCGTTTCGTGTCGAATTGGAATCCGATCAGCTCGTTGGTGGCGGCCTGCCGGTCATTGTTCGGGAATCCGGGTGCGCCGGCGGCAAATGCCGCGCTGCCGCTGCAGCATCCCGTTATCTCGACGCTGATCTGGTCGGTCGTGATCTTGGCCGTGTTCGTGCCGCTGTCGGTCCGGAAGTACTACACCGCGTGACCGGCGTCGGTACGCAGGCGGTCCGGTGCATTGGTGATGATGCCCTCGACGCCGAGCCCGACCAGCCGGGCCAGATCGTCCGGCTCGTCGGCGGTCCAGGGATTCACCGTCATTCCAGCCGAATGCACGGCGTCCACATAGGACTGGGTCAGGCCGACATGGTGCGGGTTGACCTGATCGGCCACCCGCGACCAGGAATCCAACTCAGAAACGGAGGGCGAACCGAGCAGGCCCAACGTCACCCGCGGCAATAGCGTACGGAATTCCCGTACGAAATCCGCATCAAAGCTTTCCAGCACCAGCCGCGCCGGCCCGGCCCGCAACAGCCAGCGGTGCCGCAGCAATTCATCGGCGATCTGCGCCGCCATTCCGGGATACCGCTGCGGCGACTTCGCCTCCAGCAACAACCCCAGATCCCGCTGGCTCAGCAGATCCAGCACCTCGGCCAAGGTGGGGATCCGCTCGGCGGCGAATTCCGGCGCGAACCATGAACCGGCATCCAGCCGCCGCAACTGCGCCAACGTAAAATCCCCGACCGCCGGGCTCGGACGGTCGGGGAATGCGGTCTGCACGTCGGTGGTGCGGCACAACGTGTCGTCGTGCAGCACCACCAACTCGCCGCTGCCGCACCGCTGGACGTCGAGTTCGACGTACTGCGCGCCGAGGTCGGCCGCCCGGTCAAAGGCGACCAACGTATTCTCCGGCGCGTACGCCGAGGCGCCGCGGTGCGCGTAAACCAGCACTTCAGCGTCTCCCTGGTCCATCTTTAACGGCAGACAAAGCCTACGCGGACAGCTTGGCCGAGAGCGCGTCGTCGATCGCGGCCAGGAAGTCCTCGGTGTTGAGGAACGGCGTGTCCTTGCCGACCAGCAACGCCAGGTCCTTGGTCATCTTGCCGCCCTCGACGGTCTCGATGCAGACCTGCTCCAGCTTGTTCGCGAAGTCGGTGACCGCCGGGGTGTTGTCCAGCTTGCCGCGGTGGGCCAAACCACGCGTCCAGGCGAAGATCGACGCGATCGGGTTGGTCGAGGTCGGCTTGCCCTGCTGGTGCTGGCGGAAATGCCGGGTGACCGTGCCATGCGCCGCCTCGGCCTCGACCGTCTTGCCGTCCGGAGTCATCAGCACCGAGGTCATCAGGCCGAGCGAGCCGAAGCCCTGGGCCAGTGTGTCGGACTGCACGTCACCGTCGTAGTTCTTGGCCGCCCAGACAAAGCCGCCCTCCCACTTCAGCGCGGCCGCGACCATGTCGTCGATCAAGCGGTGTTCGTACGTAATTCCGGCCGCTTCGAATTCGGACTTGAATTCGGATTCGAAGATCTCGGCGAAAATGTCCTTGAACCGGCCGTCGTAGGCCTTGAGGATTGTGTTCTTTGTGGACAGATAGACCGGATATCCGCGGTCCAGACCGTAACGCATCGAGGCTCGGGCGAAATCGCGAATCGAGTCGTCGTAGTTGTACATACCCATCGCGACGCCGCCGCCGGGGAAATCGGCAATCTCGAATTCCATCGGCTCGCCGGCGCCGGTCGGGGTGTAGGTGATTGTCACCTTGCCCGGGCCCGGAACGACGAAGTCGGTCGCCTTGTACTGGTCGCCGTGGGCGTGGCGGCCGATGATGATCGGCTTGGTCCAGCCCGGCACCAGCCGCGGCACGTTCGACATCACGATCGGCTCGCGGAAAATGACACCGCCGAGAATGTTACGGATCGTACCGTTGGGCGAGCGCCACATCTTTTTCAGGCCGAATTCCTCGACCCGCGCCTCGTCCGGGGTGATCGTCGCGCATTTCACGCCGACGCCGTACTGCTGAATGGCGTGCGCCGCGTCGATCGTGATCTGGTCGTCGCTGGCGTCCCGCGCCTCGATTCCGAGGTCGTAATACTTCAAATCGACATCGAGATACGGCAGGATCAGCTTTTCTTTGATGAACGCCCAGATAATGCGCGTCATCTCGTCACCGTCGAGCTCGACGACGGGCTGCTCGACCTTGATCTTGGCCATGCTCGTCCTCTTCTCCGTTAAAGGCTTGCCACGTCGGCCTGTTTGCTGCGGACCGCCTCGGCGGCCTCCTTCAACGCAGCAAGCTCACTGTCGGTCAGCTCGACCTCGGCGATCTTCTTCACCCCGCCGGCACCGATCTCGGCGACCACACCGAGATAAACGCCGGAAATACCGTATTCACCGTCAACCCAGGCGCACACCGGGTAACGCTCGCCGGAATCCTCGATCACTGCCTTGGCCATCCGCGCCGCCGCGGCCGACGGGGCGTAATAGGCCGAACCGGTCTTGAGCAGGTTGTTGACCTCCGCGCCGCCATTGCGGGTACGGATGACCAATTCCTCGATCTTTTCCGCCGGCATCAACTCGGTCAGCGGCTTGCCATTCACCTCACAGCGCGAGGGAACCGGGACCATCGTGTCGCCGTGCGAACCCAGCGTCAGGCAGGTAACCGAACCGACCGGAACGGCCAGCGCTTCGGCCACGAAATACACGAACCGCGCGGTGTCGAGCATTCCGGCCTGGCCGAGGACCCGATTCTTCGGGAAACCGGTGGCGATTTGCGCCAACGCGGTCATTTCATCAAGCGGATTGGAGACCACGATCACGACCGCATTCGGCGCGTGCTTGGCGACGTTTTCGGCCACACCCCGAACGATGCCGGCATTCGTCTCCAGCAGGTCCATCCGGCTCATGCCCGGCTTACGCGGCAATCCCGCGGTGATTACGACGATGTCCGAGCCGCCGATCGCCTCGTAACCCTCGCCGTTCTTGCCCGTGGTGACACCGACGACCTTGGTCTCGAAACCCTCGATCGGCCGCGACTGGTTCATGTCCAGCGCGATGCCCTCGGGCTTGCCGTCGACGATGTCGGTGAGCACCACCGTGTCGAAGATGTCGTACTCAGCCAACCGTTGCGCCGTGGTCGAGCCGTAAAAGCCGGCACCGACGACGGTGACCTTGCCGCTTCGCTGTTGTGCAGCCATGGAACGTCACTCCCAGCTCATTGGGGTGCGGTATGCGCATCTTTCCGGAGGCTATCCGAGCCAGCCAGGTCCGGACCCGCCGACCTGCATGGCGTAGGTCACTGAATCCATTCTGCTCGGCTCGGGTCTCGCTCCGCTCCTCGCTTCGCTGCGATGCTCACTCGCCCCTCACCTCGCCGGCAATAGAGCTTAAGTACGGCCGGAAGCCCGCAGCCACAGCCCGAGCACGACCATTGCCGCCGAGACGCCGGTGTACCAAACCGCGTCCACCAACCGGCTGCGTACCGCCAACAGGCCGGCCTGCCGGGTCGGCAACGCCACCCGAAGCACCGCCGCGATCGCCATGGCCAAGGCCATCAACAACACACCGCGCAACCAGTGCCGGGGCGCAACCGCGGCATACGTGAGACCGAAACCGGCCAGCACGAGAACGGCCGCGGCCGGCGCACCACGCAGGTCGAAGCGCGGCTTGCGAGGCGAGCGCGTCGGGCTCGCCGGGGCGCGGTGCCGGGCGCTCATCGGAGGTCCGTACGCGCGCGCACGACGGGACGGTACATCACTCGTCACGGTACCGCCTCACCGAACGCCAACCCGTGAGCGAGCGCGAACCGTACGGCCTGTTCCAGATCGATACGAGCCCCAGTCAGGCGGGCCGTCCGCCAGGCGTCATCGTCGAGCGTCGCGCCGCGCAGGTCGGCCCGCTCCAGCCGGGCATTACGCAGCCGGGCGCCGGTCAGGTCGGCCTCGCGCAAGTCGGAGCCGGTCAGGTCGGCGTCGACCAGGTTCGCCGCCCGGAGCCGCAGGCCGTGAAAGTCCACGCCCTTGAGCATCGCGCCGCCGAACGAGACCCGGTCCAGGTCGCAGTCCTGCAACGTCCACGGCACGAACCGGCAGTCCAGGAAAGCCGAACCGGTCAGCTTGCATCCGGTCAGCTCCGCCTCCCGCCAACCGGTCTTGTCGAAGGTGCAGCCGATGAACGCGGTCACCGTATGCCGGGACCGATCCAGATCGGCGCCGCTGAAATCGCAATTCGTAAAACTGCAACCGTGCGTATTCAACCGGGACAGATCGGCCTCGGCGAACGTACAGTCCACATAGGACTCATTACGCAATTCGCGCGCGGCCCAACGGATATCGGCGAAATCGGCGCCTACCGTCTCGACCATTAATGGTAGAAGTGCCGCGTTCCGGTGAAATACAACGCGATTCCAGCGGCCTTCGCCGCGGCGATGACCTCCTCGTCCCGCACCGAACCGCCCGGCTCGACCACCGCCCGTACCCCGGCATCGATCAGGACCTGCAAACCGTCGGCGAACGGGAAGAACGCGTCGCTCGCGCCGACCGCGCCGCGGGCCCGCTCGGCCCCGGCCCGGGACACGGCCAGACCGGCCGCATCGACCCGGTTGACCTGGCCCATACCGACCCCGACCGTGGCCCGGTCGCTGGCCAGCAGGATCGCGTTCGACTTCACCAACCGGATCGCCCGCCAGGCGAAGGCCAGGTCGGCCAGCGTCGCCTCGTCGACCGCGTCGCCGGACACCAGCCGCCACGCCGCCGGGTCGTCGCCGGGAGCATCGATCCGGTCCACGGTCTGGGCCAACATGCCGCCGGTGATCTGCCGCATTTCCACTGCGGCTCGCTCGACCGGAGCCGGGCAGGTGAGAATACGGATGTTTTTCTTGGCCGCCAGCACATCCACCGCACCGTCCTCATAGGACGGAGCCACGATGACCTCGGTGAAGATTTCCGCGACCTGACGGGCCATGTCCACTGTGACCGGACCGTTGACCGCGATCACGCCGCCGAATGCCGACAGCGGGTCGCAGGCGTGCGCCTTGCGGTGCGCCTCAGCCACATCGACCCCGACCGCGATGCCGCACGGGTTGGCGTGCTTGATGATCGCCACGCACGGATCGGTGAAATCAAATGCGGCCCGGCGGGCGGCGTCGGTGTCGACGTAGTTGTTGTACGACATCGCCTTGCCGTGCAGCTGTTCGGCCTGGGCCAGCCCGGCCGGCGCGTCGTGGTCCACGTACAAGGCCGCAGCCTGGTGCGGATTCTCCCCGTACCGCAGCACTTCGGCCCGCTCCAACGCCACCGCAGCGAACGGCGGGAAGTCATCCGGCCGGGCGAACCAGGAGGCGACGGCCACGTCGTAGGCGGCGGTGTGCGCGAACGCCTTGGCCGCCAGTGCGCGGCGGGCCGCGAGGTCGAACCCGCCGGCCCGTACCGCTTCGAGCACCTCGCCGTACGACGAGGGGTCGACGACGACCGCGACGCTCGGGTGGTTCTTGGCGGCGGCCCGCACCATCGACGGCCCGCCGATGTCGATCTGCTCGACCGTGTCGTCCTCGCCCACGCGGGCCGCGACAGTCTCCCGGAACGGGTACAGGTTAGAGATCACCAGGTCGAACGGCTCGATGCCGCGGTCTTTCAGCGCGGCCACGTGTTCGGGCTTACGCCGGTCGGCCAGCAGGCCGGCGTGCACGTGCGGGTGCAGCGTCTTGACCCGGCCGTCGAGCATCTCGGGAAATCCGGTGACCTCCTCGATCGGGGTCACCGGCACGCCGGCAGCGGTGATCGCCCGGGCGCTGTTGCCGGTGGAGACGATCTGCACCCCGGCCTCATGCAGCCCGCGGGCCAGATCCTCCAGACCGGTCTTGTCGTACACGCTGATCAGCGCGCGCCGGATGGCGATCCGATCGGTCATTTCGAGATTCTCCCCTTATGGAATCGTCACTTTGCGGCCGCGGACCGTCCAGCCGTCCCGGCACATCCGGCCCAGGGTCGCCACCAACAGCGTGCGCTCCACGCTCTTTATCCGCTCATGCAGGCTCTCTACGTCATCACCGTCGAGCACCGGCACCGCGGCCTGGGCGATGATCGGCCCGGCGTCGACGCCCTCGTCGACGATGAAGACGGTGCAGCCGGAGAGCTTGACACCATGCTCAAGCGCGTCGCGCGGACCGTACATCCCGGGAAAAGACGGCAGCAGCGCCGGATGTGTGTTGATCACCCGGCCGCCGAACCGGCCCAGGAACTCCGGCCCGAGCAGCTTCATGAACCCGGCCGAGACGATCACGTCGGGCTTGTGCGCCTCGACGGCGTCGGCCATCGCCTTGTCCCAATGAGCTCGGTCGGGGAAGTCTTTGACCCGCAGCGCGAAGGTCGGCAGTCCGGCCCGTTCAGCTCGGGCCAAGCCCTCGATGCCGGTCCGGTCCGCGCCAACCGCCACCACGCGGGCGCCAAACGCCGGCTCCTTCTCCACATCGAGCAGCGCCTGCAGCAAGGTGCCCGACCCGGATACAAGCACCACGACACGGGCCGGTCCTGAACTGGGCGATCCGCCGGGGGCAGGCACGTAACGACCTTAGCTGGCAGGCAGACCGGTCGAGTCCGCTGGGTCGGCCTCATCATCGGCCTCCGGCTGATCCTCTTGCGGCTCAGGCGATTCGGGTTCTTTGGTTACGTCCTGAGCCGGCTCAGCAGCATCGTCGTCGGATTCGGCTACGTCTTCGGTTTCCGGCTCGGCTACGGCTTCGGCCCGCGGCCCGGACTCGGCTACGTCTTGCTGCTCGGGCTCGGACTCGGCTACGTCTTCCTGCTCGGGCTCGGTTTGATCTTCGGCTTCCGGTTCCGGGTCAGGCTCGGCATCGGCGTCCGAACCGGAATCGGCCTGCTCCGGCAGGGTGACGACTATCGGCTCGGGTACGAGCTGCAGCTGCCCGCGCGTGACGACCAACGCGGTCAGCGCCGCCAGCACCGCGACCTCGATCCCGGCCGCTCCGCCGAGCTGCCAGGGTGATGGCCCGACCGCCGCCAGCCGCCCGGCCCCGAGTGGGCCACCGGCCAACCCGGCCAACACCGCCAAAGCCACGCCAACCGCCAAGCCCGTCCAGCCGGCCAACCGCACCGCGGCCCGCCGGCCCGATACACCGGCCGCCCGACCGGCCATCACCCCGGCCAACACCCCCGCGAGCAGCGGCGCGGCAACCAACGGCCAGGTTTCCGGCGCCGGCGACGTACCCGATGGCAACGCGGCCAGCAACGGAAAGGCGGGCACCGGACCCAGATGCGCGCCGACCAACGAAACCGACGTACCCGTACCGACCGCGAATCCGGGCCCTACCAGATACGACACCGCGCAGATCACGGCGTTGGGCGCGTACAGCAGACCCAACAACAACACCAGCACGCTGCCGACGATCCCGCCGCCGAGCGCATGCGCCAACCGCACCGTCTGTCCACTGTGTACAGCCAGCGAGGCGGCGACCAGGAACGCCCCGGCCGCCAGCAGTACCGCGACCGCGACCCCGGTCGCCCGCAACACCGCCACCGTCCCCGCCGGAAGCCGGGCCAGCACCGGCCGGGTCAGCTCGGCCCCGTACAGAACCCCCACCCCGCCGGCCAGCAGCGCCACGACCACGGCACCGAGCACGGCCGACAGCGACCCGACCCGAGCCGGCGCGACGCCGGTACCGAAGCTGACCAATGCCGCGATCACGCCGTAGCTGGCCGCCATCGCCAACACCAGCCGGGCCGCCTCCAGCGGAGCGACCGGAGCGTTGGCCCGACCCAGCAGAATTCCGGCCCGGGCCAGCAGACCGGCCGGCAATGCGATCAGGCCGATGGGCACCAGGCCGATCGTGCCGGACTTCGTACCGAGCGGGCTGTGGTGCGCGAGCAACCAGGCCTGGCCGCCGGCGCGCAACGCGGTCAGCGCCGAGATGTGCGTACCCGAGTCGGCGCCCCAGGCCACCAGCACCAGCGCCATCAACAGAACGAGACCAACCGCGGCCGCTCCGACCGCCACCACTACGGCCGTATACAGACCGAGGATGCCCGTGTTTCGACTGCCGGTATTGCGGGTGCCGGCTTCGCCGAGCCCGCCACCGGTTTCGCGGCTCGTAGCACGGGAGGCGAGGTCAGTCATCGTGCATCGACTCTCTCAGCGCCGTGCCCAAGACGCCGACAGGCGCGCCGAGCCTGGGGGCTCGACGCGCCTGTTGGGACGTACGGAGAGAGCTAGCGCTGCGGGTATCCGCCCTGCTGCGGCGGTTCCTGCTGACCACCCTGGCCGTAGCCGGGCTGGCCGCCCTGGGCCGGGTACTGGCCCGAGCCGGGCGCGGCGTGGTGCCCGGAGCCGGCGGCCGGCTGCTGACCGCTGCCCTGCGCCGGGTACTGACCCGAGCTGGCCGGCGGCTGCTGCGGCGCGGCCGGGTACTGGCCACTGGCCGGACCCTGCGGCTGGCCGTAACCCTGCTGACCATAGCCGGGCTGCTGCTGACCGTAGCCCTGCTGCTGGCCGTAGCCCTGCTGCTGCGGGTAACCCTGCTGCTGGCCATAGCCCTGCTGGCCGTAACCCTGCTGCTGCCCATAACCCTGCGGCTGGCCGTAGCCCTGCGCCTGGCCGCCAGACTGCTTGGACTTCAGGCCACCGATCAAACCCTGCACGGTGGCCTGGCCGCCGCTCTTCTGGAACTCCATGACCACACCAACGGTGATGGCGATGACCAAGACCAGGCCGACCCAGAATCCCCAGCTGGCCGAGGTGTACTTACCCGGGCCGTCGTTGAATCCGGGGTGCACGAAGATCGCGATCAAGAACAACAGATCGGCGAGTGCGGTCAGGCCCATGGCGATCACGTCGGCCGGGACCTTCGCCGGGATCACCTTCAGGGCCTTGGCCACGAAGTACGCCGTGATGATCAAGAAGATCAGGATCGGAATGATCGTGAGCGCGCTGTTCCAGCCGTTCATGTGCGGCCCGTGATCGGCCACGGACTGCTTACAACCGCTGGTTCCACCGAGGTCGCCGCCGAAGGACTTGCAGTACTTGTCGGCGTTCAGCCCATACCAGTGGAAGAAACTGAAGATGAACAGCAGCAACGCGCCGCCGGCGGCGATGACACCACCGGGCATGATCGTCTGCAGATCGAAGTTGAGGGCCGGACCGGAGCGGGCCGGCTGACCGTAGCCCGGCTGCCCGTACCCCTGTTGCGGATAACCGCCCTGCTGGTACTGCGGCGGCTGTTGACCGTATCCCTGGGGCGCACCGGCCGGCGGCTGACCATAAGCCGGCTGCTGCTGCCCGTATTGCGGCTGGGCCTGGGGCTGACCGGGCTGACCACTGGCCTGGTAACCAGGAGGCGGCCCGGCTTGCCCGCCTTGCCCGGCATAGCCACCCTGGCCCGGGTAACCACCCGTCTGCTCTGACATCAAAGGACCTTCCCGTCGTGGCGATCCGCCGCCGACCAGCTGACCTGTTCTTATTGACCACGCCCGGCTGGACGTTGCGAGGCATTATGCCCCATCCGCCCAGTTGTGTCGGACGTGGTGCGGCGTGACCCGGGCACGTTACCGCAGCCGAACCGTAAATTCAGACCAAGGCCGGGCAAAGAACCCATCGTGGCGCCGCAAATATGGGATCACAGATCCCGTTGCGGCGCCAACGGTGGACAGCTGGTTCTTATCGGTCAGTGCGACAGAATGTCGTGCATCAGCCGGGCGGTCTCGCTGGGCGTTTTGCCGACCCGGACCCCGGCGGCCTCGAGCGCTTCCTGCTTTGCCTGCGCGGTGCCGGACGAGCCGGAAACAATCGCGCCGGCGTGGCCCATCGTCTTGCCCTCAGGCGCGGTAAACCCGGCGACGTAGCCGACGACCGGCTTGGTGACGTTGGCCTTGATGAAGTCGGCCGCCCGTTCCTCGGCGTCGCCGCCGATCTCGCCGATCATCACGATCGCCTCGGTCTCCGGGTCGTCCTGGAACGCCTGCAGGCAGTCGATGTGGGTCGTCCCGATGACCGGGTCACCGCCGATGCCGACGCAGGTGGAGAAGCCGATGTCGCGCAGTTCGTACATCATCTGGTACGTCAGCGTGCCGGACTTGCTGACCAGGCCGATACGGCCCGGGCGGGTGATGTCGGCCGGGATGATGCCGGCGTTGGACTTGCCGGGGCTGGCGACACCGGGGCAGTTCGGTCCGACGATCCGGGTCTTGTTGCCGGTAGCGACGGCGTGCGCCCAGGCCGCGGTGGTGTCGTGCACCGGGATGTTCTCGGTGATCACGATGACCAGCGGGATTTCGGCGTCAATCGCCTCGACCATCGCGTCCTTGGAGAATCGCGGCGGTACGAACTGCACGCTGACGTCGGCTCCGGTCTCGGCCATCGCCTCGGCCACGCTGCCGAACACCGGAATGCCGACCCCGTTCAGCTCCGCCTTCTGCCCGGCCTTGCGGGCGTTGACGCCGCCGACCAGATTGGTGCCGGCGCGCAGCATCCGGGCGCCGTGCTTCATGCCCTCCGAGCCGGTGAGGCCCTGCACGATGACCTTGCTGTTCTCGTCCAGGAAAATGGCCATCGCGATTACGCTCCCTGCGCTGCGAGCTCGGCGGCCTTCTCGGCCGCGCCGTCCATCGTGTCGATCTGGGTGACGCCGGCCAGTGCGGCGTCGGCGAGGATCTTGCGGCCGGCCTCGGCGTTGTTGCCGTCTAGGCGTACGACCAGCGGCTTGTTGACCTTCTCGCCGCGACCTTCGAGCAGGCCGAACGCCTGCACAATTCCGTCGGCCACCGCGTCACAGGCGGTGATGCCGCCGAATACGTTGACGAAGACGCTGCGCACCGAGGGGTCGGACAGCACGATCTCCAGACCGCTGGCCATCACCTCGGCGCTGGCGCCACCGCCGATGTCGAGGAAGTTCGCCGGCTTCACGTCGCCGTGCCGCTCGCCGGCGTACGCCACAACGTCCAATGTGGACATAACCAGACCCGCGCCGTTGCCGATGATTCCGACCTCACCGTCGAGCTTGACGTAATTGAGGTGCTTTTCCTTGGCCCGCGTTTCCAGCGGGTCGGTGCCGCTGGTATCGGCGAACGCGGCGTGCTCGGGCTGCCGGAAACCGGCGTTGTCATCCAACGTAACCTTGCCGTCCAGCGCGATGACCTGGCCGTTCGGCGCTTTCACCAGCGGGTTGACCTCGACCAGCGTCGCGTCCTCGCTGGTGAATACCAGCCACAGCTTGATAATCACGTCGACCACCTGGTCGGCGATATCAGCCGGGAATTTCGCCGCCGCCACAATCTCGCGAGCCTTGGCCGCGTCCACGCCGGCGAGCGCGTCGATCGGGATACGAGCCAGCGCGTCGGGGTTGGTACGGGCGACCTCTTCGATCTCCACGCCGCCCTCGACCGAGGCGATGGTGAGGAAGGTGCGGTTGGCCCGGTCGAGCAGGAACGAGAAGTAGTACTCCTCGGCGATGTCGCTGGCCTCGGTGATCAGGACCCGGTGCACGGTGTGGCCCTTGATGTCCATGCCCAGAATCGCGCCGGCCTTCTCGTATGCCTCGGCCGGCGACTCGGCCAGCTTGACGCCACCGGCCTTGCCGCGACCGCCGGTCTTGACCTGGGCCTTGACGACCACCTGTCCGCCGATCTTGGCGGCGATCGTCTGCGCCTCCTCGGGGGTCGTGGCGACCTCACCCGGCAGCACCGGCACGCCGTGCTTGGCGAACAGCTCCTTCGCCTGAAACTCGTATAGATCCACTAGCGCACAACTCCTATTGCTCGGCCCGGCCCACACGTACTTCGCTGTACTCCGCGCCTCGCGTCCTCATCGTCGAGAGATGTATTGGGGCCCTCAGCGCAGCCTGCGCCCACTGCCGGTGAGCCTAGCCAGCAGCCGATACAGCCGGGAAACCGGAGCCGGTGACCTTCGGCACTTTCGTCGTCACTGAACGGCGGAATGCACGTGCTCGTTCACCCAGGCGACGATCGCCTCAGTCGTAGCCCCGGGCGTGAAGATCGCCGCGACGCCCAGCTCACGCAGCGCCGGAATGTCCTCCTCCGGGATGATCCCGCCACCGAAGACCACGATGTCGGCGGCATCGCGTTCGCGTAGCAACTCCAGCACCCGGGCGAACAGCGTCATGTGCGCGCCGGACAGTACGGAAAGCCCGATGCAGTCGGCGTCCTCGGCGATGGCGGTCTCGACGATCTGTTCCGGGGTCTGGTGCAGCCCGGTGTAGATCACCTCCATGCCGGCGTCCCGTAGCGCGCGGGCCACGATCTTCACGCCCCGGTCGTGGCCGTCCAGGCCCGGTTTGGCCATCACGACCCGGATACGAGCGCTCATCTGCACTCCCCTTCGCCGGCAGCACTGCCGATCCGAGCTTATTCGCTGCCGGCCACTGTTCGTACGTGTCATGCGGACGCGTTGCGGAAGGAGGACGATGACCTCCCGACCTGCGAATGCCCAACCTGCGACAGCCGGGAGATCGTGATGGCCGAGCCGGAGCGCCAGCTCGCACCGGGTGTCGCGCCGAAGCGGCGGCGGTTCAGCCTGCACTACGAGCTGATCGGCTGCGCTCTGCACGGTCACGCGTTGGTGGGGGTGGATGCGGCGAAGGTACGGCCGGAGGACGGGGCGGTGGCGCGGGTCGTCGGGTCGCTGCGGTGGCATCGCTGCCTGCGCTGCGACGCCTGGCTGTGGGTGCCCGAGCCGGAGTCGCCGACCAGTGAGCTGCTGCCGGCGCGGGCCGATATCGAGTTGCCGATGCGCGGTCGTCCGCTGCGGGACCGGTACGTGCTGCGGCTGATCGCGATCGACCGCGCGATCCACGTCCTGGTGCTGTCGATCCTGGCCATCGTGGTGTTCGTGGTCGCCGCGCACGAGGCGACGCTACGGGCGGATTTCACCCGGATCATCACGGATTTGCAGGGCAGCGGGCCGGCGTCGAGGCACCAGCACGGATTTCTCGGCGAGGTGCAGAAGGCTTTTTCGCTCTCGCACGGTTCGCTGTACGCCCTGGGCGGCGCGGCAATTGCGTATGCCGCTTTGGAAGGGGTGGAAATGGTCGGGTTGTGGCGGGCCCGGCGGTGGGCCGAATACCTGACGTTTATCGCGACGATTCTGCTGCTGCCAATCGAAATCTACGAGCTGACCGGACGGATTTCCGCGTTGAAGATCATCACGTTGATCATCAACCTGGCAATTGCGATTTATCTTTTGCTGGCCAAACGGCTTTTCGGAATACGCGGCGGCGACGCGTACGAACGAGCCGAACGGGCCCACGACCTGGGCTGGGGACCGATCGAACGGGCTACCCCACCGGTCTGACCGATCATTTCAGCGCATCAACCTCGTAAACCACATCGCCGGCGCGGGCGGCCGCGCGGGCTTCGGCCAGTGACCGCATCGCGTCCGGATCAGCCTTGATCTCCGCTGTCTCACGCAGCTCTAAATACGTCTCCACCGCGAGCGCGACGGTCTGGTCACGGCTGCGGTGATCTTCTTCCGCGAGCCAGCCGTAGCTCGGCCTCTAGGTCGGGCGGGATTCGCACGGTCATGGCCATGTCGAAATCGTACGCACGACGACACCGTCGTAGATCACATGCCGCACTTGGCCGCTGGTAGCCGATTGGCCGTAGCATCCGGAGAATGGCGGCGCAGCCGGAAGACACAGCGCTGGCGGGGCCCGCGCTTGAGGCGTGGCGTGCCTTGGTCGTCAAGGCGCTGCGCCGGTCCGGGATCGACACCTCGAACGCCGATCCGATCGAATCGCTGCTGAGAACCACGACGTACGACGGCATCACGATCGAACCGCTGTACGGCGCCGCCCCGGATGCCGGCGTGGCCGGGCGGGCCCCGTACGTCCGGGGCGCTCGCGCGGCCGGCGACCCCTGGCACCTGATCCAACAGCACGACGAGCCCGACCCTAACGACGCGATCCTGGCCGACCTGGAAGGCGGCGCCAGCGGGATCTGGCTCCGGCTGGGTGCGGGCGGTGTCGCGGTCGACGGTCTGGCCCAGGCGCTGGAGGGCGTGTACCTCGACCTGGCCCCGATCGTGCTCGACGCCGGTCCGGATGGGGTGACCGCCGCCCAGACCCTGCTGGCGCTGGCCGCCGACCGCGGCGTCCCGCCGACCGCCCTACGCGGCAACCTCGGCCTCGACCCGCTCGGCGACGCGGCCCGGTCCGGCGAATCAGCCGACTTAGAACCCGCGATCGCTTTCGCCGTCCAGAACAACGGACCGCGCTCGCTCGTCGCCGACGGGCTGCCGTTCCACGAGGCCGGCGGCAGCGACGCGCAGGAACTCGGTGCGACCCTGGCCGCCGCGGTCGCGTACCTGCGGGCGCTCACCGATGCCGGGCTGTCGGCCGATGCGGCCGCCGGCCAGCTGGAATTCCGCTACGCCGCCACCGCCGACCAGTTCCTCACCATCGCCAAGCTGCGGGCGGCCCGGCGGGTGTGGTCGCGGGTCGGCGAGGTCGTGGCCCGGCCCTGGCCGGCCCGTCTTCACGCTGTCACCTCGCCGGCCATGCTGACCCGGCGCGATCCCTGGGTGAACCTGCTACGGGCCGCGGTCGCCTGCTTTGCCGCCAGCGCGGGCGGAGCCGATGCGGTGACCGTCCTGCCGTTCGATACCGCAATCGGCCGCTCCGACGCCTTCGCCCGCCGGATCGCCCGCAACACCGCGACCCTGCTGCGCGAGGAGGCCCACGTCGATGCGGTCATCGACCCGGCCGGCGGTTCCGGATACGTCGAGTCGCTCACCGAGTCGCTGGCGCAGACGGCGTGGGCGTGGTTCCAGGAAATCGAAGCGGCCGGCGGGCTGGCCGCGGCCCTGAAAAGCGGCCTGGTCGCCGACCGGTTGGCCGCCACCCGGGACCAGCGGCAGCGGCGCATCGCGACCCGGGCTGACCCGATCACCGGGGTAAGCGAATTCCCGTTGCTGGATGAAGAACCGGTACGCCGGCAGCCGCGTCCGGTCCGGCCCGGCGGCGGGCTGCCGGTCATCCGGTACGCCGAGGAATTCGAGTCATTGCGCGATCGGGCCGATTCCGTTTCCGAGCGCCCGACCGTGTTCCTGGCCACGCTCGGTCCGGTCGCCGCGCATACGGCCGCGGCCGGATTCGCTGCCAATATGTGGAATTCCGGCGGAATAGCCGCGGTCAATCCCGGACCGCTCGATGGGGCCGGCGCCGCCGCCACCGCGTTCATCGCCAGCCGGACCCGGATCGCCTGCATCTGTCCGCCGGCCGATATGTCCACAGCGGACATTGCCGCGGTCGCCACGGCGATGCGTTCGGCCGGGGCACGGGAGATCTGGCTGGTCCGCGAGCCGTCCACAATGGACAACATCGACGGCTGGCTGTACACCGGATGCGACGCATTGGCCGTACTGACCCGGACGCTGGCCGTCTTGGAGGTGCCGTGATCCCGAACTTCGCCGGCATCGACCTCGGCCCGGCGCCGCGGGGCGGCAACGCCGAGGAATGGCGGGCCGCCGTACGCGAGGCGACCGGCAAGGACGCCGACGCGTTGATTTCCGAAACCCCCGAGGGCATTGACATCGCGCGGCTCTACACCCGCGCCGACACGGCGAAACTCGACCTGGGCACGTACCCGGGAATCGCGCCGTACCTGCGCGGACCGTACCCGACGATGTACACCACCCAGCCGTGGACTATCCGGCAGTACGCGGGATTCTCCACCGCCGCCGAGTCCAACGCCTTTTACCGACGGAATCTCGCGGCCGGCCAGAAAGGCCTGTCGATCGCGTTCGATCTGCCTACGCACCGCGGCTACGACAGCGACCACCCACGCGTGCGCGGCGATGTCGGGATGGCCGGCGTGGCGATCGATTCCATTGTGGACATGCGCCAACTGTTCGACCACATTCCGCTGGACCGAATGAGCGTGTCGATGACCATGAATGGCGCGGTATTGCCGGTGCTCGCGCTTTACGTGGTCGCGGCCGAGGAACAGGGCGTGCCGCCGGAGAAATTGGCCGGCACAATTCAGAACGACATTCTCAAAGAATTCATGGTGCGCAACACGTACATTTATCCACCGCAGCCCTCGATGCGCATCATCTCCGACATCTTCGCGTACACCTCAACGAAGATGCCGAAATTCAATTCGATCTCCATTTCCGGCTACCACATTCAGGAGGCCGGCGCCACGGCCGATCTGGAATTGGCGTACACCCTGGCCGACGGGCTGGAATACGTACGGGCCGGAATCAACGCCGGGCTGGATATCGACTCGTTCGCGCCGCGGCTGTCGTTCTTTTTCGGCATCGGCATGAATTTCTTCATGGAAATCGCCAAGCTACGAGCCGCGCGGGTGCTGTGGGCGCGGTTGATGCGGGAATTCTCCCCGGGGGATCCCCGATCGCTCTCGCTGCGTACGCACTGCCAGACCTCGGGCTGGTCGCTGACCGCGCAGGACGTGTTCAACAACGTGGTGCGTACCGGAATTGAGGCGATGGCCGCGACGCAAGGGCACACCCAGTCACTGCACACCAATGCGCTGGATGAGGCGTTGGCCCTGCCGAGCGACTTCTCGGCCCGAATCGCCCGCAACACCCAACTGCTGTTGGCCCAGGAGTCGGGCACGACCCGGGTCATCGACCCGTGGGGCGGCTCGGCCTACGTCGAGCGGCTCACCGCCGACCTGATCGCCCGCGCCGAAGCGCACATCGACGAGGTCCAGCGGGCCGGCGGCATGGCGGCCGCGATCGAGGCCGGCCTGCCCAAGCTACGGATCGAGGAGGCGGCGGCCCGGACCCAGGCCCGTATCGACTCCGGCCGGCAGTCCGTCATCGGCGTGAACGCCTACCGGGTCAGCGACGACCACCCGGTCGAGGTACGGGCGGTGGACAACTCGGCCGTCTACGCCGAGCAGTTGGCCAAGCTGGACCGGCTACGGTCCGAACGCGACCAGGCCGCCTGCGACGAGGCGTTGCGCGCGCTCACCGCCGCGGCCACCGACCCGACCGACAACCTGCTGGCCCGGTCCATCGACGCGGCCCGGGCCGGCGCCACGGTCGGCGAGATCTCGACAGCGCTGGAGATGGTCTGGGGCCGGCATTCGGGCGTGATCCGTACCATTTCCGGGGTGTACCGGGACGAGATCGGCGCGGCCGGCAACGTCGAGCAGGTCCGGGCCGCGGCCGCCGCATTCGCCCGCGACGAAGGCCGCCGGCCCCGGATCCTGGTCGCCAAGATGGGCCAGGACGGCCACGACCGCGGCCAGAAGGTCATCGCCACCGCGTTCGCCGACCTCGGCTTCGACGTCGACGTCGGCCCGCTGTTCGCCACGCCGGCTGAGGTGGCCCGGCAGGCGGTCGAGGCCGACGTGCACATCGTCGGCGTATCCACGTTGGCGGCCGGACACCTGACGTTGGTGCCACAATTACGGGCCGAGTTGGACGCCGCCGGCGCGCCGCAGATCCTGCTCGTGGTCGGCGGGGTCATCCCGCCGGCGGACCACGCTGCGTTGCGCGAGGCCGGTGTAGCCGCGATCTTCACGCCGGGCACGGTGATCGCCGACGCGGCGCTGGCGTTGATCCAGTCGCTGCGACGCTGATGGCCTTCGATGCCGCCGCCGTGGCCGAACGCGTCCGGTCCGGTTCCCGCGCCGAACTGGCCCGGGCCATCACGTTGATCGAATCGACCCGGGCCGATCACCGGGAGCAGGCCGGCGAGCTGCTGGTCGAGTTGGCCCGCGAACCCGCGAACGCCTACCGCATCGGCATCAGCGGGGTCCCCGGCGTCGGCAAGTCGACTCTGATCGAGGCGCTGGGCGGCCGACTCACCGCGGCCGGGCACCGGGTCGCCGTGCTCGCGGTCGACCCGTCCTCCTCGCGCAGCGGCGGTTCGATCCTCGGCGACAAGACCCGGATGCCCCGGCTGGCGGCCGATCCGGCCGCGTTCATCCGGCCCTCCCCGACCGCCGGCACGCTGGGCGGGGTCGCAACCGCGACCCGTGAGTCGATCGTGCTGGTGGAGGCGGCCGGGTACGACATCGTGCTGGTCGAGACGGTCGGCGTCGGGCAGTCCGAGATCGCCGTCGCCGCGATGGTCGACTGCTTCTGCCTGCTGGTGTTGGCCCGCGCCGGCGACTCGCTGCAGGGGATCAAGAAGGGCGTGCTGGAGCTGGCCGACGTGGTGGCGGTCAACAAGGCCGACGGTCCGCACGAGCCGGAGGCCCGGCAGGCCGCCCGCGAATTGGCCGGCGCGCTGCGGTTGCTGCGTAATCCGGCCCCGCCCGTACTGACCTGCAGCGCGGTAACCGGCCGTGGGCTGGCTGAGGTATGGGCCGCGGTCGAACGGCACCGCGGCGAGCAGACCGAGTCCGGAGAACTGACCCGCCGGCGCCAACAACAGCAGGTGGACTGGACCTGGGCGATTGTCCGGACCGAACTGCTGGCCCGGCTGCGCGATGACCCGGAGCTGGCGAAGCTGGTACCGGAGATCGAACGCCAGGTCCGTGGCGGCGAGCTCACCCCGGCGCTGGCGGCCCAGCAGATTCTGCGGACCCTCGCCCGCGACTAGCGGTCCCGATCGCCCAATTCCGCCCGTGGAACCGGCCGCCCTAATTGCACCGACCGTGACCTGAGGGCGGTTTTCGGCCGCCAAAACGACCCTGTTACCACGCTCGCTGCACTCGCGCTGGTCGACGGGGCAACTCAGGCGACACCGCCGACCTGTTGCCACGCTCGCCGCACCTGCGCAGATTGACCGCACCAACAGCTCCGGTGGTTCGCTGCACCAGCATCGGTTGACCGCCCCAACCAACCCGCACCGCACCGAACGTGACCTGAGGGCCGTTTTCAGCCGCCAAAACGACCCTGCTGTCAC
>JBEDUI010000060.1:0-65919 GCA_040414495.1 Mycobacteriales bacterium
GCGGTTGGTGCCGGTCGTTGGGTACGTAATGGCAGCGAATGTGACGCCAGGCTGGTTGCTCCGGTCTCTGGCTGCTTTCCTGCCGCGAGCGTGACGTCAGGGTGGTTCGGACTGCTCTCTGCCTGCCTTTCTTGCAGCAAGCGTGACAGGAGGGTCGTTTGGCGCCGGTGGTTGGGCGCGTAATTGCCACGAGCGTGACGTGACGGTGGTTCGGACTGCTGTCTGGCTGCTTTCCTGCAGCGAGCGTGACGTCAGGGTCGTTGCAGCCCGCTCTTTGGCTGCTTTCTTGCGGCGAGCGTGACATGACAGTGGTTGGCAGGGTGGTTTTGCCGCGCAATGGCAGCGAACGTGACAATACGGTTGTTTCGGCGCCGTTCAGCAACAGTCCTGACTCGCTGCAATAAGGAGCTGCCATAAGGATCAGTCATGCCGGCCGGTGACGGCGAGCCGCAGACCCAGCCCGATCATTACCAGCCCGCTGGCCCCGCCGACGTACTCCAGCCGCCGCTGCGAGCGTCCCAGCCAGGAGCGTGCCGCGCCCGCGACCAGGCTGAACGTGGTGTCGGTGACCAACGCGATGAGGAAGTAGATCAGGCCCAGCACCAGCATCTGCAGCGCCGCCGGCCCGGCCGTACGGTCGACGAACTGCGGCAGGATCGCCGCGAAGAAGATCGCCGATTTCGGATTGCTGACCCCGACGACGAACCCATCGCGGAATGCGCGCCGGCCGCCCCGGAATTCAGCCTTTTCCTCCAGCATCGACCACAACGAGCGGCGCTGGCGGATCGTACGAATACCGAGATAGATCAGGTACGCCGCCCCGATCACTTTTATCGCTGTGAAAACAAGCGCCGACCGTTCGACCAGCGAGCCGATCCCGACTGCGACCGCCGCCACCAACGCGTACTCACCGAGCGCATTGCCCAACACCGTCGCCATCGTGCCGCGCCGGCCGTGCACCAATGCGCGACCCACCACGAAAAGGACACTCGGCCCAGGCAGGACGATGAGTAGGCTCGCCAGCACTGCAAAGGCGAGCAGCCGATCCGGATTGGCCATGTGTCGATGCTACTGGCCACTCGAGACGAAGAAAGGGACAGCGCGTGGCGGAGGAGTGGGTTGAGCAGGACTACAGCGGAGTCGACTGGTACGGCGAGGAGCGGACGGGTGGGCACTATCTACGCTGCCGGTTCCTGGGTGCCGATCTCAGCGAAATGCAAACGCGCGGAACGGTCTTCACCGAATGCGATTTCGGAAATGCCAAGCTGAATTCCTCCAGCCACGAAGAATCCGCATTTGTGAATTGCAAGTTCGAACGGACCAGCTTTTTTGACTCAACGTTCACCAATTGCAAGCTCGCCGGCAGCGAATTCATCACCGCCCAATTCCGGCCGATGACCGCCGAAGGTGGGGACTGGTCGTACGTCAGTTTGCGCATGGCCGACCTGGTCGGCGTAATCCTGCGCGACCTCAAGCTGGTCGAAGCAGATTTCACCGGAGCCGACCTGCAACGGGCCGACCTGTCCGACTCCGACCTGTCGCGGGCGGTGCTCGCCGAGGCCGATATCCGGCAGGCCGACCTACGCCGGGCCACGCTCGATCACGTCGACACCAGCCCGCTGGACGTCACCGGTGTCCGGCTCGGCATCGCCCAGGCGGTCGCGCTGGCCCAGCACCGCGGCGCAATAGTCGAGAGCTAGCCATGCGGGCGGTGACGTGAGCGTTACGCCGACCCGACCCGGTCGTTAACGCAGACGTGGGCAACGCCAGAACGACGACGCGAGCGGAGCCGACCGACCTCGGGGGGAACGAGCCGGATGACACTGACTTCGCCGAAGAAACCGACGCACCGGTCGAGGAGACCATCGAGCCGGCGGCCAAGCCGCGGTCCGTGCCGGACTGGTTGGCCTGGCTGTTGCCGTCGCTGGCCGTACTCGCCCTGATCGCGGCCGCCGTCCTGGGCGGCCTCCTCTACCGGCAGCACACCCGGATCGCCGCGCAGGACGCCGCCGTCACCGCTGCCAGGCAGGTGCTGATCAACGCGTACTCGATCGACTACAAGTCCGTGACCGCCGACTACCAACGGTTCATCGACGGCACCACCGGCGACCTGCGTGACCAGCTGACCAGCGGAAAGTCCAAGTTCGTCCAGACCGTGCAGACCACGCACACCCACGAGACCGCGAAGATCGTCGATGCCGGTCTGGTCCGCTCCAACGGCAGTACGGCCACGGTCGCCATCGCCCTGGACAGCCCGTTGACCACCACCTCAATCACCAAGCCCCAGACCCGGTCCTACCGCACCGAGGTCGACGTGACCCGGGTGCACGGCCACTGGCTGGCCAGCGCGATCCGGCAGGTGGACTGACATGACGACGGAGGACAGCCCAGACAAGGCGGCAGATAAGGCATCGGACAAACCCGCGGATACAAGCCGGCGGACCCGGCCGATGGGCCGCCCGTCGGCCGATCGCGTGGCCGGCGGCCGGGTCCGGGTGGCCGGTCAGCGGACGACCCGGCCCCGGACCGAGAACGCCCCCGAACCCGAGCCGGTCGAGGCGGCCCCCGAAGCGCCACGTCGCGACCTGCGGATCCACCTGCCGCGCCGCCGACCGCGCACCGAACGGTCGACCGGCAACCGGCTGCTCGTGGTCAGCGGCGCGTTGATCCTGATCTTCGTCGTGGCCGGTGCGGTGCTGGGCCTGCGGCTTGTCCGAAATCGGCAGCAGTCCCAGGACCGGGCCGTCGTGCTGCGGATCGTTCCGCGGTTCGCCTCGCAGGTGTTGTCCTTCGACTACCGGCATCTGGACGACAACGCCAAGGCCGCCCGGCCGCTGCTGTCGGGGGCCTACCGGCAGGACTACGACAAGAGCATGACCGAACACGCTACGGCGTGGAAGAAGTACCACTATGTGGTGAAATCGAGCGTCGCTTCGGCCGGTGTGTCCCGGATGTCCGGGTCTCAGGCGGTGGTCGTGGCGTTCGTTGATCAGTCCGTATCGGCCGGCACCACCAAGATCGGTACGGCCAAAGACCTGATTCGGTTGCGCTTGACCGTGCAACATCAGAACGGCACTTGGCTGCTGACGAAACTCGACTCGCTGTGACTGGTGTGAAGGTCGTGACGGGCTCGAGAGGATCGACACTCGGTGCGGCAAATGCCGCGCACAGTGCTTGACGAGCGGCTTCCGGAGAGTCAGGCTGGTGCCACGGTGATGACATCTGCAGGCCGGCGGGCCGGCACCGGTCGTTACGACTTGGGCCCGATTCGACAGCAGTGGTAGCTACGTCTACACTGCTAGTTTGCGCTGCCTTCTTCCGTCGTCCGCTGACCTCGCTCGCAAAAGCTGTCAGTTGACAGCGGTGGTTTTGGCTGCGCTAGAACTCTCTCGGCGCTCGCTCGACCGTGCTTGACAGTGCTCGACCGTGCCAGTCCCCGGAAGGACGCATCTTGGCAGTCTCCCGCTCCGGCCAGACCACCGTGCAAAACAAGTCCGGCATTCCCGGTGCTCCCCCCCGGCTCTCCTTCGCGAAGATTCGTGAGCCACTCGAAGTTCCCAACCTCCTCGCCGTTCAGACCCATTCCTTTGACTGGCTGATCGGTGGCGACCGCTGGCGTGAGCAGGCGGCGGAGGGAGTCACGAGTGGCCTGGAGGAGATCCTCGGCGAGATCTCGCCGATCGAGGACTTCTCCGGGTCGATGTCCCTGTCGTTCTCCAATCCCCGGTTCGAAGAGGTCAAGGCCCCGGAGGAGGAGTGCAAGGACAAGGACATGACGTTCTCGGCCCCGTTGTTCGTCACGGCCGAGTTCATGAACAACTCCACCGGTGAGATCAAGAGCCAGACCGTCTTCATGGGCGACTTCCCGATGATGACGGCCAAGGGCACCTTCATCATCAACGGCACTGAGCGTGTCGTGGTGTCCCAGCTCGTCCGTTCCCCCGGTGTCTACTTCGACCGCACGCTGGACAAGACCTCCGACCGTGAGATCTACAGCTGCAAGGTCATCCCCAGCCGTGGTGCATGGCTGGAGTTCGACGTCGACAAGCGCGACACCGTCGGCGTCCGGATCGACCGCAAGCGGCGCCAGCCGGTCACCGTCCTGCTGAAGGCGCTGGGCTGGACCGAGGAGCGCATCCGTGAGCGCTTCGCCGATTCGCCCACGTTGATCGGCACGTTGGAAAAGGACCACATCACCACCCAGGACGAGGCCCTGCTGGACATCTACCGCAAGCTGCGGCCGGGTGAGCCGCCGACGCGGGAGAGCGCGCAGACCCTTCTGGACAACCTGTTCTTCAACCCCAAGCGGTACGACCTGGCCAAGGTCGGTCGGTACAAGGTCAACAAGAAGCTGAGCCTTGAGCTGCCGACCACGCAGGGCGTGCTGACCGAGGACGACATCGTCGCCACGATCGAGTACGTCGTGCGGCTGCACGACGGGGTCGAGGGCTTCGAGGTCGACGACATCGACCACTTCGGCAACCGCCGGCTGCGCACCGTGGGCGAGCTGATCCAGAACCAGATCCGGGTCGGCCTGTCCCGTATGGAGCGCGTGGTCCGGGAGCGGATGACGACCCAGGACGTCGAGGCGATCACGCCGCAGACCCTGATCAACATTCGCCCGGTGGTGGCCTCGATCAAGGAGTTCTTCGGCACCAGCCAGCTCTCCCAGTTCATGGACCACACCAACCCGTTGGCCGGTCTGACCCACCGTCGCCGGCTCTCCGCGCTGGGCCCGGGCGGTCTGTCCCGGGAGCGGGCCGGCATGGAGGTTCGGGACGTGCACCCGAGCCACTACGGCCGGATGTGTCCGATCGAGACGCCGGAAGGCCCGAACATCGGCCTTATCGGCGCACTGTCGACCTTCGCCCGGGTGAACCCGTTCGGCTTCATCGAGACCCCGTACCGGAAGGTCGAGGACGGCCGGGTCACCGAGCAGATCGACTACCTGACCGCCGACGAGGAGGACCGGTTCGTCAAGGCGCAGGCCAACACCCCGATCGACGGTGAGGGCAACTTCATCGAGGATCGCGTGCTGGTCCGGCGCAAGGGCGGTGAAACCGACCTCGCGACCCCGGCCGACGTCGACTACATGGACGTCTCGCCGCGGCAGATGATCTCGGTCGCCACCGCGATGATCCCGTTCCTGGAGCACGACGACGCCTCGCGTGCCCTGATGGGCGCGAACATGCAGCGCCAGGCCGTTCCGTTGCTGCGCAGCGAATCCCCGCTGGTCGGCACCGGCATGGAGCTGCGGGCCGCCGTCGACGCCGGTGACGTCATCGTCGCCAGCAAGGCCGGTGTGGTCGAGGAGCTCTCCGCCGACTACATCACCGTGATGGCCGACGACGGGACCCGGCAGACCTACCGGCTGCACAAGTTCCGCCGCTCGAACCAGGGCACCTGCATCAACCAGCGTCCGATCGTGGACGAGGGTGACCGGGTCGAGGTCGGCCAGGTCGTCGCCGACGGGCCATGCACCGACGAAGGTGAGATGGCGCTCGGCAAGAACCTGCTCGTGGCGTTCATGCCGTGGGAGGGCCACAACTACGAGGACGCGATCATCCTGTCCCAGCGGGTCGTCCAGGACGACGTGCTGACCTCGATCCACGTCGAGGAGTACGAGGTTGACGCCCGCGACACCAAGCTCGGTCCGGAGGAGATCACCCGGGACATCCCGAACGTCTCCGAGGAAGTGCTCGCCGACCTCGACGAGCGCGGCATCGTACGGATCGGCGCGGACGTCTCCACCGGCGACATCCTGGTCGGCAAGGTCACCCCGAAGGGCGAGACCGAGCTGACCCCGGAGGAGCGGCTGCTGCGCGCGATCTTCGGTGAGAAGGCCCGTGAGGTCCGCGACACCTCGCTGAAGGTCCCGCACGGTGAGGGCGGAAAGGTCATCGGCGTCCGGCTGTTCAGCCGCGACGACGGCGACGAGCTGCCGCCGGGTGTCAACGAGCTGGTCCGGGTCTACGTCGCCCAGCGCCGCAAGGTGCAGGACGGCGACAAGCTCGCCGGCCGGCACGGCAACAAGGGCGTCATCGGCAAGATCCTCCCGGTGGAGGACATGCCGTTCCTGCCCGACGGCACCCCGGTCGACATCGTGCTCAACCCGCACGGTGTGCCGCGCCGGATGAACATCGGTCAGATCCTGGAGATCCACCTGGGCTGGCTGGCCTCCCGTGGTTGGAAGGTCGAGGGCAACCCCGAGTGGGCAAAGCTCCTGCCCGAGGACCTGTATTCGGCCGAGCCGGGCAGCAACACCGCGACGCCGGTGTTCGACGGCGCCCGCGAGCACGAGATCACCGGCCTGCTGGCGTCCACCCTGCCCAACCGGGACGGGGAGCGCATGGTCGGCGGTGACGGTAAGGCACGGCTGATCGACGGCCGCTCCGGCGAGCCGTTCCCGTACCCAGTGGCCGTTGGCTACATGTACATCATCAAGCTGGACCACCTCGTGGACGACAAGATCCACGCCCGCGCGACCGGTCCGTACTCGATGATCACGCAGCAGCCCCTGGGTGGTAAGGCGCAGTTCGGTGGTCAGCGGTTCGGTGAGATGGAGTGCTGGGCCATGCAGGCGTACGGCGCTGCGTACACCCTGCAGGAATTGCTCACCATCAAGTCCGACGACGTCGTGGGCCGGGTCAAGGTCTACGAGGCAATCGTCAAGGGCGAGAACATTCCCGAGCCCGGCATCCCGGAGTCGTTCAAGGTGCTGCTCAAGGAGCTGCAGTCGCTCTGCCTGAATGTGGAGGTGCTCTCCAGTGACGGTGTGTCCATCGAGATGAAGGACAGCGACGAGGACGTCTTCCGCGCAGCGGAGGAATTGGGGATCGACCTGTCTCGGCGGGAGCCGAGCAGCGTCGACGTCGAGGGCTGACTCGAGGGTGGCGGCGCCCCACCGGTGCCGCCACCACCGGCCGGTCCGAAGGAAAACTCCATGCCGGGTCGTAGGCAATACAACGACTCGGTTGACCCGTGAAGAGGGATGAGAAACTAGTGCTCGACGTCAACTTCTTCGACGAGCTGCGCATCGGCCTGGCGACCGCGGACGACATCCGCCAGTGGTCGCACGGCGAGGTCAAGAAGCCGGAAACCATCAACTACCGCACGCTCAAGCCTGAAAAGGACGGCTTGTTCTGCGAGAAGATCTTCGGTCCCACCCGGGACTGGGAGTGCTACTGCGGTAAGTACAAGCGGGTCCGGTTCAAGGGCATCATCTGTGAACGCTGTGGTGTCGAGGTCACTCGCGCCAAGGTACGGCGTGAGCGGATGGGCCACATTGAGCTGGCCGCTCCGGTCACTCACATCTGGTACTTCAAGGGCGTCCCGTCCCGGTTGGGCTACCTGCTCGACCTGGCCCCCAAGGACCTCGAGAAGATCATCTACTTTGCCGCGTACCTGATCACCAGCGTCGACACCGACGCCCGGCACCGCGACATGTCCACGGTCGAGTCTGAGATCGGGGTCGAGCGCAAGCGGGTCGAGGACAAGCGCGACGCCGATGTCGAGGCTCGGCAGAAGAAGCTCGAGACCGACATCGCCGAGCTCGAGGCCGAGGGCGCCAAGTCCGACGTACGTCGGAAGGTGCGCGAGTCCTCCGAGCGCGAGATGCGCCAGATCCGCGACCGCGCGCAGCGCGAGATCGACCGGCTGGACGAGGTGCTCGATGTCTTCCGCAAGCTCGAGCCCAAGCAGCTGATCGCTGACGAGACGCTCTACCGCGAACTGCGGGACCGCTTCGGTGAGTACTTCACCGGTGGCATGGGCGCCGAGTCGTTGCAGCGGCTGCTCGAGGGCTTCGATCTGGACAAGGAAGCCGAGTCGCTGCGCGAGACGATCCGTTCGGGCAAGGGTCAGAAGAAGATCCGCGCCCTCAAGCGGCTCAAGGTCGTCGCGGCGTTCCTGGCTACCCGCAACTCGCCGCTGGGCATGGTGCTCGACTGCGTGCCGGTCATTCCGCCGGACCTGCGTCCGATGGTGCAGCTGGATGGTGGCCGGTTCGCCACGTCCGACCTGAACGACCTGTACCGCCGCGTGATCAACCGGAACAACCGGCTCAAGCGACTGCTCGACCTGGGTGCGCCGGAGATCATCGTCAACAACGAGAAGCGGATGCTGCAGGAGGCCGTCGACGCGCTGTTCGACAACGGCCGCCGTGGTCGTCCGGTCACCGGTCCGGGCAACCGGCCGTTGAAGTCGCTCTCGGACATGCTCAAGGGCAAGCAGGGTCGGTTCCGTCAGAACCTGCTCGGTAAGCGTGTCGACTACTCCGGCCGTTCGGTCATCGTGGTCGGCCCGCAGCTCAAGCTGCACCAGTGCGGTCTGCCCAAGGGCATGGCGATCGAGCTGTTCAAGCCGTTCGTCATGAAGCGGCTGGTCGACCTGAACCACGCGCAGAACATCAAGTCGGCCAAGCGGATGGTGGAGCGGGTCCGGCCGGTGGTCTGGGACGTGCTCGAAGAGGTCATCAACGAGCACCCCGTACTGCTGAACCGGGCGCCGACGCTGCACCGGCTGGGCATCCAGGCCTTCGAGCCGCAGTTGGTCGAAGGCAAGGCCATCCAGCTGCACCCGCTGGTGTGTGCCGCGTTCAACGCCGACTTCGACGGTGACCAGATGGCGGTGCACGTGCCGCTGTCGGCCGAGGCTCAGGCCGAGGCCCGCATCCTGATGCTCTCGTCGAACAACATCCTTTCGCCGGCCTCGGGTCGACCGCTGGCCATGCCGTCGCTGGACCTGGTCACCGGCCTGTTCTACCTGTGCCGCATGAAGGACGGCGGCCTGGGCGAGGGCCGGGTGTTCTCCTCGCCGGCCGAGGCGATCATGTCCCGCGACAACGGCGAGCTGGATCTGCAGGCCAAGATCACCGTACGGTTCACCGACGCGGTTCCCCCGCGCGGCTGGACCCCGCCGGTGGACGAGGACGGCAACAGCGACTGGGAGCAGGGCAAGCCGTTCCGGCTGGAGACCACGCTGGGCCGGATCCTGTTCAACGACACGCTCCCGACGGACTACCCGTTCGTCAACGAGGACATGCCCAAGAAGCGTCAGGCGTCGATCGTCAACGATCTCGCCGAGCGCTACCCGCGGGTCGTCGTCGCGGCGACGCTGGACGCGTTGAAGGAGGCCGGTTACTACTGGGCGACCCGCTCGGGCGTCACGGTCGCCATCGACGACGTCGTGGTGCCGCCGTCCAAGCCGGCGATCCTGGAGCGGTACGAGGGTCAGGCGGACAAGGTGCAGCGCCAGTACGAACGCGGCGTGATCACCGAGGACGAGCGTCGGCAGGAACTGGTCGAAATCTGGAACAAGGCGACCGGTGAGGTCGCCCGCGAGATGGAGATCAACTTCCCGCACGACAACCCGATCTACGTGCTGGTCAGCTCCGGCGCGGCCGGCAACATGGTCCAGATCCGGCAGCTGGCCGGTATGAAGGGCCTGGTTGCCAACCCGAAGGGCGAGATGATCCCGCGTCCGATCAAGACCAACTTCCGGGAAGGTCTGTCGGTGCTGGAGTACTTCATCTCCACCCACGGCACGCGCAAGGGTCTGGCCGACACCGCGCTGCGTACCGCGGACTCTGGCTACCTGACCCGGCGTCTGGTCGACGTCAGCCAGGACCTGATCATCCGCGAGGAGAACTGCGGTACCGAGCGGGGCGTCGCGATGCCGATCGCGCACAAGGCCGCGGACGGCACGCTGGTCAAGGACGCGCACGTCGAGACCAGCGTGTACGCCCGGACACTGGCCGAGGACGCGACCGACGACAGCGGCAAGGCCGTTGTCCCGGCCGGCGCAGACCTCGGTGACGTGGTGATCGACGAGCTGATCGCCGCCGGCGTGACCTCGGTGAAGGTCCGTTCGGTGCTGACCTGTGAGTCGACCGTCGGATGCTGCGCGGTCTGCTACGGCCGGTCGCTGGCCACCGGCAAGCTCGTCGATGTCGGCGAGGCGGTGGGCATCATCGCCGCCCAGTCGATCGGTGAGCCCGGTACCCAGCTGACCATGCGTACCTTCCACGTTGGTGGCGCCGGTGGTGACGACATCACCCACGGTCTGCCGCGTGTGCAGGAGCTGTTCGAGGCCCGGGTCCCGAAGGGCAAGGCGCCGATCTCCGACGTCGCCGGCCGGGTCCGGATCGAGGACACGGACAAGTCGCTGAAGATCACGGTCGTGCCCGACGACGGCAGCGACGAGGTTGTCTACGACAAGATCAGCCGGCGTTCCCGGCTGCGCGTCGAGGAAGGCAGCCACGTCGAGGTCGGCGAGCAGCTCACCGAAGGTGCGGTCGACCCGCACGAGGTGCTGCGGGTGATGGGTCCGCGCGAGGTGCAGCTGCACCTGGTCCGCGAGGTCCAGGAGGTCTACCGGTCGCAGGGTGTGCCGATCCACGACAAGCACATCGAGCTGATCGTCCGGCAGATGCTCAAGCGGGTCATCATCATCGACTCCGGCTCGACCGAGTTCCTGCCCGGTTCGCCCGTCGAGCGCGCCGCGTTCGAGGCGGCTAACCGGCGGGTGGTTGCCGAGGGCGGCGACCCGGCTTCGGGTCGTCCGGTCCTGATGGGCATCACCAAGGCTTCGTTGGCCACCGAGTCGTGGCTGTCCGCGGCGTCGTTCCAGGAGACGACGCGGGTGCTCACCGACGCGGCCATCCAGGCCAAGAGCGACTCGCTGGTGGGCCTGAAGGAGAACGTCATCATCGGCAAGCTCATCCCGGCCGGTACCGGTATTTCGCGGTACCGCAACATCCGGGTCGAGCCGACCGAGGAGGCGCGCGCCCAGGTCTACTCGATGCCGGGTTACGCGGAGAACGGCGAGTTCTACGACGGCAACGTCTTCGGTGCCGGCACGGGACAAGCCGTTCCGCTGGACGACTACGACTACCGGGGTAGCGACTACCGGTAATTCGTACCGTGCACCGGGCCGGGCAGCTGATGAAGCTGCCCGGCCCGGCGTGTTTGTGCCGGGGCCTGGTGCGTTGTGGGGCTCGCCCTCAGCTGAGTCCCGGCCCGCCAGAAACGTGCGCCGTACCGGACCAAGATCGTGATGGCTTTGGTGGCGTTCTCGTTGACGGGCGCCATCACGATCTTGAACCGGGCATCGATCGCGGCAGGGAATCGGACGGGACCCGCGCCGCCGCCGGCAAGCGAGCGCTCGGCCAGAAACCCGGCCGCCGACCATGATCATGAGTGGATCCGCCTACTGAAATCCGTACCAAATTGACTCAGGATCATGGGAATCGGGCGGGCAGCTCGTACGAGCGTGAGCCACTCGAGCTAAGCGCGGGCAAGAACACCGGGCCGTACGCAGCGGCAGTTGTCCTCGTGCACAGCACTGCAGCACCCGGCGCACGCCGCGCCGCCAGCCCACGGTGCGCAGCGCAGCCGCGGGCTCCGGCCGTACACAGGAGCACTCGCACCAGCCGCGGGCGGGGCATCTCTAGACTTGGCGGGTGCCTGCGCACTACTTCGACGAGTCGCCCACCGCGCGCCGGAAAGAGGGCAGCGTTGAGCTCTCCGTGGCTGGCCGCACCCTGCGTCTGGCCACCGATTCCGGCGTCTTCTCCGGGAGCCAATTGGACCCGGGCACGGCAGTCCTGCTGGACACGGTGCCCGACCCGGCGTCGACCGGTCAGCTGCTGGATCTCGGCTGCGGGTACGGCCCGATCGCCCTCACGATGGCGGTTCTGGCTCCGGACGCAACGGTCTGGGCGGTTGACGTCAACGAACGGGCTCGCGAGCTGACCGAAGCCAACGCCAAGGCCGCCGGACTCACCAACGTTGAGGTCTCGCACCCGGACGACGTCCCGGCCGAAGTGCGTTTCAGCGAGCTGTGGTCGAACCCGCCCATCCGGATCGGCAAGGACGCTCTGCACGACCTACTCACCCGCTGGCTGCCACGAGTGGACGGACCCAGCTATCTCGTCGTACAGAAGCACCTGGGCTCCGACTCGCTGCAACACTGGTTGACCGAGCAGGGCTATCCGACGCAGAAAGTCCGCTCCCGTAAGGCTTTCCGGGTGTTGTGCGCGCGTCGCACCTTCTGAACGAGCCGATCTGCAGGTACGGTGAACACCGTCCGGTCCGGGGGTGCGTGGCGGCCGGCAAGAGCGTCCCGGTTGGTCCCGACCGCCGGGAATTGTTGTGGTGCTGGCCCCGTTTTGACCACGGGCCTTGACGTCGCGTAACCTATTCACTCGTGCTCGGGGAGACCCGAGCCAATGCGCATGCGGCTCACGCCGTTCGTGTGAGTCCGCTGGTCCACACCCGCTCGATCAACCGGCGCGGTGAAGCGTGGACCGGGCGACACGCCCGACCGCGGGGGTCGGGAGCGGGCAGCGCGACAGCGGTACCACCAGTACGAGTCGGATAGGGAGACGCGAGGCTTCATGCCCACGATCCAGCAGCTGGTCCGCAAGGGCCGGGAGGACAAGGTCGGCAAGACCGCCACTGCGGCCCTCAAGGGCAGCCCGCAGCGGCGTGGCGTCTGCACCCGTGTCTTCACCACCACCCCTAAGAAGCCGAATTCCGCGCTGCGCAAGGTGGCCCGTGTCCGGCTGACCAGTGGGGTCGAGGTCACCGCCTACATCCCGGGCGTGGGACACAACCTGCAGGAGCACTCGATCGTGCTGGTGCGTGGCGGTCGGGTCCGCGACCTGCCGGGCGTTCGTTACAAGATCATCCGTGGCTCGCTGGACACCCAGGGAGTCCGCGGCCGCAAGCAAGCCCGCAGCCGCTACGGCGCGAAGAAGGAGAAGAGCTGATGCCCCGCAAGGGTCCCGCGCCACGGCGCGCTGTTGTCATTGATCCGGTCTACGGCTCCCCGCTGGTGACCAGCCTGATCAACAAGGTGCTGCTGTCGGGCAAGCGCTCGGTCGCCGAGCGGATCGTGTACGGCGCCCTGGAGGGCGCGCGTGACAAGACCGGCACCGACCCGGTGGTCACGCTGAAGCGTGCACTGGACAACGTCAAGCCCGCCATTGAGGTGAAGAGCCGCCGCGTCGGTGGCGCCACCTACCAGGTTCCGGTGGAGGTCCGCCCGCAGCGCAGCACGACGCTGGCGCTGCGCTGGATCATCCAGTACAGCAGGGCCCGCCGGGAGAAGACGATGACCGAGCGGCTGATGAACGAGCTGCTCGACGCATCGAACGGCCTCGGTGCCAGCGTCAAGCGACGCGAGGACACGCACAAGATGGCCGAATCGAACAAGGCTTTCGCGCACTACCGCTGGTAGTACGCAGCAACGACGAGACGCGAGAGAAGAGAGCAGTGGCCAAGGACGCCGAACTCGCCAGGACCCGCAACATCGGGATCATGGCGCATATCGACGCGGGCAAAACCACGACGACCGAGCGGATCCTGTTCTACACCGGTATCAACTACAAGATCGGTGAGGTCCACGATGGCGCGGCCACCATGGACTGGATGGAGCAGGAGCAGGAGCGGGGTATCACGATTACCTCGGCTGCGACCAAGGCCGAGTGGAAGAACCACATCATCCAGATCATCGACACCCCAGGACACGTTGACTTCACCGTTGAGGTGGAGCGTTCGCTGCGTGTCCTCGACGGCGCCATCGCCGTCTACGACGGTGTCGCTGGTGTCGAGCCCCAGACCGAAAACGTCTGGCGGCAGGCTGACAAGTACCACGTGCCGCGGATGTGCTTCGTCAACAAGCTTGACCGCACCGGTGCGAACTTCTTCCGTTGCGTCGACATGATGGTTGAACGGCTGGGCGCGACCCCGCTGGTGCTGCAGATCCCGATCGGTCTGGAAGGCGACCACATCGGTGTCGTCGACCTGATCGGTCAGCGGGCGCTCACCTGGCGTGGCGAGACCCAGAAGGGCGAGGACTACGCGATCGAGGAGATCCCGGCCGACCTTGCCGACCAGGCCGCTGAGTACCGCGAGAAGCTGCTCGAGACCCTGGCCGAGAACGACGACTCCGTGATGGAGGCGTACCTCGGCGGCGAGGAGCTGTCGATCGAGGCGATCAAGGCCGGTATCCGGCGCGCCACGATCGCCGGCAACGTGAACCCGGTCGTCTGTGGCTCGGCCTTCAAGAACAAGGGCGTACAGCCGCTGCTCGACGCGGTCATCGACTACCTGCCGAGCCCGCTGGACGTCGGTGCCGTGCACGGCACGATGACCGACGGCGAGACCCCGGCCGAGCGCATGCCGAGCGAGGACCAGCCGTACTCCGCCCTGGCGTTCAAGATCCAGACCGACCCGCACCTGGGCAAGCTCACCTTTGTCCGCATCTACTCGGGCAAGGTCGAGACCGGCGCGCAGGTGCTGAACTCGACCAAGGACCGCAAGGAGCGGATCGGCAAGATCTACCAGATGCACGCCAACAAGCGCGAAGAGCGCGCGGGGGCGGGCGCCGGCGAGATCATCGCCGTGGCCGGTCTGAAGCAGACCACCACCGGCGACACGCTGTCCGATTCGAACAACCCGGTCATCCTCGAGTCGATGGTCTTCCCCGAGCCGGTCATTGACGTGGCTATCGAGCCCAAGACCAAGGCCGACCAGGAGAAGCTCGGCACGGCCATCCAGAAGCTGGCTGAAGAGGACCCGACCTTCCGGGTGCACAACGACGAGGAGACCGGTCAGACGGTCATCTCGGGTATGGGCGAGCTGCACCTCGAGGTGCTGGTCGACCGGATGAAGCGTGAGTTCAAGGTTGAGGCGAACGTCGGTAAGCCGCAGGTTGCCTACCGCGAGACCATCCGCAAGACGGTCGAGAAGGTCGAATACCTGCACAAGAAGCAGACCGGTGGTTCGGGTCAGTTCGCCAAGGTGTTGGTGAACATCGAGCCGATTCCGCTGACCGCGGACAGCCCGACGTACGAGTTCGACAACAAGGTCACTGGTGGCCGGATCCCCAAGGAGTACATCCCCTCGGTGGATCAGGGTGCCCAGGAGGCGCTGCAGACCGGGCCACTGGCCGGTTATCCCCTCGTGGGCGTCAAGCTGGTCCTGGTCGACGGTGCCTATCACGAGGTCGACTCCTCGGAAATGGCATTCAAGACCGCCGGTCTCATGGTGGCGCGCGAGGCGGCCCGGCGGGCCGACCCGGCGATCCTCGAGCCGTTGATGGCCGTTGAGGTCACCACGCCCGAGGACAACATGGGTGACGTCATCGGTGACCTCAACTCCCGCCGTGGCCAGATCCAGGCCATGGAGGAGCGCGGCGGTGCGCGTCTGGTCAAGGCGTTGGTGCCGTTGTCGGAGATGTTCGGCTACGTCGGCGACCTGCGGTCCAAGACCCAGGGGCGGGCGAGCTACTCCATGCAGTTCGACTCCTACGCGGAGGTTCCCAGCAGCGTCGCGAAGGAGATCATCGCGAAGGCGACAGGAGAGTGAGCATCGCAGCGGAGCTCTCCTGGAGCCGAGTAATCGGAATCGCGAAGGCGACGGGCGAGTAGTCCACAGCCTTTAAGTGTTCGAAAGCCCGTACAGCATTCAGAAATAACATCCGGTAGGAGGATCCAGTGGCGAAGGCGAAGTTCGAGCGGACCAAGCCGCACGTCAACATTGGCACGATCGGTCACATTGACCACGGCAAGACCACGCTGACCGCGGCCATTACCAAGGTGCTTGCCGACAAGTACCCGGAGGTCAACACCGCGGCGGCGTTCGACCAGATCGACAACGCCCCCGAAGAGCGTCAGCGCGGTATCACGATCGCCGTCTCCCACCAGGAGTACGAGACCGAGAAGCGGCACTACGCGCACGTCGACTGCCCGGGTCACGCCGACTACGTGAAGAACATGATCACCGGTGCGGCCCAGATGGACGGCGCGATCCTGGTCGTGGCCGCCACCGACGGCCCCATGCCGCAGACCCGCGAGCACGTGCTGCTCGCCCGTCAGGTCGGCGTCCCCTACATCGTGGTGGCGCTGAACAAGGCCGACATGGTCGACGACGAGGAGATCCTCGAGCTGGTCGAGCTCGAGGTCCGTGAGCTGCTCTCCAGCCAGGAGTTCCCCGGCGACGACGCTCCGGTCATCCGCGTCTCGGCGCTGAAGGCGCTCGAGGGCGACGCCGAGTGGGCCGAGAAGATCCTGGAGCTCATGACCGCGGTCGACGACTCCATCCCGGAGCCGCAGCGCGACGTCGACCGGCCGTTCCTGATGCCGATCGAGGACGTCTTCACGATCACCGGCCGCGGCACCGTGGTCACCGGTCGTGTCGAGCGCGGCATCATCAAGGTGAACGAGGAGATCGAGATCGTGGGTATCCGCGACTCGTCCTCCCGGACCACCGTCACCGGCGTGGAGATGTTCCGCAAGCTGCTCGACGAGGGTCGCGCTGGCGACAACGTCGGTCTGCTGCTGCGGGGCACCAAGCGTGAGGACGTCGAGCGTGGCCAGGTCGTGGTCAAGCCCGGCACCATCACCCCGCACACCCAGTTCGAGGCGCAGGTCTACATCCTGTCCAAGGACGAGGGTGGCCGGCACACGCCGTTCTTCAACAACTACCGTCCGCAGTTCTACTTCCGGACCACGGACGTAACCGGCGTCGTCTCGCTCGCCGAGGGCACCGAGATGGTCATGCCGGGTGACAACACCGAGATGACGGTCGAGCTCATCCAGCCGATCGCCATGGAGGAGGGTCTGCTCTTCGCTATCCGCGAGGGCGGCCGGACCGTCGGCTCAGGCCGGGTCACCAAGGTTCTCAAGTAGCGATATCGAGATTGGGGCGGCGGCCTCCACACCAGGCCGCCGCCCCGTTTCATGGACAAGCACCCGGTTCCATACCGATTCATTCGGGCCAGCGACAGCGAGGATGACCATGGCGGGACAGAAGATCCGCATTCGACTCAAGGCGTATGACCATGAGGCGATCGACGCGTCGGCGCGCAAAATCGTCGACACGGTGACGCGTACCGGCGCCCGGGTCGTTGGCCCGGTGCCGCTGCCCACCGAGAAGAACGTCTACTGCGTCATCCGCTCGCCAATGAAGTACAAGGACAGCCGCGAGCACTTCGAGATGCGCACGCACAAGCGGCTCATCGACATTCTCGACCCGACGCCGAAGACGGTTGACGCGCTCATGCGTATCGACCTGCCGGCCAGCGTCGACGTGAACATCCAGTAGTTGACCGTCGGCGTAGCGCGAAGAATTGGACTTTCCAGCGATGTCACGAGAGATCAAGGGCGTTCTGGGCGAGAAGCTCGGCATGACGCAGGTCTTTGACGAGAACAACCGGATCGTTCCGGTGACCGTCGTCAAGACCGGGCCGTGTGTCGTGACCCAGGTCCGGACGCCCGACAAAGACGGCTACTCGGCCGTGCAGTTGGCTTACGGTGCGATCGACCCGCGCAAGGTCACCAAGCCGGTGGCCGGGCACTACGAGAAGGCCGGGGTCACCCCGCGCCGGCACCTGGTCGAGCTGCGTACCGAGCACGCCAGCACGTACGAGCTGGGCCAGGAGGTTGGCGCCGACACGTTCGAGCCGGGCACCCCGGTCGACGTCATCGGCACCAGCAAGGGCAAAGGCACCGCCGGTGTCATGAAGCGGCACGGCTTCCACGGTCTGCCCGCCTCGCACGGCGCGCACCGGGTCCACCGGGCGCCGGGCTCGATCGGCGGCTGCGCGACCCCGGGCCGCGTCTTCAAGGGCGTGCGGATGGCCGGCCGGATGGGTCACGAGCGCACCACGGTCCTCAACCTGACCGTGCAGAAGGTCGACGCCGAGCAGGGTCTGCTGCTGATCAAGGGCGCGATCCCCGGCCCCGACGGCGGCATCGTCATGGTCCGTACCGCACTGACCAGCGGCGTGAAGGGTGATGCTCAGTGAGCGCGCAGGCGACCGAACCGCAGACCCGCACCGTCGACGTACACACGCCGGCCGGGGCGACCGACGGGACCGTCGAGCTGCCGGCCGACGTATTCGACGTGCAGGCCAACGTGGCGTTGATGCACCAGGTCGTGGTAGCCCAGCAGGCCGCCGCGCGGCAGGGCACGCACGCCGCCAAGACCCGCGGTGACGTCTCCGGTGGCGGCGCCAAGCCGTACCGGCAGAAGGGCACCGGCCGCGCCCGTCAGGGTTCGACCCGGGCGCCGCAGTTCACCGGCGGTGGCATCGTGCACGGCCCGGTGCCGCGCAAGTACGACCAGCGGACGCCCAAGAAGATGAAGGTCGCCGCGCTGCGTGGCGCCCTCTCGGACCGGGCCCGCGGCGGCAAGGTGCACGTGATCAGCGCCGTGGCCGACGGGGACGCCCCCTCGACCAAGCAGGCCGTGGCCGCGCTGGCCAGCGTCGCCTCGTCCAAGCACGTGCTGGTCGTGGCCGAGCGCTCGGACGAACTGTCGTGGAAGAGCCTGCGCAACGTGCCGAGCGTGCACCTGATCGACCCGGGTCAGCTCAACACCTACGACGTGCTCGTCAGCGACGACGTGGTCTTCACCAAGGCGGCACTGGAGAGCTTCCTGGCCGGTGGCTCGCGCCGTACCGAAGAGGAGACGCAGAAGTGAACAGCGACCCGCGTGACATCTTGCTGGCTCCGGTGATCTCGGAGAAGAGCTACAGCCTGCTGGACGAGAACAAGTACACGTTCATCGTGCGGCCGGACGCCAACAAGACGCAGATCAAGATCGCCGTGCAGCAGGCGTTCGGCGTCACCGTCACCGACGTGAACACGCTCAACCGCCCGGGCAAGCGCAAGCGGACCCGGTACGGCTACGGCAAGCGCAAGGACACCAAGCGTGCGGTGGTCAGCGTGGTGCCGGGCGAGCGCATCGAGATCTTCGGCGGCCCGGTCGGCTGACCGGATAGAGACTGACAGGACTGAGGGACATGGGCATCCGCAAGTACAAGCCGACGACGCCGGGACGTCGCGGCTCGTCGGTCTCCGACTTCGTCGAGGTCACCCGCGACGAGCCGGAGAAGTCGCTGGTGCGACCGCTGCACTCCAAGGGCGGGCGCAACGTGCACGGTCGGGTCACCGCCCGGCACCAGGGCGGCGGTCACAAGCGGGCCTACCGGCTCATCGACTTCCGGCGCGCGGACAAGGACGGTGTGCCGGCGAAGGTCGCGCACATCGAGTACGACCCGAACCGCACCGCCCGTATCGCGTTGCTGCACTACCGGGACGGCGAGAAGCGCTACATCCTCGCCCCGACCCGGCTGCGGCAGGGTGACACGGTCGAGGCCGGTGCGCGCGCCGACATCAAGCCGGGCAACAACCTGCCGTTGCGCAACATCCCGACCGGCACCGTGGTGCACGCCATCGAGCTGCGGCCCGGCGGCGGCGCCAAGATCGCCCGGTCGGCCGGTTCCAGCGTGCAGCTGGTCGCCAAGGACGGGCCGTACGCGCAGCTGCGGATGCCCTCCGGCGAAATCCGCAACGTCGATGTCCGCTGCCGCGCGACCGTCGGCGAGGTCGGCAACTCCGAGCAGTCCAACATCAACTGGGGTAAGGCCGGCCGGATGCGGTGGAAGGGCAAGCGCCCGTCCGTCCGTGGTGTGGCGATGAACCCGGTCGACCACCCGCACGGTGGTGGTGAGGGCAAGACCTCCGGTGGTCGGCACCCGGTCAACCCGAAGGGCAAGCCGGAGGGCCGTACCCGCCGGCGCAAGCCGAGTGATCAGCTGATTGTGCGGCGTCGCCGTACCGGCAAGAAGCGCTAAAGGGGTAAGAGATGCCGCGCAGCTTGAAGAAAGGCCCGTTCGTCGACGACCACCTGCTGTCCAAGGTGGACGCCCAGAACGAGAAGGGCACCAAGAACGTCATCAGGACCTGGTCCCGCCGCTCGACGATCATCCCCGACATGCTCGGGCACACGATCGCCGTGCACGACGGCCGCAAGCACGTCCCGGTGTTCGTCACCGAGGCGATGGTCGGGCACAAGCTCGGCGAGTTCGCGCCCACGCGTACGTTCCGCGGACACATCAAGGACGACCGGCGTTCGCGCCGGGGCTGAGCACCACTCGGCCGAGATAGAGCTGACGAAAAGACTCTGAGGAGATAAGCCAATGGCTGCAGGGGCGAGTGACGCGCAGGTCAGCGACCTGCCGCGCGCCCGGGCGCGCGCGACGTACGTCCGGATGTCGCCGATGAAGGTGCGCCGCGTCGTCGACCTGATTCGGGGTCTGCCGGCGGAGGAGGCGCTGGCCGTGCTGCGGTTCGCGCCGCAGGCCGCCAGTGAGCCGGTCGCCAAGCTGGTGGCCAGCGCGGTGGCCAACGCCGAGCACAACCTCGGCCAGGACCCGGCCTCGTTGATCGTCAGCACCGCTTACGTCGACGAGGGCCCGACCGCCAAGCGACTGCGGCCGCGGGCGCAGGGCCGGGCCAACCGGATCAACAAGCGCACCAGCCACATCACGGTGGAGCTGGAGAGCCTCATCGTTCCGGACGCGCCCCGTCGCCGCCGGCCGCAGGCGCGCAAGTCCACGAATGCGAGAGGGGCCTAGTAATGGGTCAGAAAGTCAACCCGCACGGGTACCGGCTCGGCATCACCACCGACTGGAAGTCGCGCTGGTACGCGGACAAGCTCTATTCGGACTACGTCAAGGAAGACGTAGCGATCCGGCGGATGATGAGCCGGGGCATGGAGCGCGCCGGTATCTCCAAGGTGGATATCGAGCGCACCCGTGACCGGGTCCGGGTCGACATCCACACCGCCCGTCCGGGCATCGTCATCGGTCGCCGTGGCGCCGAGGCGGACCGGATCCGCGGCGAGCTTGAGAAGCTCACCGCCAAGCAGGTGCAGCTGAACATCCTCGAGGTGAAGAACCCCGAGGCCGACGCGCAGCTGGTCGCTCAGGGCGTGGCCGAGCAGCTCTCCAGCCGGGTCAACTTCCGTCGCGCCATGCGTAAGGCCATGCAGTCCGCTCTGAAGAGCCCGGGCGTACGTGGTGTCCGGGTGCAGTGCGGCGGTCGTCTCAACGGCGCGGAAATGTCGCGGTCGGAGTTCTACCGCGAGGGTCGGGTTCCGCTGCACACGTTGCGCGCAAACGTCGACTACGGGTTCTACGAGGCCCGCACGACCTTCGGCCGGATTGGCGTGAAGGTCTGGATCTACAAGGGTGACGCCGTCACGCTGACCGCCGACCGCGACGCCGAGCAGGCGCTGCGGGCCCAGCAGCAGCGGCAGCGGCAGAGCCGGGGTCGTCGGTCCGGCTCCTCGGGCACCACGGCTGGCGGTACCGACGCCGGTCGGGCAGCGGCCAACGAGGCCCGGCGGTCGGCTGCGACCGCGACCGCGACGGCTGAGCAGGCGCCGAGTGCGCAGAGTACGGAGGGCTGAGGCGTGCTGATTCCGCGCAGGGTCAAGCACCGTAAGCAGCACCACCCGCACCGGGGTGGCGCGGCCAAGGGTGGTACCCGGGTGACCTTCGGTGAGTACGGCATCCAGGCGCTCGAGCCGGCCTACGTCACCAACCGGCAGATCGAGTCCGCTCGTATCGCCATGACCCGGCACATCCGTCGTGGCGGCAAGGTCTGGATCAACGTTTACCCGGACCGGCCGATCACCAAGAAGCCGGCGGAAACCCGGATGGGTTCCGGTAAGGGTTCGCCGGAGTGGTGGGTGACCAACGTCAAGCCGGGCCGGATTCTCTTCGAGTTGTCCGGTGTGAGCGAGGACGTGGCCCGCGAGGCCATGCGCCGCGCGATCCACAAGCTCCCGATGAAGGCGAAGTTCGTGCGGCGCGAGGGGAGTGAGGCGTGATGGCAGCAGGGACCGCCCCGGGCGAGCTGCGCGGGCTGGGTGCCGAGGAGCTTGCCTCGCGGCTGAAGGAAGCCAAGGAGGAGCTGTTCAATCTCCGCTTCCAGGTGGCGACCGGTCAGCTGGACAACAACCGGCGGCTGCAGGTCGTACGCCGGGACATCGCGCGGATTTACACGATCATGCGTGAGCGTGAGCTCGGGTTGTCGGTTGCCCCCGACGAGGGCGTGGCTAGTGAGGGTGTGGCATGAGCACTGACGCAAGCACGGAGACCACTGCGGTGGAGCAGGCTAAAGGCCGGAGCTACCGCAAGGTCCGGACCGGGTACGTCGTCAGCGACAAGATGGACAAGACCGTTGTCGTCGAGGTCGAGGACCGCGTCAAGCACGCGCTCTACGGCAAGATTCAGCGCCGCACCAGCAAGCTCAAGGCGCATGACGAGCAGAACTCCGCCGGTGTCGGCGACCGGGTGCTGCTCATGGAGACCCGTCCGACGTCGGCGACCAAGCGGTGGCGCGTCGTCGAGATCGTCGAGAAAGCCAAATAGTTCAGCACGCTCCGTGTTTACGGGGCTCGGCAAGAGGTTGGGGTTGACGTGATCCAGCAGGAGTCGCGACTGCGTGTCGCCGACAACACCGGAGCCAAGGAAATCTTGTGCATCCGGGTGCTCGGTGGCTCCGGGCGGCGCTACGCCGGTATCGGCGACATCATCGTCGGCACCGTCAAAGACGCGCTGCCCGGCGCTGGTGTCAAACGCGGTGATGTGGTCAAGGCCGTCGTCGTGCGCACCGTCAAGGAGAAGCGCCGCCCCGATGGTTCCTACATCCGGTTCGACGAGAACGCCGCGGTGCTCATCCGGGACGGTGGGGACCCGCGCGGAACGCGCATCTTCGGGCCGGTAGGCCGCGAGCTGCGCGACAAGAGGTTCATGCGGATCATCTCGCTGGCACCGGAGGTGCTCTAAATGGCTAAGCCGGCAGCGGCAAAGCCCGCGAAATTGAAGGTCAAGAAGGGCGACACGGTCATCGTGATCGCCGGCAAGGACAAGGGCGCCAAGGGCAAGGTCCTGGTCGCCTACCCGGACCGGCAGCGTGTGCTGGTCGAGGGCGTCAACCGGGTGAAGAAGCACACCAAGATCACCCAGGCCCAGCGCGGCGCGAAGGCCGGCGGCATCGTCACCCAGGAGGCGGCGATCCACGTCAGCAACGTGCAGGTCGTTGACTCCGACGACAAGCCCGCGCGCATCGGCTACACCATCAACGAAGACGGCATCAAGACCCGCGTCTCCCGCCGTAATGGCAAGGAAGTCTGATCATGGCTGCAAGCACCGCCGCAATTGACGCCCCGGCCATTCCGCGGCTCAAGGCGCGCTACCGCGAAGAAATCATGCCCGAACTGCGTAACCAGTTCTCGTACGAGAACGTCATGCAGATCCCGGGTCTGGTCAAGATCGTGGTCAACATGGGCGTCGGCGAGGCGGCCCGGGACGCCAAGCTTATGGACGGTGCGGTCCGCGATCTGACCGCCATCACCGGCCAGCGGCCGGCGATCCGCCGGGCCCGTAAGTCCATCGCGCAGTTCAAGCTGCGCGAGGGTCAGCCGATCGGCGCGACCGCAACCCTGCGGGGCGACCGGATGTGGGAGTTCCTGGACCGGCTGCTGAGTCTGGCGTTGCCGCGTATCCGTGACTTCCGCGGGCTTTCCCCGAAGCAATTCGATGGCCGTGGCAACTACACTTTCGGGCTGACCGAGCAGGCCATGTTCCATGAGATCGACATGGACGAGGTCGACCGGCAGCGCGGAATGGACATCACCGTTGTCACGACCGCGACCAATGATGACGAGGGCCGTGCCTTGCTGCGGCTGCTCGGCTTCCCGTTCCGAGAGAACTGATCGACGGCGAGGCAAGCGCGAGCTGGCCGAGCAAAGGAGAAACAACAATGGCGAAGAAGGCACTCGTCACCAAGGCGGCGCGTAAGCCGAAGTTTGGCGTGCGCGCGTACACCCGGTGTCAGCGGTGCGGCCGGTCCCACTCGGTGTATCGCAAGTTCGGCCTGTGCCGGATCTGCCTCCGCGAAATGGCGCACGCTGGAGAGCTCCCAGGCGTCACCAAGTCGTCCTGGTGAGTTTCAGGCGAGGATCGCTCCAGTTGGCAAATCACTAGATCGTCGAAGGCCCCGGACGAAGCCCGAGGAACCACGGCGAGAAAGAAGTCGAAGCAATGACAATGACAGACCCGATCGCGGACTTTCTGACGCGGTTGCGTAACGCCAACACGGCGTACCACGACCAGGTGGTGCTGCCGCATTCGCGGCTGAAGGTGCACATCGCCGAGATCCTCCAGCAGGAGGGTTACATCGCCGGCTGGAAGGTCAGCGATGTCGAGCGCGGTGGCAGCACGTTCAAGGAGCTCTCCATCGACCTGAAGTACGGCCCGAACCGGGAGCGCAGCATCGCCGGTGTGCGCCGCGTGTCCAAGCCGGGCCTGCGGGTCTACGCCAAGTCGACCGCGCTGCCCAAGGTCCTCGGTGGCCTGGGCGTCGCCATCATTTCGACCTCGTCCGGTCTGCTGACCGACCGGCAGGCCGCCAAGCGTGGAGTAGGCGGGGAAGTCCTCGCCTACGTCTGGTAGGGGGAAGCAGCCATGTCGCGAATTGGACGCCTGCCTATCCCAGTGCCGGCCGGAGTCGACGTCACCATTGACGGCGCCGACGTCACGGTCAAGGGACCGAAGGGCGAGCTGCAGCACACGATCATCTCGCCGATCGTCGCCGAGCGGGCCGAGGACGGCTCGATCCTGGTGAAGCGCCCCGACGACGAGCGCGAGAGCCGGTCCCGGCACGGTCTGTCCCGGACCCTCATCGCCAACATGATCACGGGTGTCACCGAGGGCTACACGAAGTCCCTGGAGATCGTGGGCACCGGTTACCGCGTCCAGCTGAAGGGCTCGGACCTCGAGTTCGCCCTCGGCTACAGCCACCCGGTCCCGGTTCCGGCGCCGGACGGCATCACGTTCGCCGTGCAGTCGCCGACCAAGCTGACCGTGAGCGGGATCGACAAGCAGAAGGTCGGCGAGGTCGCCGCCAACATCCGCAAGCTGCGCAAGCCCGACCCGTACAAGGGCAAGGGCGTGCGTTACGCCGGCGAGGTCATCCGGCGCAAGGCCGGAAAGGCAGGGAAGTAAGCGATGCCCACCATCAACAACGCATCCGCGCTGCGCCGTACGTCGCGTGGCCGGCGGCACTTCCGGCTGCGCAAGCGCGTGGCCGGCACGACGGTCCGGCCGCGGCTGGTGGTCAATCGCTCGAGCCGGCACATCTACGCCCAGGTCGTGGACGACAGCCGCGGCATCACCGTGGCCTCGGCCTCGACGTTCAAGCTGGACGTGGAGGGCGACAAGACCGCCCAGGCGCGCAAGGTCGGCGAGCTGATCGCCGAGCGGGCCAAGGCGGCCGGTGTCGACTCGGTGATCTTCGACCGTGGCGGCAACGCCTACCACGGCCGGGTTGCCGCTGTCGCCGACGCGGCTCGGGAAGCCGGGTTGGAGTTCTGATGAATTACGTAATTGAAGGGACCTCCTGATGCCAGGAACACAGCGCCGTGGCGGCGGCTCCGGCGGTGGTGAGCGCCGGGATCGTCGCGACCGCCGTGACGGTGGGGCGGCTGCCGAGAAGAACGCCTATATCGAGCGGCTCGTCTCGGTCAACCGGGTGGCGAAGGTCGTCAAGGGTGGTCGGCGGTTCAGCTTCACCGCGCTGGTCGTCGTTGGTGACACCAACGGCATGGTCGGTGTCGGCTATGGCAAGGCCAAGGAGGTTCCGGCCGCGATCGCCAAGGGCGTCGAGGAGGCCAAGAAGAACCTCTTCCGGGTACCGCGCATCGGCGTGACGATCCCGCACCCGGTGCAGGGTGAGGCCTCGGCCGGAGTCGTACTGCTCAAGCCGGCCAGCCCTGGTACCGGTGTTATCGCCGGCGGCCCGGTGCGTGCCGTGCTGGAGTGCGCCGGCATTCACGACGTGCTCTCCAAGAGCCTCGGCTCGTCCAACCCGATCAACATCGTGCACGCCACGGAGGCGGCGCTGCGCGCTCTCGTCCGGCCCGAGGAGGTCGCGAGCCGTCGCGGCCTGCCGCTGGAAGAGGTCGCGCCGGCGGCGATGCTCCGGGCTCGCGCGGCAGCAACTGCGGGAGCGTAGTCATGGCACGGCTGAAGGTCACCCAGACCAAGTCCACCATCGGATCCAAGCCCAACCAGCGCGAGACGCTGCGTACCCTGGGACTCAAGCGGATCCACGACGTGGTGGTGAAGGAAGACCGCCCCGAGATCCGCGGCATGGTTGCGACCGTGCCTCACCTGGTATCGGTTGAGGAAGTCGAGTAATGACGATCAAGGTTCACCATTTGCGCCCGGCCGCCGGCGCCAAGACCGCCAAGACGCGGGTCGGACGCGGCGACGGCTCCAAGGGCAAGACGGCCGGTCGCGGTACCAAGGGCACCAAGGCCCGGTACCAGGTTCCGGCCCGCTTCGAGGGCGGCCAGATGCCGATCCACATGCGGCTGCCCAAGCTCAAGGGATTCAAGAACCGCTTCGGTACGACGTACCAGGTGGTCAACGCCGGTCGGCTGGCCGAGCTGTTCCCCGAGGGCGGCACGGTCGGTCCGGACGAGTTGGTCAGTGCCGGTGCGGTTCGCGCGGGTCTGCCGGTCAAGGTGCTCGGCACCGGTGAGATCGGGGTCGCCCTGCAGGTGAGCGCGCACGCGTTCTCCGACAGCGCGAAGACCAAGATCACCGCGGCTGGCGGCAGCGTCACCGAGTTGTAATTGCGGCCACCCTCACCTTCGGGTGTCCGTCGACCATCAGGTTGGCGGGGATCAGTGGGTGAGGGTGGCTGCGACTGTTAGAGTCGCAATCTGGACTCGCATGGTTGCTCACCGGCCGCTGTGCGTATTCACCACCAGACAAGCCCGACCCGCCGGCCCGATCCTCCGTTATGCGATCGCGGGGAGAATGGCCGGCACGCATCGATGGGTGAGGCCGTAGCCGGTCCGCCCGCGCAGGAGGATCAGTGCTTTCCGCGTTCGCATCGGCGTTCCGGACGCCCGACCTGCGCAAGAAGCTGCTCTTTACGCTCGGTATGGTCGCCCTCTTCCGTCTCGGCGCCAATGTTCCGGCCCCCGGCGTGTCGACCAAGGGCATCCAGGCCTGTACTCAGGTTGTTCAAAACGGGTCGAGCAAGAACACCTATGCGTTGATCCAGCTGTTCAGCGGCGGTGCGCTGCTGAAGCTGTCGGTCTTCGCATTGGGGATCATGCCGTACATTACGGCCAGCATCATCATCCAGCTCCTCATCGTCGTCATTCCGCGGTTCGAGCAGCTGAAGAAAGAGGGCCAGTCCGGCCAGAACAAGCTGACTCAGTACACCCGGTACCTGACCATCGGGCTGGGCATCCTGCAGTCCACCGGCTACGTGGCGTTGGCCAAGAACAACCAGCTCTTCCAGGGCTGCACCACCTCGGTGCTGGCCAACAGCTCGATCTTCACGCTGGTCACGATGGTCATCACGATGATGGCCGGCACCGCCGTCATCATGTGGATGGGCGAGCTGATCACCGACCGCGGCGTCGGCAACGGCATGTCCATCCTGATCTTCACCGGTATCGCCGCCCGGATCCCGTCCGAAGGCCAGGCGATCCTGAAGAGCAAGGGTGGCGTCGTCTTCTTCTTCGTCTGCCTGCTGGGTCTGGCCATCATCGCCGCGGTTGTCTATGTGGAGCAGGCGCAGCGCCGCATCCCGGTGCAGTACGCCAAGCGCATGGTCGGCCGGCGGATGTACGGCGGCACGTCGACGTATCTGCCGTTGAAGGTCAACCAGGCCGGCGTCATCCCGGTGATCTTCGCGTCGTCGTTGCTCTATATCCCGCAGCTGATCGTGCAGCTGAACAGCAAATCGAACAATATGGCGACCCGGTTCATCAACCAGCACCTGATTCAACAGAACAGCTGGGTCTACATCATTGTCTACTTCGCCCTGATTATCTTCTTCACGTACTTCTATGTCGGGATCACCTTCAACCCGGAGGAACGGGCTGACGACATGAAGAAGTACGGCGGGTTCATCCCTGGTATCAGGCCGGGTCGCCCGACGGCGGAGTACCTGCAGTACGTGTTGTCGCGGATCACCCTGCCCGGTTCGATCTATCTGGGCATCATCGCCGTGCTCCCCAACTTCTTCCTGTCGATGACCGGCGGCAACAACCAGAACTTCCCCTTCGGTGGTACGGCTGTGCTGATCATGGTTGGTGTGGGTCTGGATACGGTGAAGCAGATCGAGAGCCAACTCATGCAGCGCAACTACGAAGGATTCCTGCGCTAGTGCGCCTGGTGCTGGTGGGGCCGCCTGGCGCTGGGAAGGGGACCCAAGCGCAGTTCATCGCCGCCCATCTGGCGGTGCCGAAGATCTCCACCGGCGACATCTTCCGGGAGAACGTCGGGCAGGGCACAGAACTGGGCATGGCGGCCAAGAAGTACATGGACGCCGGCGACCTGGTACCCGACGAGATCACGATCGCGATGGTCCGGGACCGGTTGGCCGAGGATGACGCCGCCGACGGATTTCTGCTCGACGGCTTCCCCCGTAACGTGCCCCAGGCCGAGGTCCTGGAGAAGACGCTCGACGACATGGGCAGCGCGCTGGACGTAGTGCTCGAACTGGTCGTTGACGACGAAGAGGTCATCCGGCGCCTGTCCGGCCGGCGTACCTGCCGTAACTGCGGCCATATCTGGCACGTCGATTTCGACCCGCCCTCGCACGAGGGGCGGTGCGACCACTGCGGTGGTGAGCTGTTCCAGCGGGATGACGACAAGGCCGAAACCGTACGGCATCGGCTCGAGGTTTACGCAGCGCAGACAGCACCGCTGATTGCGTTCTACGCTGAACGTGGACTCCTCGTCGGCATCGACGCCACCGGTCCTGTGGACGACGTGACAGAACGGGCCATCGAGGCGCTCCACCGCTACGGCGGCTGACCGGCCGCGGTGGTTGACTGGGTGCAGTAGAACCGCGTTCTGAGGTCGGAGGCCGATGATCCAGCTCAAGAGCCCGGAGCAACTGCAGTCGATGCGGCGGGCCGGCCTCGTGGTCGGCGAGACGTTGCAGACGTTGCGCGCAGCAGTGGCCCCCGGCGTGACCACCGAAGAGCTCGACGACCTGGCCCGCCAGTGCATTGAGGATGCCGGCGCGACCCCGTCGTTCCTGGGCTACCACGGCTATCCCAAAACGATTTGCGCCTCGGTCAACGAGGAGATCGTGCACGGCATCCCGCGGCCGGACAAACGCCTCGCGGACGGGGACATCATCTCGATCGACTGCGGTGCGATCCTCGACGGCTGGCACGGCGACTCCGCGATCACGGTGGCGGTGGGCGAGATCGATCCGGTGCTCAAGGAGCTGTTGAGCATCACCGAGGAGTCGATGTGGGCGGTATTCGCCCAGGCCCGGCTCGGCATGCGGATGCGCGATCTCGGGGCTATCGTCGAGCGCGTCGCCACCCCGGCCGGGTTCGGGATCGTCGACCACTACGGGGGCCACGGCATCGGCACCGAGATGCATCAGGACCCGCACGTGCTCAACCACGGGCGGGGCAGCCGCGGGCCCAAACTGGTCGAGGGGATGGCGTTGGCGATCGAGCCGATGCTGACCGTCGGCGACCCGGAGACGCTCGAGCTGCCCGACGGCTGGACGGTGATCACCGCCGACCGGTCATACGCCGCGCACTTCGAGCACACGTTCACCATGACCGCTGATGGTCCGTGGGTATTGACCGCGTTGGACGGCGGCGCCGCCAAGCTCGCCGAGTACGGAGTGACCGTGGCCACTAGCGAAAACCTCGCGCGGCCGTGAGTGTGTAGTCATGAGCACCTCCGAGCCTGAGCCACTGCCTCGCGATCAGCTGCGCGCCAGCGACGCTGATCGGCAGAAGGTCGTCGAGCACCTGCAACAGGCGTTCTCGGAGGGACGCCTGGACCTCGGTGAGCTCGATGAACGCACCGCCGCGGTGTACGCCGCCAAGACGATCGGTGAGCTGAAGCAGTTCACCCGAGACCTGCCTCCGCCGAGCGCCAAGGAGCTGCCGGCCGCCCCGCCGACCGAGGACGAGCTGAGCGACCGGATGCGCCGCGGCGTCAACGCGCTGCCGTCCTGGGTGTTGCCGACCATCGGGGTCATCGTCGCGATCAACGTGGTCATCTGGGTGGTCGCCACCGTGGTGACCGGTCTGCACATGGTCTTTCCGTGGTGGGCGCTGCTGCTGATCATCTGGTTGGCCGGCGGCCGGGCGCAGCGCCAGCAACGGCACGAGCAGCGCCGGCGTCAACAGCAGCAACGGCAGGCCGACAACGAGTGGTACGACCGCTATCACCGGCGTTCGCGCGGTTATTACGACAGCCGCTACCGGGACCGCCGGGACGACGACTACTGATCTTTATTGGACGCGTTTCCGGCGTTTCGGCTTGAGTCGGGCCCGATTGGCGTTCCCGGAACGCGCTGCGTACACTCTTTAGCTGGCGTCCGCGCCGCCCGTTCAACGTGCTGTGGCCGTACGAAGAACGAGCTGCCTTCTCATGCGCAGTCGCCGAGCCTGCACGACAATCCGTTCGACAGGCATGCCGTGACAACCGACCGGTGATCCGGGCGGTGCACGGCCGAGACACGATTGCGGAGGACATGGCGAAGAAAGACGGAGCCATCGAGGTTGAAGGCCGAGTCGTCGAGCCGCTACCCAACGCGATGTTTCGGGTCGAGCTGCAAAACGGTCATCGCGTGCTCGCGCACATCTCCGGGAAGATGCGGCAGCACTACATCCGCATCCTGCCCGAGGATCGCGTGGTGGTCGAGCTCTCTCCGTACGACCTGACGCGCGGGCGCATCGTGTACCGGTACAAGTAGCCAGCGGCAGCACAAGCCTGACCAGTCACACCGTCCTAACAGGAGATAGGCACCGCCGTGAAGGTGAAGCCCAGCGTCAAGAAGATCTGCGACAACTGCAAAGTGATCCGCCGGCACGGTCGCGTGATGGTGATCTGCGAGAACCTGCGGCACAAGCAGCGTCAAGGCTAGAAGTACGTACCAATTCGCGCCACTCACCAGCTGGTGAGCACCCCCGGGACTTCAGGCCGGGGCCGGACCGGAGGCGGTCCGGACGGTGTCGCACCAGACCTGAAGATCGAGAAGGCACTTAAGGAGCACATGCATGGCACGCCTTGCCGGTGTTGACCTTCCGCGGGACAAGCGGATCGAGGTCGCTCTCACCTACGTGTTTGGCATCGGCCCGACCCGCGCCCGCCAGACGCTCGCCAGTACGGGCGTCTCGCCGGATCTGCGCACTCGCGATCTGGCCGACGAGGACCTGATCAAGCTCCGCGACTACATCGACGCCAACTTCAAGGTCGAGGGTGACCTGCGGCGCGAGATCGCCCAGGACATCCGCCGCAAGGTGGAGATCGGTTGCTACCAGGGCATCCGCCACCGCCGCGGCCTGCCGGTGCACGGTCAGCGCACCCACACCAACGCGCGTACCCGTAAGGGACCCAAGCGCACGGTCGCCGGCAAGAAGAAGGTCGGCAAGAAGTAACCAGGCAAGACTTGCGGCGGTTCGGAGTCGCTCGGTTCGCGTACCGCACCCGCGCCTCGCGCGCAGGACACAGCAGCAGCCGAGCACGAACCATGCACCCTCACTAGGAGAACTAAGGCCACATGCCACCGAAGACTCGCGCAGGAGCCGGCGCCAAGAAGGTCCGGCGCCGCGAAAAGAAGAACATCGCGCACGGCCACGCCCACATCAAGAGCACGTTCAACAACACGATCGTGTCGATTACCGACCCGGCCGGAAACGTCGTGTCCTGGGCCTCGGCCGGACACGTCGGCTTCAAGGGGTCGCGTAAGTCCACCCCGTTCGCCGCGCAGATGGCCGCCGAGAACGCCGCGCGCAAGGCGCAGGAGCACGGCATGCGCAAGGTCGACGTCTTCGTCAAGGGCCCGGGCTCCGGTCGTGAGACGGCGATCCGTTCGCTGCAGGCCACCGGCCTCGAGGTCGGCACGATCCAGGATGTCACCCCGCAGCCGCACAACGGCTGCCGGCCGCCGAAGCGTCGGCGGGTCTGAGGCCGGGTAGAGGAGATTTCGTAGAGATGGCTCGTTACACCGGTGCGGACTGCAAGCTCTGCCGCCGCGAGAAGGTGAAGCTCTTCCTCAAGGGCTCCAAGTGCGATGGCCCCAAGTGCCCGATCGAGATCCGGCCGTACCCGCCGGGTGAGCACGGCCGGGGTCGCAGCAAGGACAGTGAGTACCTGCTGCAGTTGCGTGAGAAGCAGAAGGCCCGCCGCGTTTACGGTGTGCTGGAGAAGCAGTTCCGCAGCTACTACGACGAGGCCAACCGGCAGACCGGCAAGACCGGTGAGGTCATGCTGCAGATCCTCGAGTCGCGGTTGGACAACGTCGTGTACCGGGCTGGCTTCGCCAAGTCTCGCGACGCTGCCCGGCAGCTGGTTCGCCACGGCCACATCCTGGTCAACGGTGGCAAGGTCGACATCCCGTCGTACCGGGTCACCGAGAACGACATCATCGAGGTCAAGGAGTCCTCACGCGAGCTGACCCCGTTCGTGGTCGCCCGCGCCGAGGCTGGCGCCCGTCCGGTGCCGGCGTGGCTTGAGGTCATCACCAACCAGATGCGGATCCTGGTGCACTCGTTGCCGGCCCGTCAGGTGATCGACACTCAGGTTCAGGAACAGCTGATCGTTGAGTTCTACTCGAAGTAAGGGCTGCTTTCCGTACGGCGTGCGGCTTGCCTTTTCGTACAACTGAATAAAAATTGAATAACCCACTCATGGACGTCATATGGCGGGCGTCCCGGTGAAAGGAAACACCCCATGCTCATCACTCAGCGTCCCTCGCTGACCGAGGACAATCTGTCTGAGCGCCGGTCGCGGTTCACCATCGAGCCGCTGGAGCCGGGCTTCGGCTACACCCTCGGCAACTCGCTGCGTCGTACCCTGCTCTCCTCGATTCCGGGGGCAGCGGTCACCAGCATCCGGATCGACGGTGTGCTGCACGAGTTCACCACCGTGCCGGGAGTCAAGGAAGACGTCACCGACCTCATCCTCAACCTCAAGGGCCTCGTGGTCAGCTCCGAGGTGGACGAGCCGGTCACGATGTACCTGCGCAAGCAGGGCCCGGGCGAGGTGACGGCGGCTGACATCGCGCCGCCGGCCGGCGTCGAGGTGCACAACCCCGACCTGCACATCGCCACCATCAACAAGAAGGGCCGGCTCGAGATCGAGCTGGTCGTCGAGCGCGGTCGTGGCTATGTTCCGGCCAGCCAGAACAAGCAGGCCGGTCAGGAGATCGGGCGTATCCCGGTCGACTCGATCTACTCGCCCGTGCTGAAGGTGACCTACCGCGTCGAGGCGACTCGTGTCGAGCAGCGCACCGACTTCGACAAGCTCATCGTCGACGTCGAGACCAAGCACTCGATCAGCCCGCGGGACGCGCTGGCCAGCGCCGGCACGACCCTGGTCGAGCTGTTCGGCCTGGCCCGTGAGCTGAACGTCGAGGCCGAGGGCATCGAGATCGGCCCGTCGCCCGCCGAGGCCGCGGACATCGCCAACTTCTCGATGCCGATCGAGGAGATGGAACTGACCGTCCGGTCGTACAACTGCCTCAAGCGCGAAGGCATTCACACCGTCGGTGAGCTGGTCTCGCGCAGCGAGGCCGACCTGCTCGACATCCGTAACTTCGGGCAGAAGTCGATCGACGAGGTCAAGATGAAGCTGTCCACGATGGGCCTGGCGCTCAAGGACAGCCCGCCCGGGTTCGACCCGTCCACTGTCGTCGACAGCTATGGCACCGATGGGTACGAGGACGGCGGCAACGACGTCGATTACGCCGAAACCGAGCAGCTGTAGAGCGACGTCAGTCGCCGATAACCATTTCGAGGAGCACCTGACATGCCTACGCCCACCAAGGGTCACCGTCTCGGCAGCGGCCCGGCGCACCAGCGCCTGATGCTCGCGAACCTGGCGACATCGCTGTTCGAGCACGGCAAGATCACCACGACCGAGGCGAAGGCCAAGCGGCTGCGCCCGCTGGCGGAGCGGCTGATCACCTTTGCCAAGCGCGGTGACCTGCACGCCCGTCGTCAGGTGCTCACCGTGGTGCGGGACAAGGACGTGGTGGCCCATCTGTTCAACCAGATCGGCCCGAGCTACTCGGCCCGTCCCGGTGGCTACACCAGGATCACCAAGGTCGGCCCGCGTAAGGGCGACAACGCCCCGATGGCCGTCATCGAGTTGGTCGAGGCGTTGACCGTCGCCCAGCAGGCAGTGGACGAGGGCGAGCGCGCCCGCGGCACCCGGTTCGCCCGCCGCAATGCGCCGACCGGTGCGACCGCGGAGGCGGCCGAGGAGTTGGCGGCCGAGTCGCCGACCGCCGCGGCGGTGGCCGAAGAGGCGAAGGCCGCGGACGCTGAGGCCGAGAGCGCGGAAGCGTCCGACGAGGCTGAGTCCGAGACCGACGAGGCGACTGAGTCGGACGAGAAGGGCGAGTCCTGACCCGACCGACATCCGGCATCGACGAGCCCGCCACCTCCCAACCGGGGGATGGCGGGCTCGTTCGTCTGCGCTTGGCTATCGCGTACGACGGCACCGATTTCTCCGGGTGGGCCCGGCAGCCGGGGCGTCGTACGGTCGCCGGGGTACTCGAGGAGACGCTGTCCCGGATTCTGCGGGCCGATGCTGGCCTGACCGTGGCCGGGCGGACCGATGCCGGGGTGCATGCAACCGGTCAGGTGGCGCATCTGGATGTGCCGGCCGCGGCGTGGGAGCCGGTGGCCGATTCGTTGGTGCGGCGCCTGGCCGGGGTACTGCCGCGTGATGTCCGGGTGCCGTCGGTGGGGCCAGCGCCGGTTGGCTTTGACGCCCGGTTCGGGGCCCTGTACCGGCGGTACGAATACCGAGTCACCGATGCGCCGTGGGGTGCGAACCCGCTGCGTCGGGCCGACACGCTGGCCTGGCCGCGGCCACTGGACGAGGCCGCGATGCAACGGGCCAGCGACGAATTGCTTGGCGAGCACGACTTCGCGGCGTTCTGCCGGCGCCGCGAGGGCGCTACGACGATCCGGGCGCTGCAACACCTGTCCTGGAGCCGTATCGGCGACACGCTCGTCGTCAGCGTGCAGGCCGACGCGTTCTGCCACCAGATGGTGCGCAGCCTGGTCGGTGCCTTGCTCGCGGTCGGCGATGGCCGGCACGAGGCGGCTTGGCCGGCGTCCTTGCTGCGCCGGACTGAGCGGGCCGATGCGGTTGTGGTCGCGCCGGCGCACGGGTTGACGTTGGTCGAGGTGGCCTATCCGCCCGACGATGAGTTGGCGGCCCGGGCCATGGCCACCCGGCGGCGTCGCACCTAGTTGACGGTCGGGTTGGGTACGCAGCCGCTGCCGCCGCTGGTGCCTAGGTGCAGGCCGGTCTGGATGAGGTTCAGGTATTCGCAGCCGTCGCGCTTATTCGGTTCGATATAGCCGCCCTCGTGTCATTCGTTCCAGGCGTAGATGAACGTGAAATTGTCGATCGGCGACATGCGTGTCGAATTGGCGATGTCATTGTCCACAGTGGATACGGTTCGGCCGAATAATAGCTGTGGCGTTTGGTCCTTGAAGCACCGGACCTGGTTCTCCGTACCCGGTGCATAGAGGATCGGGTAGCGCGGGCGTTCGTCGAAATTCGACTCAAGGCAGCGGCCGTAAACCGGCGGAGCGGCGTTCAGGTACGACGGCAGCGTGTTGACGTAGGTCTGGTAGCTGCCGTTCACCTCGCCAAAGCGTCCCGTCGACCCCGAGCTGCTTGACCAGACCGTTGATCCCGGTTTCCGTGCTGTCGTTGGCCGGATTCCTGGCCGCGACGTCTATCCTGCGGGAGGTGTACGGCCACGTTGAGCAGGAGGACGTCGCGGTGGAACAGGCGGCGCGATGAGCGCCACGGTGCCGGCCCTGGTCTGGCAGGGCGGCTCGAGCGTTGCGGTGGAATCGGTGCGGCGGCCGGAGAGCCGGGATGGGTGGGCCCGGGTCGAGGTTGCGTACGCCGGGCTGTGCGGGACCGATCTGCATATCTGCGCCGGTGAGCATTCGCGGGCTCAGCCAGGGCTGGTTATCGGGCACGAATTCTCCGGCCGGCTGGCGTCGCGTTTCGGTGATCTGCCGGCTGGACAGGCGGTTTTCGTCAACCCGTTTGTCCATTGTGGAGAATGCGATGCCTGTAGCCGTGGGCTGGTCCAGGTTTGTCAGCGGTTGACGTCGGTTGGCATTGATTATCCTGGCGCGGCCTGCCCTGAGGTCGTCGTTCCCGGGTACGGGCTGTATCCGCTGCCGGCCGGGGTGAATCTGCGGTCGGCAGCGTTGATCGAGCCGCTCGCGGTCGGGGTGCGGGCCATTCGTCGTTCCGGACTTCGGTTGGGTGAACGGGTGCATATCATCGGCGCCGGTCCGATCGGCTGCATCATCGGAATTCTGGCCAGATTGGCTGGTGGCAACGTCACGATTTCCGAGCCGTCGCCGGTCCGACGAAAATTGGCGCACGCACTCGGTCTGTCTACTGTGGATTCCGCCGAGCCTGCGGCCGATGTGGTTTTTGACGCCACCGGAATTCCGGCCGTGGCGCCGACGATGAGCCGGTGGGTCCGGCCTGGCGGGCGGGTGACGTTGGTGGGTGCTTATCCGCCCGCGCCGCAGCCGGTCGATCTGTTGAGCTTCATGTTTGGCGAGCTGACGTTGATCGGTACCCGGATTTATACGCGGGCCGACATTCTGGCCGCCATCGAATTGGTGACCCGGGATGCGGTGGACTTCGATTCGCTTGTGACGCAGGTGATTCCGCTCAGCCAAGGCGCTGCCGCGATCGAACGGCTGCGCGCCGCCAGCGCGATGAAACTGTTGTTGGATCCGACCGCCTGAGGCTCGCTGTTTGATTTTCATGATCGTGAGTGAATTTGCGCTCGATTTCGATATCAAATCTACTCACGATCATCGTCCGGGTTGGTCGAGTGTGCGGGTCGGCGTGGTCGGGCTGGGTGGGCGTCTGGGTTGGTCGAGTGTTGCGGCGGGGGCATGTCTGTACGGGTTTCGTGATCGTGATGGATTTTGTCAACGATGTGCGTACGAAAGTCATCACGATCGCGGCCGGGACCGCGGCGAGCTCGTGCCTGGGGCGTAATGCGAATTAGGCAAGCTTCGATCGAGTCGCCCGGCCAGGGCCGCAGCGGCTTCGTTGAGTGGTCGGCGCGGCCTGGCCGCGAGTAACGCCGCAGCCGGCTCGAGCGAGAAAGTCTGATGCGGCCGGACCGGCCGACCGGCCAGACTGACGGCGTGGGGTACCTCGACATCGCGCACGTGAGCTACGTCCTGCCCGACGGCCGGCCGCTGCTGAATGACGTCTCGTTCCGGGTCGGCGAGGGCGCGAAGAGCGCCCTGATCGGCGCGAACGGCACCGGTAAAACGACCTTGCTGCGCATCATCGCCGGTGACCTGCAGCCGACCGAGGGCGTGGTCACCGGCGACGGCGGGCTGGGCGTGATGCGGCAGTTCATCGGCTCGGTCAGCGACGGTACGACGGTCCGCGAGCTGCTGCTGTCCCTGTCCGGGCCGGCGCTCCGGCAGGCCGGGGCCCACCTCGCCCGGGCCGAGCGCGACCTGCACAGCAACGGCAACGACGCGGCGCACATCAGGTACGCGAATGCGCTGACCGCCTGGGGCGACGCCGGCGGCTACGAGGCTGAAATCCTCTGGGATACCGCGACGGTGGCCACATTGGACCAGCCGTTGGATGTGGCCGGAGGACGGCCGGTCAGCCAACTCTCCGGCGGCGAGCAGAAACGGCTGGCGCTGGAAGCCCTGCTGCGCGGCGAGGATTCCGTACTCCTGCTCGATGAGCCGGACAACTACCTCGACGTACCCGGCAAACGGTGGCTGGAGGAACAACTGCGGGCGACCCCGAAAACCGTGCTGTACGTCAGCCACGACCGGGAATTGTTGGCCCGCACCGCGCAGCGAATTGTCACCGTCGAAGCGTATTCCACCTGGGTACACGGCGGCGGATTCGCCAGCTATCACGAGGCCCGCCAGGACCGTATCGAACGGCTGGATGAGCTGCACCGCCGCTGGAACGAGGAACACAAACGGCTCAAGGAACTGGTCCGGACCCTGCAGCAGCAGGCGAAGATTTCCGACGTAATGGCACCGCGATATCACGCAATGCAGACCCGGCTACGGAAATTCGAAGAAGCCGGACCGCCACCGGAACGCCCGCGCGAACAGGACGTGAAAATGCGGCTGCGCGGTGGACGTACCGGCGTACGAGCGCTGACCTGTGAGAATTTGGAGCTGACCGGCCTGACCGATCCATTCGACGTGGAGGTCTTTTACGGCGAACGGGTCGCGGTACTCGGGGCGAACGGAACCGGGAAATCGCATTTCCTGCGCCTACTCGCTGGCCAAGCCGTCGACCACAGTGGACAGTGGAAGTTGGGTGCGCGGGTAGTGCCGGGTCATTTCGTACAAACGCACGATCACCCGGAATTGACCGACCGCACGTTGGTGGACATTCTCTGGCGCGGCGATGAGGACCGGCCCAGTTTGGATCGGGGCCGGGCGATGGGGGCATTACGGCGGTACGAACTGCAGCAGCAGGCGGACCAGACCTTCGGGTCGCTGTCCGGTGGCCAGCAGGCACGGTTCCAGATTCTGCTGCTGGAGTTGTCCGGGTCGACGATGTTGTTGCTCGATGAGCCGACCGACAACCTGGATCTGGCCAGTGCCGAGGCATTGGAGGAGGGGCTCGATGCGTTCGAGGGAACGGTGTTGGCGGTGACGCACGATCGCTGGTTCGCGCGCGGTTTCGATCGCTATCTCCGATTCGGTGAGGACTGCTCGGTATCCGAATCCGCCGAGCCGGTGTGGAATTGACCGGCGGTGCCCGAGACCTGCCGGACTCACCTATTCTCTAGTCCATGATGTCCTGGTTGCGTAGAGCTGGCGTGTGCATGGCGGCTGTCGTCGCGTTGGCGGGATGCTCCACCGCGGTACGGGGAAAAGGACAAGCCGCGGGCAACCAGCCGGCGCCGCCCACCTCCTCCTCGTCGTCGGACGCCCCGAGTTCGCCGGACGCGCCGAGCTCATCGGGTGGGTCGTCAACGCCGCGCGTTCCGCTGTCCGGTGCGATCATCGAGAGCCATCGGCTCGGTCCGTACCAGGTGTCGCCGGACGACATCTTTCACGTGAAGCAAGACACGTGCCAGATTCCGAAGGGGCCGTTCCCGTCGGTGTCACAGGCCGAGAGCCTGGTCTTCGGTGACAACTCCGGCACGCTGCTCAAGATCGGCGGATACGTCACCGGGTGGTTCAACTGCTTCAACATCAAGGGCGCCAAGAACTCGATCGGTGGCGTGCTCGGCGTGATGGAGGCCTACGACGAGTCGCACGCCAAGCTGATGGCGCAAGCCCTCGCGATCAGCACCTCCGGCGGTAAGGCCAAGAGCTCGACCCTGCCCGGCCTGCCGCAGGCGTACGTCGGCGTCTATCCGACCAGCGATGCCAGCAACTCGGCCATCAACGGCCTGGTGGTCGAGGGCCGGATGGTCGTTTATGTCGACATCGACACCGGCACCACCCCTGGCGGCCAGGGCCGGTTGGACACGGTGCGCGGCATGGCGTCCAACCTGATCCGCAAGGAACTGGCCAAGATCAAGTCGTTCACGCCGACCCCGGCCGACAAGATCGGCAAGCTCGACGACGACCCGCAGCAGCTGGACGCCAAGACGTTGCAACCGGCCGGTGACCCGGACTGGAGCGCGGGCGGCTACTCGGTGCAGACGTACTCGGACGTAGCGACCGACGCGGCCAAGGAAGTGCCGGTGCTGAAGGAAAACGGCATGACCGAGGCGTACTACCGCACCGGCGTTCCCTCCGGTGAGACGAACACCCAGCTCGGCGCGGTCAGCCTCTACGAACTCAAGGACAAAGCGGCGGCCAAGCGGGTCCAGAGCTTCGAGCTGAAACTGGCCAAGGAGACCGACAAGACGACGACCGGCCTCCCGCTACCGAAGGGCAAAACGCGCAAGGGCGCCCCTGTCGTGCCGAAGGACATCACGTGCCTGCTCAGCTATCCGAACGGGACGAGCGATTTCCACGAGTTCCGGCACGACTGCTGGGTGGTCGCGGGTCGGTACGTGGCCCAGGTCGATCTGTACTGGAGCGCCGAGGACTCGAAGGTCGCGCACACCCGGTCCAAGGACAGCAGCCGGGTGCTCAAGATGGTCGACGACCAGCTGAAACTCACGCCCCAATAGTTGTTAAGGCGCACCGACTGACCTCGTTTTGACCCTCGTGTGGCGAGCCAGTATCCTCGCCAGTCGGTATGCAAATGCGTTGTCCATGTTCATCGCATGGGGCCCATCGCATTGGGGGCCTATCGCATAGGCTCGCCGCACACCTATCCGGTTGACCATCACAGCAAAGGCGATAAGCCGTGCCCACGTACAGTCCGAAACCCGGTGAAGTTACGCGCCGTTGGCACGTCATCGACGCGACCGACGTCGTGCTCGGTCGGTTGGCGAGCCAGACCGCGACCCTGCTGCGGGGTAAGCACAAGCCGCAGTACGCGCCGCACGTCGACACCGGGGACTTCGTGATCGTCGTCAACGCCGAGAAGGTGGCGCTGACCGGCAACAAGCGGCAGTCCAAGATGGCCTACCGGCACTCCGGTTACCCGGGCGGTCTGTCGGCCAAGAGCGTCGGCGAGCTGCTCGAGACGCGGCCGACCCGCGTTGTGGAGCAGGCCGTGAAGGGCATGTTGCCGAAGGGTTCGCTGGGCCGTAAGCAGCTCTCGAAGCTGAAGGTCTACGCGGGCGCCGAGCACCCCCACGCCGCGCAGCAGCCGGAACCGTACGAGATCAGCCAGGTCAGCCAGTGAGCGAACCCGAGGACGTTGTGACCACATCCGATGACACCGAGCAGTACGACGTCGACTCGACGCCTGAGCCGCTGACCTCCTCGGTCGGCGCGGCGGTCGGCTCCGCTGACCAGGGCGACGTCCCGACGCCGGCCGCGGTCGGCCCGGGCGCCACCACCCCGGTCGCCACCCGTCGTCGTCCCGGCCCGCCGCAGACCGTGGGCCGCCGCAAAGAGTCGGTGGTGCGAGTGCGGCTGCTCCCGGGCACCGGCAACTTCACGCTCAACGGCAAGACGCTCGACGCGTACTTCCCCAACAAGGTGCACCAGCAGATCGTGAAAGAGCCGCTGGTCACGCTGGAGAAGGCCGAGCAGTTCGACGTGGTCGCCACCCTGCGCGGCGGCGGCACCACCGGCCAGGCCGGTGCGCTGCGACTGGCCCTCGCCCGGGCGCTGGTCGAGAACGACCCGGATGACCGCCCGGCGTTGAAGCGGGCCGGCTTCCTGACCCGGGATGCTCGGGTGAAGGAACGTAAGAAGTACGGCCTGAAGAAGGCCCGCAAGGCGCCTCAGTACTCCAAGCGGTAGTCGGGCGCCAACCTTATGGGCCGCCTCTTCGGCACTGATGGCGTACGTGGCCTGGCCAACGGTGATCTGACACCAGAGTTGGCGATGGCCGTGGCTGTGGCCGCGACCGGGGTGCTGGTCGAGTCCGACGCGTCGCACCGCCCGGTCGCGTTGGTCGGCCGGGACCCGCGCGCGAGCGGCGAGATGCTCGAGGCCGCGGTCGTGGCCGGGCTGACCAGCGCCGGTGCGGACGTACTGCGGGCCGGTGTGGTCCCCACGCCGGCCGTCGCGTACCTGACCGAGGACACCGGCGCCGACCTTGGCGTGGTGCTGTCGGCCAGCCACAACCCGATGCCCGACAACGGCATCAAGCTCTTCGGCCGCGGTGGTCTGAAGTTGCCCGACGTCGTCGAGGACGCGGTCGAGGCGCACATGCACACTCCGGTCGCGCGCCCCACCGGCGAGTCGGTCGGCCGGGTCCGGGAGCTACCGGACGCCGCGCAGCGGTACGCCGACCACGCCCTGGAGAACCTGCCGCACCGGCTGGACGGACTGCGAATCGTCGTCGACTGCGCCCACGGCGCCTCGGCCGGCATCGCGCCGGAGGTGTACCGACGGGCCGGGGCCGAGGTCACTGCGATCGGCGCCGAACCGGACGGCCTGAACATCAACGCCGGCTGCGGGTCGACCCACCTCGAACCGCTGATCGCGAAAGTCCGGGAAACCGGCGCGGATATCGGCATCGCCCACGACGGGGACGCCGACCGCTGCCTGGCCGTGTCGGCCACCGGTGATGTGGTCGACGGCGATGCGATCCTCGCCATTTGCGCGCTGGCGCTGCAGGAAGCGGGCCAGCTGCGCGAGGACACGGTCGTGGCGACCGTGATGAGCAACCTCGGCTTCCACCACGCCATGCACAAGCACGGCATCTCCGTACTCACCACGCCCGTAGGCGACCGGTATCTGCTCGAGGCGCTGCGCGAGGGCCGACTGTCTCTGGGCGGCGAGCAGAGCGGACACCTGGTCTTCGCCGACCACGCCACCACCGGCGATGGCATGCTCACCGCGTTGTGGTTGCTCAGCCGGATGGCGGCGACCGGCAGCCCGGTGGCGGAGTTGGCCGGCGTGGTCGAACGGCTGCCGCAGGTGCTGCTCAACGTCAAGGTGGCCGACAAGGCCCGGGTCTCGGTGGCCCGTGAGGTCAGCGACGCGGTCGAAGCGGCCAGTGCCCGGCTCGGTTCCGACGGCCGAGTGTTGCTGCGGCCCTCGGGCACGGAGCAGTTGGTACGGGTGATGGTGGAGGCGCCGACCGAGGCCGAGGCCGATGCGGTTGCCCGTGGCCTGGCGGAGATCGTCGCCCGCGTCTGAGCCCGCCATTGATAGGGGCGAAACTCAGCTAGTGCCCGCCCGCTTCGGCCGGTGTTACGGTCCGCTCGCGGCCGGTCCCGGCCGCGCGGCGCACCCGCGGGCGGTGATCGTTGACGACACCAGAGGGCACAGGTGGCGTGCCGCGCGAGCGCCGACGGGTGAACGTCGCCGGCGTGGTTCAGGGCGTCGGTTTCCGGCCCTTTGTGTACGCGCTGGCCCGCCAGCTTGGGCTTTCGGGCTCGGTGTGCAACACCTCGGCCGGCGTGATCGCCGAGGTCGAGGGCTCGGCCGATGCGGTCGCCGAGTTCTGCCGGCGGGTACGGACCGACGCGCCGCCGCTGGCCGTTGTCGCCGACGTGCGCTGGCAGGCCGTTCCGGTCCGCGGCGGCACCGAATTCCGTATCGACGCCTCGCGCTCGGCCGGTGGTCGCACCCTTGTCTCGCCCGACGTGGCGATCTGCGCCGACTGTCTGCGTGAGCTGACCGATCCGGCCGACCGCCGCTACCGCCATCCGTTCATCACCTGCACGAACTGCGGCCCCCGGTTCACGATCATCACCGGGCTGCCGTACGACCGCGCCGCCACCACGATGGCCGGTTTCCCGATGTGCCGGCGGTGCGCCCGCGAGTACGCCGACCCGGCCGACCGCCGCTACCACGCCCAGCCGATCGCCTGTCCGGACTGCGGTCCGCGGCTGTTCCTCGACGACGGCAGCGTCGGCGACGACGCGCTGGCCGGCGCCCGTTCTCTGCTCGCCGCGGGTGCCGTGGTCGCGGTCAAGGGCCTGGGCGGCTACCACCTGGCCTGCGACGCCGGTAACGAGAGCGCCGTGGCGACGCTGCGCAAACGCAAGGACCGGGGCAACAAGCCGTTCGCGTTGATGGTGCCGGAGCTCGCCACCGCCCGGGACCTGGTCCGGGTCGAGGGCGCCGAGGCCCTGCTGACCGGGATCCGCCGGCCGATCGTCCTGCTGGAACGCCTGGCGGGCGCGCCGATCGCGGACGCGGTTGCACCCGGCAACCCGGACCTGGGCGTCATGCTGGCGTACACCCCGCTGCACGTGCTGCTGTTCGGTCTGCCCGGTGATGCGCCCGGCCCGCGGGCGCTGGTGATGACCAGCGGGAACGTCGCTGGCGAGCCGATCGTGACCGACGATTCCGAGGCGCGGATCAGGCTGGCCGGGCTGGCCGATGCGTTCCTCGGCCACGACCGCCCGATCCACGTACCGTGCGACGACTCGGTCATCCGGGTGGTGGACGGGCTCGAACTTCCGGTCCGTCGCTCGCGGGGATACGCCCCGTTCCCGGTCGCGTTGCCGGTCCCGGTGACCCCGGCGCTGGCGGCCGGTGGCGATGAGAAGAACACGTTCTGCCTGGGCGAGGATCGGTACGCCTGGCTGTCGGGGCACGTCGGCGACATGGACGATCTGGCTACGTTGCGGGCATTCGACGCCGCCCGGACGCACCTGGCCGCGCTGACCGGGGTCGAGGCGCGGACCGTGGTCGCCGATCGGCATCCCGGTTATCGGAGCGCGTCGTGGGTCGCCCGGTCGGGGCCGGTCGTCCGGGTGCAGCACCATCACGCTCACATCGCCGCGGTCATGGGGGAGCACGGGGTGACCGGGCCGGTGATCGGGTTCGCGTTCGATGGCACCGGTTACGGCGACGACGGCGCGGTCTGGGGCGGTGAGGTCCTGCTCGGTGGGTACGAGGCCGTCGAACGGGTCGCGCATCTGGCGTACGTCCCGTTGCCCGGTGGTGATGCCGGGGTACGTAACCCGTGCCGGATGGCATTGGCCCACCTGCATGCGGCCGGCCTGCCCTGGGACGCCGACCTACCCAGCGTGGCGGCCTGCACCGAACGGGAACGGTCGATCCTGGCCGCTGCGTTGCGGCGCAACCTCGGCTGCGTACCGACATCGAGCATGGGCCGGCTCTTCGACGCGGTAGCGTCGCTGGCCGGGGTCTGCCAGCGGATCGGGTACGAGGCGCAGGCCGCTATCGAGCTGGAAGGCCTGGCCCGTAAGGCAATCGGGCGGTGCGGCCCTGGATACGCCTTTGGCGTGGGCGAATCCGAATTCGATCCGGCCCCGGTGTTGGCCGCGGTGGTCGCCGATATTCGGGCCGGTACGGAAAAAGCGGTGATCGCGGCCCGGTTCCATCTGGCCGTGGTCGAATTGATTGCGGCGCTGGCCGATCGGGCCCGAGCAAGGACAGGACTGTCCACAGTGGCGCTCTCGGGCGGGGTTTTTCTCAACACCGTGGTCACTTCCGGGACGACCCGGCGGCTCACCGAGCGTGGTTTCACCGTGCTGCGGCACGAGAAGGTTCCGCCCAGCGACGCGGGGCTGGCCCTGGGCCAGTTGCTGGTCGCGGCCGCGGTCAACCAAGGGAGGTAGCGATGTGTTTGGCGGTGCCGGGAAAGGTCGTGGCGATCCGCGACCAGGATGACACCCGAATGGCCACAGTGGATTTCGGTGGCATTGAAAAAGACGTATGCCTGGAATTCGTACCTGATATAGAAATTGGCGATTACACGATCGTCCACGTCGGATTCGCGTTGCAGCGGCTCGATGAGGAATCAGCGCTGCAGACGCTCGAACTGTTCCGGCAGCTGGGCGAAATCGACGCCGAGTTCGGCGATGCGTGGGGCCGGGCCGCCGCCCAGGCCGGCGCGCAGCGACCGGACGGCGCCGGGTCCTCCGGAGAGGGGGTGCGGACATGAAGTATCTCGACGAATTCAGCGATCCCGAGTTGGCCAGGCACCTGGTCGACGATATTCACGCCACCACGACCAAACCGTGGGCGATCATGGAAGTCTGCGGTGGACAGACGCATTCGATCATCCGGCACGGGATCGACCAGTTGATTCCGGACGAGATCGAAATGATCCACGGACCGGGCTGTCCGGTCTGTGTGACGCCACTGGAAATCATCGACAAGGCACTGGAGATCGCGGCCAGACCAGACGTCACGTTCTGCTCATTCGGCGACATGCTGCGGGTTCCGGGCAGCGGGCGGGATCTGTTCCAGATCAAGAGCGCCGGCGGTGACGTCCGGGTCGTGTATTCGCCCTTGGATGCGCTGAAGATCGCGAAAGCGAATCCGGACCGGCAGGTCGTCTTCTTCGGAATCGGGTTCGAAACCACCGCCCCGCCGAACGCGATGACCGTCTATCAGGCGCAACGGTTGGGAATTGCGAACTTCAGCCTGTTGGTGTCGCACGTGCTGGTGCCGCCCGCCATCGCGGCGATCATGGAATCGCCGTCCTGTCGGGTGCAGGGATTCCTCGCCGCCGGGCACGTGTGCAGCGTGATGGGCACCCGCGAATACCCGCCGCTGGCCGAACGGTACGAAGTGCCGATCGTCGTCACCGGTTTCGAACCGCTGGACATTCTGGAGGGAATTCGCCGTACCGTACATCAGCTCGAAAGCGGCGAGCACACTGTGGACAATGCGTACCAACGGGTCGTGCTCCCGGAGGGAAACGTTGCGGCGCAGGCAATGCTGGCCGACGTGTTCGAGGTGACCGACCGGGCCTGGCGCGGGATCGGCACGATTCCGGCCAGCGGCTGGCGGTTGTCGCCGAAATACCGCGAATTCGATGCCGAATACCGGTTCCAGGTCGGTGATATCGATACGAAGGAATCGACGATCTGCCGTAGCGGCGAGGTATTGCAGGGCCTATTGAAACCGCACGAATGCGAGGCATTCGGCACGTTGTGTACACCCCGCAACCCGTTGGGCGCGACCATGGTCTCCAGCGAGGGCGCGTGCGCGGCGTACTACCTGTACCGGCGGCTGGAAAACGAAAAAGAGGTGAGCTCCGTTGGCTGACCAGCTCGACATCACCGGTTGGGTGTGCCCAGTGCCATTGCGGGACCAACCGTCGGTCGTGATGGGACACGGTGGTGGCGGTGCGATGTCGGCCGAATTGATCGAGCACCTTTTCGTACCGGCATTCGGCAACCCGATTCTGGCCGGGCTGGCCGATTCGGCTGTTGTGTCAATGGGTGCGGAGCGGCTCGCGTTCTCGACGGATTCGTTCGTGGTGCGGCCGTTGTTCTTCCCCGGCGGCAGCATCGGCCACCTCGCCGTCAACGGCACGGTCAACGACCTGGCCTGCAGCGGCGCCGCGGCGGCGTACCTGTCGTGCGGCTTCATCCTCGAGGAAGGGGTCGACCTGGCGGTCGTCGGACGGGTCGCGGCCGACCTGGGGGCGGCCGCTGAACGGGCCGGCGTACAGGTCGCGGCCGGTGACACCAAAGTGGTCGACGCCGGGCACGGCGACGGCGTGTACATCAATACGGCCGGCATCGGCCTGGTGCCCGACGGGGTGGATATCCGGCCGCAGCGGGCCCGGCCTGGCGACGTACTGATCGTCAGCGGTGTGATCGGGGTGCACGGGGTCGCGATCATGAGCGTGCGGGAGGGCATCGAGTTCGGTACGGAAATCCAGAGCGACAGCGCGCCGTTGAACGGTCTGGTCGCGGCAATGCTTGCGGCCACGCCCGACATCCACGTGCTGCGCGATCCAACCCGGGGTGGCCTCGCGACCTCGCTCAACGAGATCGCCGCGGCCGCAGGCGTCGGCATGCAGTTGGCCGAACGCAGCCTGCCGGTTCCGATGGAGGTCGCCAACGCCTGCGCGTTCCTCGGGCTGGATCCGTTGTACGTGGCCAACGAGGGCAAGCTGGTCGCGATCGTGCCGAAGGAGCAGGCCGATGTCGTACTCGCCGCGATGCAGGCGCATCCGCTGGGCAAGGAGGCGGTCATCATCGGCGAGGTGGTCGATGAACACCCGGGCATGACCGTCACCCGGACCGCGCTCGGCGGGACCCGCGTGGTCGACACACCGATCGGGGAGCAGCTGCCGCGTATTTGCTGAGGTTCTAGTAGCCGATCGCGACGGCGGCCTTGACCGTGGCCGGGTCATCGACGCTGCGCAGCAGCAGATCGGCGACATCGGCCCGGCCGATCGTGTAGCCGCGCCGCACCGTGCGGTCGATCGCGGTGCGATATTTCCCGGTGCGTGGCTTGTCGGTCAGCCGCGGCGGGCGCACGATCGTCCACTCCAGACCGCTGCCGCGGACGATGTCTTCCATCCGCGCGGTATCGGCGTACGCACCGGCCAGCAGCCGGCTGATCAACGGCTTCAGCACCAGCCGGTACGGCAGCGTGTCGTGCGGATCGGCCGGGGCCAGCGGGGCCACGCTGACGACCAGCAATCGCCGTACCTGCGCCGCCTGCATCGCGGTGACGATGCTGCGTACCCCGTTCTCCAGCACGCCGGCCGCGGTCTCGGATTTGGATCGCGGGCCGAGCGCCGAGATGACAGCGTCGGTCGCGCCGAGCGTGACCTTCTTGAGCACGTCCCCGGTCCGGATCTCGAGCCGCTCGTGCTTCGTCGTGAGCCGACTCGGGTCGCGGACGATGGCCGTGACCCGGTGCCCGGCCTCCAATGCCTGCGCGACGACCTGCGATCCGGTGCCGCCGGTGGCCCCGAAAACCGTGATGTGCATGCTCGCCTCCCCGATCTGTGTCCTGACCCCGCCGTGCTCGTCTCGCCCGGCTTTGCCCCGCGCCGTGCCCCAAACGATCATGGTGAGTAAACGCTCACTCACCACGTACGATAGGCATCGGGCAGACAGCAACGCAACCCGGTATGAGGAGCGTGCAACGATCAACGACCGTGAAAGCCAGAGGCGTCCGGTGAGTACGCGCGATCGGATCCTCGACGCCGCCGCCGAGGTCGTACGGCGGCTGGGCCTGGCGCGCGCCACCACCAAGGAGATCGCCAGGGCGGCCGGCCTGTCCGAGGCCACGCTGTACAAGAACTTTCAGGACAAGAACGAACTCGTGCTGACCGTGCTGCGCGAGCGGTTGCCACCGTTCATCCCGTTGCTGGCCGATCTGCCCGAACGGGTCGGCCTGGGCGAGATGGCCGACACGCTGCGGGAAGTCGCGCTGACGGCGGTCGAGTTTTACGAGCAGGGCACGCCGATGATGGCGTCGCTGTTCGCCGAGCAGGGGTTACTGGCCCGGCATCGGGAGCAGATGAAAGAGGCCGGCGTGGGGCCGCATCTGGGCATCCGGGCGGTCGCGGGATACCTGCGGCTGGAGCAGCAAGCAGGTCGGCTCGCGGCCGACGCCGACCCCGATGCCGCGGCCGAACTGCTGCTGGGCGCCTGCTTCCAACGGGCGTTCTTCGGCCATGTGGTCGGTGAGCACGCGGCGGGTAGTTCGGCCGAGCGGTTTGCCCGCCAGATCGTACGGACCCTACTGACCCGGCTGCTCCCGGCGTAATACCGCTCGCGTTTGCACCCACTGCACGACATGGCCGTCGCGCCGAATAGGTGAGCCGCTAGCCTCGGGAAGCATGTGCGGCATCGTCGGATACGTGGGCCACCGAGCGGCTTGTGACGTTGTGCTGGATGGCCTACGTCGATTGGAATATCGGGGTTACGACTCGGCCGGTCTGGCCATTGTGGACGGAGCGCTCCGGGTCGAACGCAAGGCCGGGCGGCTGGCCAATCTGGAGAAGGAGCTGGCCGGCGTCGATTTGTCCGGGAGCACCGGAATGGGGCACACCCGGTGGGCGACGCACGGCGCGCCGACCGATATCAACGCGCACCCGCACCGGGACTGCTCGGGCGCGATCGCGGTGATCCACAACGGCATTATCGAGAACTTCGTCGCGCTGCGGACGGAGCTGGAGGCCCGCGGTCACGAGTTGCGTAGCGAAACCGACACCGAGTTGGTCGCGCACCTGATCGAGGAGCAGCCGATCGATGCCGGCTTGGCCGAGGCGGTGCGGCAGGTGGCCCGCCGGTTGCGCGGGGCGTTCACGCTCGTCGTGGTGCACCGCGATATGCCCGGTGTGGTGGTCGGTGCCCGGCGCAATTCGCCGCTGGTAGTCGGTGTCGGCGAGGGCGAAATGTTCCTGGCCAGCGACGTATCGGCGTTTATCGCGTTCACCCGCAATGCCATCGAATTGGCCCAGGACCAGGTCGTCGAGCTGCGGGCCGATGGCTATTCGATTATGGATTTCGCGGGCGAATCGGCTACGGGCAAGGCTTTTTACGTCGACTGGGATACCTCGGCGGCGGAAAAGGGCGGCCACGACTATTTCATGCTGAAGGAGATCCAGGAGCAGCCGACCGCGGTCGCCGACACGTTGCGCGGGCATTTCTCCGAAGGCCGGATAATTCTGGACGAGGAACGGCTCGATGATCAGGATCTGCGTGACGTCGACAAGGTGTTCGTGGTCGCGTGCGGGTCGGCCTACCACTCCGGGTTGATCGCGAAATACGCGATAGAGCATTGGACCCGGCTACCGGTCGAGGTGGAGATCGCCTCGGAATTCCGGTACCGCGATCCGGTGCTGGACCGGGATACGTTGGTGGTCGCGGTGTCGCAGAGCGGCGAAACGGCCGACACGCTGGAGGCGGTGCGGCACGCCCGCGAGCAGAAGGCCCGGGTGCTGTCGATTTGCAATACCAACGGCTCGCAGATTCCGCGGGAGTCGGATGCGGTGCTTTATACGCGGGCCGGGCCGGAGGTGGGCGTGGCCGCGACCAAGACGTTCCTGACGCAGGTCGCGGCCTCGTGCCTGGTTGGTCTGGCGTTGGCCCAGGTGCAGGGTAAGAAGTACGAGGACGAGGTCGAACGCGAATTTCTGGCGTTGTCGGCGATGCCGTCGTTGGTGGCCGAGTCGTTGTCCACAGTGGACCCTGTGCGGGCGTTGGCGCGGGATTTGGCCGATTCCAAGGCGGTACTGTTCTTGGGCCGGCATGTGGGTTACCCGGTCGCGTTGGAAGGTGCGTTGAAGCTCAAGGAATTGGCGTACATGCACGCCGAGGGCTTTCCGGCCGGCGAGCTGAAACACGGGCCGATCGCGTTGATCGAGGACAATCTGCCGGTGGTCGTGCTGGTGCCGTCGCCGCGCGGCCGGAGTGTGTTGCATGACAAAATGCTGTCGAATATCGCGGAGATCCGGGCTCGTGGGGCTCGTACGATCGTCATTGCCGAAGAGGGCGATAAATCGGTGAAACCGCTGGCGCATCATTTAATTGAGGTGCCGCATACGTCGACCCTGTTCGCTCCGTTGGTGACGACTGTGCCGTTGCAGGTGTTCGCGGCCGAACTGGCGCAGGCGCGCGGGTACGACGTGGACAAGCCCCGCAATCTGGCGAAATCCGTCACCGTCGAGTAGGGGTCGTCGAGGCCCGGGGCCCGGGGCCCGGGGCCCGGGGCCCGAGGCCCGAGGCCCGAGGCCCGAGGCCCGAGGCCCCCGGCACGCGGCTGCGCGGCTCGCGGCTGCGCGGCTCGCGGCTGCGCGCCTCACCACCGGACCCGACCACGACCCCGGCTGCTGCCGGGGTCGACCCCGCCCGACCGGGCGGACTTCGGTCGGAGCCCCAGCCGACGTTGATCATGAAGTTCCCTGCGCGACACGCCGACGACACGCCGACCGAAACGTCGGGAACTTCATGATCAACTTCGGCCGAGCAGGCGTGGCGAAGCGGGTTGGTGGCGCTGTGGGCGCATGCGCGGGGGAGCGGGATGGCACGGGTGCGGGGCGACCGATTGCCTTAATTGAAGGCGTTGATGCCGGTCAGCGCCTGGCCAATCACCAGCGTGTGCACCTCGGACGTTCCCTCGTAGGTCAGCACCGACTCGAGGTTGTTGGCGTGCCGCAGCACCGGGTATTCCAGCGTTATGCCGTTGGCACCCAGAATAGTGCGGCAGGTCCGGGCAATCGAGAGCGCCTCGCGGACATTGTTCAGCTTGCCCAGACTGACCTGGCGCGGCTGCAAATTGCCCGCGTCCTTCAGTCGACCAAGATGCAACGCCAGCAAAAACCCTTTCTGCAATTCTAGCGCCATATCAGCGAGTTTCTGCTGCGTCAGCTGGAAGCCGGCTACGAGCCGATCGAACGCCTGCCGGTCGACCGCGTAGGAAATCGCCGTTTCCAGACAGTCCCGGGCCGCACCCAAAGAACCGAAGACAATTCCGAATCTCGCTTCGTCCAAACAGGATAGTGGCCCCCGCAATCCGCGCGCCTCGGGAAGCAGCGCCGAAGAAGGCACCCGTACGCCATCGAGCACCAGCTCAGAAGTTATCGACGCCCGCAACGACAGCTTGCTGCCGACTTTCGGCGCCGAAAATCCCGGCGAATCCGTCGGCACGATAAAACCGCGTACGCCATCATCCGTCTGGGCCCAGACGATCGCGATATCGGCGACCGAGCCATTGGTGATCCACATTTTCGTGCCGTCGATGATCCAGTCCGACCCGTCGCGGCGGGCCCGGGTCCGCATCCCGGCCGGATTGGACCCGAAATCGGCCTCGGTCAGGCCGAAACAGCCGATAACCTGCCCGGCCGCCATCGCCGGCAACCACTGTTCGCGCTGGGAATCCGAGCCCCAGCGCCGGATCGCGAACATCGCCAACGAGCCCTGCACCGACACAAAGCTGCGTGTCCCCGAATCCCCGGCCTCCAATTCCAGACACGCCAACCCGTACGACGTGGCGTTCGTCCCGGCGCAGCCGTACCCCTCCAAATGCATTCCGAGCAACCCGAGTTTGCCGAAATCTCCAGCCAATTCCACCGGAAAAGTGCCGGCCTCGTACCATTCGGCGACATGCGGCCGGATCGTGTCGGCGACAAATCGACGCACCGTCGCCTGGATTTCCCGCTCCTCGTCGGTGAGCAGATGGTCGACGGCGAGCAGGTCGAGCGGCGAAACGCGATCCATGATGACTCCTCAGGACAACAGCCGGCGGGCGGCCTCTTCGATGGTCTGCTCCGAAAGCAATACGTGCAAAGCGGCGTCGCCGAGCGGGATGAAGCTGTCCTCGCTGGTCACCCGGGTCATCCGCCCCGTGTAGCCAGCGTCGAGTAGCGCCGCCACAACCCCTTCGGACACGCCGCCGGTCCGCCGCGTCTCGTCCACGACCAGCACGGTGCCGGTCGCCTTGGCCTCGCGTAGCAGGTCGGCAGCAGGTAGCGGGGCCAACCAACGCAAATCCACCACCCGGGAGCGCATGCCCTCGCGCGCCAACCGGTTCGCGACCCGCAGGCTCATCGGTACGCCGTTGCCGAACGTCACGATGGTCAGATCGTTGCCAGCGCCGTAAACCCGGGCGCTACCGACCGGAACGTGCTCGGCCGGAATTGGCGCCAACCAGCCGTTATCGCCCTCGTCGTGCAGGTCGCGTGCGTGGTAGAGCGCGATCGGTTCCAGAAATGCGCACACCGACCCGTCGACCTCGGCCGCGGCGACACAGCTACGCAGCATCGCCGCCGCGTCATCGGGCCGGGCCGGCGAGGCGATAACCAACCCGGGAATATCACGTAATGCGGCAATCGAATTGTCGTTGTGGAAATGCCCGCCGAAACCCTTTTGATAGGCATACGCGGCAATCCGCACGACCATGGGATTGCGGTATTGGCCAACGGAAAAGAACTGCAGCGTAGCTGCTTCGCCGCGCAATTGGTCCGACGCATTGTGCACGTACGCCAGATATTGAATTTCCGGAATCGGTAGCAGCCCGGTCAATCCCGAGCCCAGCGCCAAACCGAGAATCGACTGCTCATCCAGCAGCGTGTCGAAAACTCGAGCCGCACCGTATTTACGCAACAACCCCCGGCTGACGCCGTAAACTCCGCCCTTGCGCGCCACGTCCTCGCCGAAAACCAGCAGATTCGGCCGTTCCGCCAGCAGATCGGCCAGCGTCGTATTGATCGCCTGGGCCAGCGTCAACGGAACCGATCCGGCCTCCGGTAGAGAACAGGCCGCCGCGACCTGGGCCGGCCGCCGCGGCGCCAACGGCGCCATCACCGCGGCCGCGCTGTCCAGTTGCGGCAGCTCGCACACCTCGGCCGCCAACGCCGTGACCTGTTCGCGAATCGCCTCGTACCGGGCCGCGATCTCCGGCGCGGACACGTCCAGCCGCAACAACCCCCGCGCCGTGGCCAACAGCGGATCGCGATCCAACTCGGCCGCGATCTCACTGGGCGAGCGGTACGCGATTTCAGCGTCGGAGCCGGCATGACCGAGGTACCGCACCATCGACAGGTGCAGAAACGCCGGCCGCCGCTTCTCCCGTACGTACCGCTGCGCCTCCAACGCTGCAGCCATTGTGTCCAACGGATCGCAGCCGTCGGCGCCGAAATAGGCCAGGTGATCGCGGTTTCCGTACGCGGCGTTGATCCAGTCCGGCTGGGTCCGGACGCTGATGCCCAGGCCGTTGTCCTCACACACGAACAGCAGCGGCAACGGCAGGCCCTGATGGGTCACCTGGGCGGCGGCGTTGATCGCGCCGGTGGCGGTGGAGTGGTTGGCCGAGGCGTCGCCGAAGCTGCAGACCGTGATCGCGTCGGCCGGCCAGGACGATTCGACGCCGAGCTTGCGGGCCCGTTCGATCGCGAACGCCAGGCCCAGCGCACGGGGCAGATGCGAGGCGATCGTGGAGGTCTGCGGAATGATGTTCAGGCTCGCGTTGCCGATGACCTTGTGCCGGCCACCGGCGATCGGTTCGGCCGCCGCCGCGACCACGCCGAGCAGAACATCCCGGGCACCGTCCTTATAGGACAGTTGAGCCGCCCGTTGCAGATAGAACGCGCCGGAACGGTAGTGCAGCAGCGCTGGATCGGTCGGCCGCAGCTGCGCCGCCAGCGCCGCATTCCCTTCGTGGCCGGCCGATCCGATCGTGTAGAAGGAACGGCCGGTTGATTTCAGCGCCCGGGCGGCCAGGTCCAGATGCCGGCTGGTCGCCTGCGCTTCGAACAGCTCCCAGAGCGATGTCGCGCCGCACTCGATCGAGCGATCCGAGCGATCCTCGTACGGACCGCGCGGCCGATGCAGGGCCGGCGCGTCAGCCAGCCCGGTCAGCCGTGCGAGAAAATGTCGATCGAGTTCTTCGTCGCCCATTGGTTGATGCTAAGGCAGTCGAAAATCCAAATCCGGGATCAACTCGTGGGTGTCCATCTGTGCTTTCTGCAACCGTCCCGAGTAATCCCAGTTCAACGACTGCCACCGGGTGAACTGATCGAGCACCCACATACCCGACTGCCGGCTGCCGTTTCCGGACTTGCCGTTGCCGCCGAAAGGCAGGTGCGCCTCGGCCCCGGACGTGGAGTTGTTCACGCTGACCATTCCGGCGCTGATCCCGCGGCGGAAGGCGAAAACATCGCGCGGCTCGTTCGTGTAAATCGCGCAGGACAGGCCGTATCCGGGCAGATTCGCCAGTTCGACCGCCTCGTTGAAGTCGCGGTACGTGGTGACGCCGACAATCGGGCCGAACGTCTCCTGCCGGAACAGCTCGTCCTCGCGCCGCAGCCCGTCCACGATCGTCGGGTGGTAGAACAGCCCTGCCTCCGGGTCGCCGACGAAGCCCTTACGGGGGTTGCTCCGGCCGATTCGACCGGTGCTGCTGGAACCGGAAATGGCGTGGTGACGCTCGATCCAGCCCAGGTACTCCTCGAACCGGCTGGCGAACCGCTCGTCCAACATCGGCCCGTACAACACCGGCTGGGTCGGATCGCCGATCGCGGCGCTCTCCGCGGCGGCGCTGAACCGACGCAGGAACTCATCGTGCACCGACTCGTGCACGATCACCGTGCCCAGCGACGTACAACGCTGCCCGGCCGTACCGAAACCGGCGAACAACGCGCCCTCGACGGCCAGATCCAACTGCGCCGACGGGGTGACCACCATCGGGTTCTTGCCGCCCAGCTCCAGGCACGGCGACTGCAGATGCCGGCCAGCCAGCTCGCCGATCTTCGCCCCAACCGCACTCGAGCCGGTGAACCCGATCTTGTCGACCAACCCCAGCTCAAGCGACCGTTCCAGGCCGGCGAACGTGGCGGCCCCGTCGGCGTACACCACGTTGAGCACCCCGGCCGGAAGCCCGGCGTGTTGGAAGATCTCGTTGAACGCATCGGCGCAGGCGGCGGAGTATTCGGCCGGCTTCCACACGACCGTGTTGCCGGTCAGCAGCGCCGGCACGATGTACCAGGACGGCACCGCGACCGGGAAGTTGCCGGCCGTGATGACCGCGACCACGCCGACCGGGTTGCGGAACGTCAGCAGCTGCTTGTCCGGCATCTCCGAGGGCACCGTCTGCCCGTACAGCCGGCGGCCCTCACCGAGGAAGAAATCGCAGGTGTCCACGATTTCCTGCACCTCGCCCAGCGCCTCGGCGTACGGCTTGCCGATCTCGCGCGTGACGACCCGGGCCAGCGCCTCTTTGTTGGCTTCGATCAGCCGGCCGATGTACGCGATCAGCCGGCCGCGGATCGGCGCCGGGGTGTCGGCCCAGTCCGCTTGCGCGTCGTGCGCGGCCCGGCTGGCGGCGAGGAACGTCTCGGCATCACCGAACGCAACCTCGGCCACGACATCGGCCAGATCGGCCGAATTGCGGGAGGTGAAGGTGGCGGCAGCGCCGGTCGTACGAGCGCCGCCGATGAACGATGAAACGGTCATTGACTCTCCCAATCGGGGCTCAGTGGGCTCAGATGCGGGACAGGACGTGGTCGAGGGCAGTGACCGCGATGGCCAGCTCCTCCCGGGTCACATTCAACGCCGGCCGGAACCGGATCGCCCGCTCACCGCTGGGCAGCGCCAGTACGCGTTCGGTCCGCAGCTCGGAGATCAGCTCGTCGCGGGTTTCCCGGTTCGGCAGGTCGAAGGCGACCATCAGGCCGCGGCCACGCACGTTGCTCATCCGCACCTGCTCCTGCGCCAACTCGTGCAACTGGTCGGTGAACCAGGCGCCCACGTCGGCGGCGTTGCCGATGTAGTCGTACCGCTCGATGATCTCCAGGTACCGCCGGGACCGGACCATGTCGACCAGGCCGCCGCCCCAGGTGGAGTTGATCCGGCCGCTGACCGCGAATACGTTGCCCGGGACCTCGTCGACGCGCCGGCCGGCCATGATGCCGCCGACCTGGGCCTTCTTGGAGAACGCGACGATGTCCGGCTCCAGGCCCAGCTGCTGGTACGCCCAGGGCGTGCCGGTCAGCCCGACGCCGGTCTGCACCTCGTCGAGCACGAACAGCGCGTCGTACTCGTGGCAGAGCCGCTGCATGGCCTGCAGGAACTCCGGCCGCATGTGGTTGTCGCCGCCCTCGCCCTGGATCGGTTCGGCGATGAAGCAGGCGATGTCGTGCGGATACCGCTCGAACGCCGCGCGGGCCTGGGCCAACGCGTGCTGCTCGGCCGCCACGACCGCGTCCTCGTCGATCGGAAAGTGAATCGCGGGTACGTCGATGCGCGGCCAGTCGAACTTCGGAAAGCGGGCGATCTTGCCCGGCTCGGTGTTGGTCAACGACATCGTGTAGCCGCTGCGGCCGTGGAACGCGCGGGTCAGGTGCAGCACCCTGCTGCCCAGCTCGGGTGAACGGCCGGCGGCCTCGTTGCGCTGGCTTTTCCAGTCGAACGCCGTTTTCAGGGCGTTCTCTACGGCCAGCGCGCCGCCCTCGACGAAGAACAGGTGCGGCAGCGCGGGGTCGCCGAGCACCCGGGCGAACGTGTTCGTGAACTCGGCCAGGTGCGTGGTGTAGATGTCGGAATTAGCCGGCTTGTTGGCGGCGACCTCGGCCAGCAGGGCCATGAATTCCGGATCGTCGACGATCTCGGGATGATTCAGGCCCAGCGGCGCCGAGGCGAAGAACGTGTACAGGTCCAGGTAGCTCTCGCCGGTGCGGGCGTCCACCAGCCAGGAACCGTGGCTCTTGGCCGTATCGAGGACCAGCCGGAAGCCGTCGACGAGCAGATGGCGGGCGAGCTGGTCGTGCACCTGCGCCGGCTCGATCGGGCTGTCGATGGGCGGAGAATCCGCGTCCCGGATCGGATCTACGGCGAACTGAGGCAGCGTCATTCTCACACCCCGATCGAAAACTATTCGGCTACTTAGGACATTGGAAGGATGTCTTCCCGCAGGTTACCGGTTCGTAGGGGCAATTTACAGTGATGTGTCTAATGGGTCCGGGGCTGCGGCTGCGGTGGGCACGGCGCTGAGCCGGTTCGGTCGTACGCTCAGCGTCGTGATCATCGGCGTAGGAATCGACGTGGTTCCGGTCGCGCGTTTCGCCGAGTCGTTGGCCCGGACGCCGGCGCTGGCCGACCGGTTGTTCACCCCGGCCGAGCGCCGTACCGTCTCCGGCGGCGCGCGATCGGCCGAATCGCTGGCGGCCCGGTTCGCGGCCAAAGAGGCTGTGGCCAAGGCGTTGGGCGCGCCCGGGAATCTACAGTGGACGGACGCTGAGGTGGTGGTCGCCGAATCCGGGCAACCGTCGCTGGAATTGACCGGAACGGTCGCGGCCCGGGCCACGCAATTGGGCGCGGTGGCCTGGCACGTCTCGCTCTCCCACGACGGCGGAATCGCCAGCGCGGTGGTTGTCGTGGAATCCGCTTAAAAACCTGCGGAATAGCGGATTTCTCAAATCACATCGGGATGTTTTGCCTTATGCCGGCGGGGTTTGAGACGTAGCGCGGCCGATCATGGTCAACTGAGAGCTGTTGGGTCCGGCCGAATATCTACCAGCGACAAACGGCCGGATGTAGTTGGGGGGAGAGCTGATGCAGGGCGTGTGGTCGGTGGCTCAGGTACGGGCGGCCGAGGAGAGGCTGATGGCCCGGGTACCCGAGGGTGCGCTGATGCAACGGGCCGCGGCCGGGTTGGCCACGCAGTGCGTCGCCGCCCTGGACCGGGTCTACGGCGCCCGGGTCGTACTGCTCATTGGGGCCGGCAACAACGGCGGCGACGCTTTGTATGCCGGCGCCCGACTGGCCGGTCGGGGCGCCGCGGTCACCGCCCTACTGCTGGCGCCGGAGCGGGCCCATGCCGGCGGGCTGGCCGCGTTGCGTACCGCCGGCGGCCGGGCCCACCACGCCGAGGAAGCCGCCACCGATCTCATTGCTGACGCCGACCTCGTACTCGACGGAATCATCGGCATCGGCGGGCACGGCGGCCTGCGACCCGACGCGGCCGCACTTGCCGAGGCCGCCGCCCACAGCCGCGCCACCCTGATCGCGGTCGACCTGCCCAGCGGGGTGGAGGCCGACACCGGCGAGGTCCCGGGCGCGTACTTCGACGCCGACCTCACGGTGACGTTCGGTGCGCTCAAGCCGGGTCTGGTGGTCGGCGCGGGCGCCCAGGCCGCTGGCGCCGTGGAGCTGATCGACATCGGGCTGGACCTGCCGACGCCAGACCTACACATCCTCGACGACGCCGACATATCCGCGCTATTAACCGCCCCGACGCCGGCCGACAACAAGTACACCCGCGGCGTGGTCGGCATCGCCTCCGGCTCGCCGACCTACGGCGGGGCGGCGGTGCTGAGCGTGGGGGCGGCCTTGCGGCTGGGCGTCGGCATGGTCCGGTACGCCGGCCGGGCCACCGAGGCGGTTCGGGCCCGCTGGCCCGAGACGGTGGTCAACGAGGGCGGTCCGAGCAAGGCCGGCCGGGTGCAGGCCTGGGTCGTCGGCCCCGGCCTGGGTACCGACGACGCGGCGGCCCATGACCTGCATGACGTGCTCACCACCGACGTACCGGCCATCGTCGATGCCGACGGCATCACCCTGCTGGCCCAGCACCGCGACCTGATCCGGCCCGGCATCGTGATCACCCCGCACGACCGGGAATTCGAGCGGATCGCCGGACCGGTCGGCGCGGATCGGGTCGGGGCGGCCCGCCGGGCGGCGGCCGAACTCGGTGTGACCGTGCTGCTCAAGGGCAACGCGACGATCGTGGCCGCTCCGGACGGCCGGGCCTACGTCAACCCGACCGGTACGCCGTGGCTGGCCACCGCCGGCACCGGCGACGTGCTCTCCGGCTGCATCGGTGCGCTGTTGGCCCGCGGGCTGGGCCCGGCCGAGGCGGCGGCGGTCGGCGCGTACCTGCACGGGCGGGCCGGCCAGCTCGCGCCGCACCCGCTGATCGCGCATGACGTCCTGGACCAACTGCCGGCCGCGTTGCGCTCAACCTGACCGGCCGGACAGACTGCACACAATGAGCACCGACCGCAGTTACGCGCGGGTTGATCTCGACGCGATCCGTACCAACGTTGCCGAGCTCGCGAGCCGTACCAACGCGGTGATCATGGCGGCGGTGAAGGCCGACGGGTACGGCCATGGGCTGCTGCCGGCGTCCCGAGCCGCATTGGCCGGCGGCGCGCAGTGGCTGGCTGTGGCGTTCGTCGAGGAAGCGCTGGCGTTGCGGGCCGGCGGCATTGATGCGCCGATCCTGTCGATGATCGCCGCGCCGCGAGAACAACTATGCGAGGCGATCACGGCCGGGGTCGACCTCACGGTCGGCGCGACCTGGCTGCTGGCCGAGATCGTCGCCGCCAGCACCGCGACCGGACGCCCGGCCCGGATCCACCTCGAGGCCGACACCGGGCTGTCCCGGGGTGGGGCGAACGCCTCCGACTGGCCGGCGCTGCTGGAGGCCGTCGTCGATGCCGGCGACGCGGTCGAGGTGGTCGGGATCTGGAGCCACCTGGCCTGCTCCGATGAGCCGGACAACCCCGCCAATGCCCACCAGCTCAAGGCGTTCACCGAGGCGTTGGAGCTGGCCCGCGGGCGTGGCATCGTCCCGCAGCTGCGGCATCTGGCGAATTCCGGCGGCCTGCTGTCGTTGCCGGCGACGCACTTCGACGCGGTCCGGCCGGGCATCGCGGTCTACGGCGTGCCGCCCGGCCCGGTCACCGACATGTCCGGCCTCACCCCGGCGATGACGCTGGTCTCGCACGTGGCGCTGACCAAGCGGATCGCCGCCGGGACCGGCGTTTCGTACGGCCTGACCCATATCGCACCGGAGGACACCGGGGTCGCGCTGATCCCGCTCGGGTACGGGGACGGTGTGCCGCGGCATGCCTCCGGCCGGGCGCAGGTGTGGCTGGCCGGTCGGCGGCGGCCGATTCTCGGCCGGGTCTGTATGGACCAGTTCGTCGTCGGGCTCGGCGACGACGTGGTGCAGGCCGGCGACGAGGTGGTGTTGTTCGGGCCTGGTCGCGACGGCGAGCCGACCGCGGCCGAGTGGGGCGAGGTCATCGGCAGCATCGGGTACGAGATCGTCACGCGGGTGGGGGCGCGGGTGCCCCGGGTGTACGTCGGCGGCGACCCGTCCTGGGTTGCGTCATGAAACGGGCTGGCTTGATCGGTGGCGCCCTCGGCCTGGTCGCGGCCGGAGCCGCGGTGGGCCTGGCTACCGAGCGGTACGCGATCGGCCGGATCCGCTCCGGGGCCGACCCGGTTGCGGGCGAACCGTTCGGCCGACTGGAACCGGATCGCGGCCGGGTCATCGTGGCCGACGACGGTGTACCGCTGTACGTCGAGGAGGTCGGGCCCGTCGATGCGCCGCTGACCGTGGTCTTCGTGCACGGATACGGCCTGCAGATGGGATCGTGGCATTTCCAACGGCGGGCGCTGGCTACCCCGGATCGGCGGCTGATCTTCCTCGATCAGCGCTGCCACGGGCGTTCCGGCCGGGGCGACGCGCGGAATTCCACAGTGGACCAACTCGGCCGCGACCTGGCCGTCCTACTGTCCGATTTGGACGGTCCGGTCGTACTGGTCGGGCATTCGCTGGGCGGGATGACGATCATGGCGCTGGCCGACCAGGAACCGGAGCTGTTCGGTACCACCGTGCGCGGCGTTGCGCTGCTGTCCACCTCGGCCGGCATGGTCACCGAGTTGAAGCTGACCCTGCCGGCCGCGTTGGCCGCGGTACGGGGACCGCTGATTCCAGTCGTAGCCCACGGCATGACCCACCGGCCGGCGCTGTTGGAGCGCGGACGGCGGGCCGTCTCGGACGTCGCCTGGCTGCTGACCCGCCGATACAGCTTTGGTACTAAGGACGTGAGCCCGACGTTGGTCGGGTACGTGGAGAAGATGATCGCGGCGACGCCGATCGACGTGATCGGGGAGTTTCTGCCGGTGATCATGAGTCACGACAAAAAGACGGCGTTGCCCGCGTTGCGGAAGGTTCCGGTGCTGGTGATGGTGGGGGAGAAGGACCTGCTGACGCCGGCCTCGCACAGCCGCGCCATCGCCGCCGAACTGCCGGACGCGCAGTTGGTCGAGCTGCCCGGAGCTGGGCACCTGGCGCTGATGGAATGCGCCGAGGCGACCAACGCGGCGTTGCTGAACCTGATCGAGGACGTGGTAGCGGAATGAAGCCGGTGGAATTCGACCTGCCGACCGCGCAGGACACCCGGGCGCTGGGCGTCCGGCTCGGCGAGCTGGCCCGAGCCGGCGACCTGGTCGTGCTGAGCGGGCCGCTCGGGGCCGGCAAGACCGTGCTGGTGCAGGGCATCGGGGCCGGTCTGGGTGTGAAGGGCCCGGTCAACTCGCCGACGTTCGTGATCAGCCGGGTGCACCGCGGCGGCCGGCTCACGCTCGTACATGCCGACGCCTACCGGCTCGGTTCGGCCGCCGAGGTCGACGACCTGGACCTGGACGCCGACGTGGCCGACTCGATCACCGCGGTCGAATGGGGCGACGGCCTGGTCGAGCAGTTGACCGACGACCACCTCGCGATCGAGCTGCGCCGCGCTATCGATCACGACCGGCGTACCGCCGTACTCACCGCGGTCGGCCCGAGCTGGGCCGACCGGCTGCAAGACCTGGCGGTTACTTCCCCGAGGTGATCCGCAGGCTGTGCAGCACCTGCTGGCAGCCGGCCTCGACCTTCTTCTCCTGGCTGGTGGACTGGCAGTTCAGCTGCACCTTGGTGTGGCCGCGAGACACGATGTACAGGTCGACCTTGATCGGCGGCGTGCTGTTGGTCAGGGCGTGATATTCCAGCGCGCGGCCGGCGGCGATCTTGGTGAGTTTCCCGTTCGGCGAGGAGAGCCGGAAGCTGGCGCTGTCCTGCTGGTCCAGCAGCTGGTTGACCGCCGTGGTCAGCTCGCTGTCGCTGAGCTTGTCCAGGTCGGTCGGCGCGGGGAACACGCCGGCGATCACCAGGTTCTCCTTGTCCAGCGCGACCGCGGTCGTGTACTTGGCCCCGCCCAGCTGCGCCGGCGCGCTGGCGAAACCCTTCGGGACCACGTAGCAGTACGGCCCGCCCTGGGGCTCGACCACCTTGCCGGAACCGGTGCAGCCGCCCTTGGCCGCGGCGAGGTGCGGCGTACCGCTGATGCTGGAGGTGCAGGCGGCGGTGATCGGCAGCAACGCGCAGAGTGCGGTGATGATTCGGGACCTCATCATGCCGTGCACCCTAGGGCATGTTTGACCGATCCTCGCCCGGCGGCCTCGGGGCGGCCGGGTGCGGAACAGTACGCTGCATGAGGGCGTGTCTGTTGACTCCTGGCCGCCGTTCGCCGAGGACCTGACCGACACGCCTTTAGGCCGGCATCACACCGATCGGAGACCGCACCGCCATGCTCGTCCTCGCGCTCGACACCGCAACCCCGGCCCTGACCGTAGGGCTGGTACGGGTGGATGAGGGCGCCCGGACCCTCGCCGCCCACGTGCAGGTCGACGCCCGCCGGCACGGCGAGCTGCTGACCCCGGCGATCACCACCATGCTCGATGAGGCCGGAGTGAAGCCGGCCGACCTCGACGCGGTCGTCGCCGGCCTCGGCCCGGGACCGTTCACCGGCCTGCGGGTCGGGCTGGCCACCGCCGCCGCGTTGGCCGATGCGATCGCGATCCCGGTTTACGGCGTGTGCTCGCTGGACGGGATCCGTACTCCGGCCGAGCCGACCCTGGTCGCGACCGATGCCCGGCGCCGCGAGATCTACTGGGCTACGTACGTCCAGGGGCAGCGGGTGGATGGTCCGTCGGTCGACCGGCCGCAAGAGGTGGCGGCCAGGCTGGCGGAGTTGGGCGTCACCGCGATGGCTGGCGCGGGCGCGGAGATGTACGCCGATGTGCTCGGTCTGCCGCTGCTGGACGCCCGCTATCCGACCGTCGCCACGCTGGTCGAGCGGGCGGCGGACCGGATCCGCGCCGGCGCCCCGGCCGACCCGTTGACCCCGCTGTACCTGCGCCGGCCCGACGTCACGATGCCGAGCGCCCGCAAGCCCGTCACGCCGGTATGAACGCGGTGGAGGCCACGATCACGCTGGAGCCGATGCGGTGGTGGCACATCGACGAGGCGATGCGGCTGGACGCGGACTTGTTCGGGCCGGAGCAGTGGTCGGTCCGGATGATGTGGAGCGAGCTGGCCCAGGCAACAACCCGGTATTACCTGATCGCAGTTGAGGACGGTCAGTTGATCGGGTACGGCGGGCTGGCCGCGCTCGGCGACGAGGGCTTCATCCAGACCCTGGGCGTACGGCGTTCGCATCAGCGGCGCGGGATCGGCTGGTTGCTTTTGTCGGCGTTGCTGGCCGAGGCCGACCGCCGGGCCGTGCCAGCGGTGTTGTTGGAAGTCCGGGTCGATAATCTGGTGGCACAACGGCTTTACCAGCGCGCTGGATTTACCCCGTTGCGAATTCGGAAACGTTATTACCAGAACAGTGGCATCGATGCTTTGGAGATGCGCCGTGGATGAGCCCTTGGTCCTGGGCATCGAAACGTCCTGCGACGAAACCGGTGTGGGAATCGTACGCGGACACACATTGCTGGCCGATTCGGTCGCGTCCAGTGTGGATAGTCATGCCCGGTATGGCGGTGTGGTGCCGGAAGTGGCGTCGCGGGCGCACCTTGAGGCCATGGTCCCGACGATGCAACGCGCGCTGGGCGACGCCGGAATTCGACTGTCCGATGTGGATGCCATCGCGGTGACGGCCGGTCCCGGATTGGCCGGCGCGCTGTTGGTTGGTGTGGCGGCGGCCAAGGCGTATGCGGTCGCGGCCGGAAAGCCACTGTACGGGGTGAATCACCTCGTCGGTCACGTCGCGGTCGACGGTCTGGATCACGGCCCGCTGCCCGAGCCGTGCGTGGCGCTGTTGGTGTCTGGCGGACACACCTCGCTGCTGTTGGTCAACGACATCGTGCACGATGTTCGGCTGCTGGGCGACACGATGGACGACGCCGCCGGCGAGGCGTTCGACAAGGTGGCCCGGCTGCTGGGCCTGGAATATCCCGGCGGCCCGTCGATCGACCGCGCCGCCCGCGAGGGCGGCAACCCGGCCGCGATCGCTTTCCCCCGTGGCCTGACCGGCCCGCGCGATGCCGCGTACGACTTCTCTTTCTCCGGTCTGAAGACCGCGGTGGCCCGGTGGGTCGAGCCGCGGCAGCGGGCCGGGGAAGAAGTCGATATCGCTGACGTGGCTGCTTCTTTCCAGGAAGCGGTCGCCGATGTGTTGACGGCCAAGGCTTTACGGGCCTGCCGGGAATTCGGCGCGCGGCATTTGTTGATCGGCGGCGGAGTGGCGGCCAATTCCCGTTTGCGGGCGTTGGCGGAGGAACGCGCCGCCGCGGTCGGGATCGAATTGCGGGTGCCGCGGCCGCGGTTGTGCACCGACAACGGCGCGATGATCGCGGCGCTCGGATCGCGGGTCGTGGCCGCCGGTGTATCGCCTTCACCGCTGGATTTTCCGACCGATTCCAACCTGCCGGTGACCCAGGTCGTGGCGGCCGCGCTGCCGGTTTGATCCGGTCTGCCGCACAGCGCTGAACCGTTGTTCGGTTTCGGGCGTATGACGGTCATGTGGAGTTCCGCTGCAGCTGTGGGCACAATCCGGCGAACGTCATGTTTGGCAGAAGTCGGCCGGTATGGTGTCGTGGGTGGACGCTGAGGATGGCCGCCGACCTGAAAACGACCTGCGTAAAAGCGATATCCGCGCGTCCGACGCCGACCGGGGCGGCGTGGTCGAATTGCTGACGCAGGCCGCGACCGATGGCCGGCTGACTCTGGAGGAATACAGCGAACGGTCCGCCACGGCCTACGCGGCGCGCACCGTCGGCGAGTTGACCGTGCTCACCAGCGACCTGGTCGCGGCGCACGGGTTGGGCGCCGGGGTGGCCGAACCACTGTCCACTGGGGCCGAGAAAATGGTCGCGATTTTCGGCAACGAATCGCGTAAAGGCCGCTGGACCGTGCCGGAACACCTGCACGCGACGTCCATTTTCGGCGACTGCCATATCGAGATGCAGGACGCGGTATTGCAGCATCGGGTCACCACAATCGACGCGACCGCGCGATTCGGCAGTGTGACGATATTCGTACCGGACGGGGTGGATGTCCGGATGAGCGGCCGCGCGATATTCGGCGGCAAATCCTCGAAGCTGCGCGGTAGTACGCATCCGGGTGCGCCGGTGCTGTTGGTCCGGTGCGAAGTGTTTTGCGGTGCGGTGACCGTTCGACCGCCGGGACGCAACGGGTGAGCGACGTCGCCGAAGTGTGC
>JBEDUI010000061.1:0-22266 GCA_040414495.1 Mycobacteriales bacterium
GCGACCCGGCTCGCCGCCAGACGACACCAACTGCAGCGAACGTGACATTAAGGCGACCCAGCCAATCCCCAGCCGACCCTTCCAGCAGCGAACGTGACATTAGAGCGACCCGGCTCGCCGCCAGACGACACCAATTTCAGCCAACGTGACAGCAGAGTGGTGTGGCTTCCCGCCCGACCACACCAGTTGCAGCGAACCTGACAGGAGCGCGGTCTGTCCTCCCGTCAGACGACACCAATCGCAGCGAACGTGACATTAAGGCGACCCAGCCAATCCCCAGCCGACCCTTCCGGCGGCGACCGTGACACCAAGGCGACCTGACCCCACGCGAACCACACTGACTGCAGCGAACGTGACAAGACGGCGGTTGGTTGCAGGTTACGCAGGCACTGGCTGCAGCGAGCGGGGCACGACGGTGATTGCGAAGTAGTCGAACGCTCTCGTGTCACGCTCGCTGCAACAGCTGTCACCACAAGCCACCGCCAACCACCCCCACGCCACGCTCGTAGCAGCCAGTGTGGTCAGACGGGACGCCAAACCACCCTCACGCCACGCTCGCAGCAGCCAGTGCGGTCAGACGGAACGCCAAACCACCCCCACGTCACGCTCACTGCAAAAAGCGCGTAACGGCGGCAACAAAGCGTCGATATTCCAGGCCTGGGGATAACTCTCGACGCGAATGCAGCAAACTCGGCCACAATCACCGCCATGTCCAAACTGGAGGAGCCGTTCATCGGCTCGGACGCCATCGCCGCCGGGGTGGCATCAAAGAGCAACCTGCGTAGCCGGCAGTTCGTGCGCGTTTTTCCGAACGTGTACGCACCCGCGACCCTTGAGCGCACGCTGGAACTGCGGTCCCGTGCGGCGTATCTCTATGCGCGCGAAGCCGGCGTTTTAGCTGGCTACTCCGCCGCATGCATTCTCGGTGCGGAATGCGCCCCATTCGAGGCCGAAGCAGAGATCGCTATTCCGTCGGGCTCGCTCCGGAGCAGACCGGGACTTGTTGTCCACTGTGGAGCAATGCAACCCGACGAGATCGTCTGGCGCCAGAATATGCGAATTACCAACCCGCTCCGTACCGCCTACGATCTGGCCCGACGGTGTTCACGCGTAGAAGGCGTTGCCGCGATCGATGCATTAGCTCGTATCGGCTCCTTCGAGCCAACTGACATCATGATCATCGCCGCACGTTATCCCGGCGCGCGAGGTTCGCGACGAATCCCGAACTGCATCGCATTGGCCGATCCCGCAGCGGAATCTGCCATGGAGTCCAGGCTCCGGGTTGCGCTCGTGAGCCGGGGCATTCCGCGACCTGTATCCCAATACTCGGTGTCTACGCCGTCTGGTCGTTTTGTCGCGAGGCTTGATTTGGCATTTCCGGCGGCCCGTGTCGGCGTCGAGTACGAGGGTCGACAGCACACATCAGATTCTCAACTCACCCGTGACGTGCGCCGGCACAACGCGTTGAGCCGGATTGGCTGGATTGTTCTACGTTTCACCAGCGCCGACGTGCTACATCGCCCGGACTGGGTTGCGGCCCAAGTCGCTGCCGCACTGGCAATGGCAGCGGCTAAGGCAGCTTGATCGACGGCTCTGCGACCAGTCGCACGAATGGACGCACGGTCGATTAGCTCGCGGTCTGCAGGCGAACAGAATCAGCGGTCCAATGCATGCGAGCGGGTCATGAGAGCGATTGCGGCGTAGCTCGAGCGCTCTCATGACCCGCTCTCCGCAACCAGTGCGACCAGACCGGAAGTTGGATCGCCCCAACGCCACGCTGGCTTCAACTCGTCTGGCTAGACGGGCAGCAGGATCGCCTTAACACCACGCTCGCTGCAACCGGTGCGACCAGACCAGCAACCCGACCGCCATAACGCCACGCTCACTGCGGCTGGCGTGGTCGGGCGGGCAACCAATCGCCATAACGCCCGCTCACTGCGGCTGTCGTCTGACGGACGGTTAGATCGCCCTGGTGTCACCGTCGCTGCAGCAAACACCTATACAACGCACCACCAACCACCTTCATGTAACGCTCGCCGCAACAGGTGTGGTCGAACCGGTAGTCAGATCACCCCCACATCACGCTCGCCGCAACAAGAGCGGTCGAACCAGTAGTCGGATCGCCCCCACATCACGCTCGCTGCAACTGGCGTGGTCGGACAGATGGCTGGGTCGCCCTGGTGACACGCTCGCTGCAGCTGGGGTTTTGACCGGGAGCCAGACCACCCTCCCGTCACGCTCGCTGCAATGAGAACCGCCGCGTTCACCGCATTAGCGGATCAGGCGCAGAGCGCGACGATGCCGCCGTCGTAATCATCCAGGCGGTACGGCCCATCGGGAAATGCGGGAAATACGGCCTTGTCGCCGACCACCGGCCGCCGACCACCATCCGGCTCGACCAGCAACGTCCCAGCCGCACCAATCGCGTGCAGCTCGTCGCCCAGACGCAACAGAACGGGCGCCTCGCGACCCTGCGACACAGCGGTTCGACCGGCCCGCAGGCCATCCAACACGCCCTCGACGCTGTCCGAACCGTTGTCCTGGCACAGCACCCAGGTCGTCGGAACGCCCAGCGCCGGCCCCTCCCCGAAGCGGTGAAAATCGCTGCCGCCGACCGGGATCGTGTGCTGACCCCACGCCTGCCACCACGCGATCGGCCCGCCCCAGCGCGTATCCAGCCAGGTCCAGTGCCACACCTCGGCCAGCGGCGGGCGGTCGGTCAACGGCTGTCTCCAGGCGCAATCGGCCGCCAGCGGGTGGTTGATCGACAGCAGCCCGCCGCGCCGTTCCGCCTCGCGTACCCAGTCCTGGGCCGGGCGCCGGTGGTCGATCCAGCCCACCGCACCGAACACGTTGGCGTGCCCGGTATCGGTGGTGACCTCCTGCCCGGGCACCAGCGTGATCCCATATCGCGAACCGATCTCGGCCAGGTACGGGTGATGCGAAACCGTGTTGTGATCGGTGATGGCCAAGAAATCCAGGCCCTGTTCGACCGCCGCCGCGGCCAGCTGCTCGATCGTCAGCGAGCCGTCCGAGTGCACGGTGTGGGCGTGGCAATCGCCGGCCAGCCAGCGCATTCCGCCTGGCGCCGGCAACTCACGCCGCGGTCGGTGCCGCGGCGGCGCCGGCGGCGGTGACAACGGATCCGGCACCACCGCGCCGGTCCGGGCCCGCACCTCGTACGCCAACCCATCGGCCGGAATGCGGTGCAAACCGAGGACGATCTGCCAACCGCCGGGCTCCAACGGACCGGGCAGGTAGCCGGGCGTGGCGGCATCCGTACTCACCACGAACCGGTCCCGCGCCCCGCCGGACCAACCGCGGTAGGAACTGGGCCCGAAGCAACCGAGGTCCAGTACGCCGGCCGAGGTGTCGTACGACAGCGTGACCTCAAGACCGGCCGCACCGGCGGGTACTTCTACGGGGAGATACTGGTATATCGACCGGGCCCGGTCCTCACGGCTGAATCGTCCACTATGGACAGTTGCGTCCGCCATCGTCGCCTCCGTGGTACGCCGCGAGCCCCTGCGGGCACAGTAATGCAAGCCCTCAGCGCTGAGAACGTTTCCCGTTCACCGCGGTGACAACGCTGCCAGGTGGCACGTGACCACGCCGGACCAGATGATTACGGCAATACGCGAGCGCGCCCCGACCCGGCTCCATCAACCAGAATTCGGCCGCCTCGCCACAACGGCACAGTACGTCCCCGACCGGCGGCGTCATCGTGTTCGCCACCGCCAGACCGCTGAGGTGTACCAACGCCGGAGCGCACTCGACGGCGGTTCGTTCCACAAGGAGTTCCAGGCCGCGAAACAGCTGTCACACAGGTAGATCGATGACGTCGGCCGGCCCCCGGACCTGGCCACCAGGACGATCGCGGGCACGTTCAACCGGGCACACGACCGGGTACGGCACAAGCCGTTCTCCCCGCGCGGCCGTCCGATCCGACAAACCAGCTCAACGACGCTCACCGCCCGCCCCCCGATCCACGTCGCCGACCAACGCACCGTTGCTGCCAAGCCCTCGACAGGCATCGAGCAGCAGGGCACGCCAGAAATCCCCACCCGACGCAATGACACGCTGACTCTAGACCTGCCGTATATCGCGGCTCTGCTACAGAAGTAGCAGTCTCGTATGCTTTCGCATCATGGATGCCGAACCACGCCTGTTGCGTGGCATTGGTGCGAACATCGCGGCCCATCGGCGCGCGTGTTGCGTCACCCAGGCCGAGCTGGCTACACGCATCGGCCGGTCCGTGCAGTGGGTGTCCGCGGTCGAGCAGGGCCGGCGGCACGCGGACCGGCTGACCGACCTGCTGCGGATCGCGGCGATCGTCGGCTGCACGGTCGAGGATCTGATCGGTCGCCCGGTCGATTCGCTGGCTCCGAGCGCGCCGCCCAAAGGCGAAGCGGTTGCCGCCGTACGCGAAGTCATCATGCGCGCGGCCGTGCCCTCGACGTTGGCCCCGGATCGGGAGCCGAAACTCGACGAGGTCAGCGAACGGGTCGCGAGCGCATGGACCACCTGGCATGGTTCGCCCACGGCCCACACGACGCTGGGCAGCGTATTACCGGCACTGATTACCGATGCCAATACCGTTTATCGCACGTCCAGCGATACCGCCCGGGCCGCCCGCAACCTGGCCGGGGCGTACCAGATCACCCGGCAATGGCTGCACCACATACCGGATGGCGATTTGGCCTGGGTCGCGGCCGAACGCGCGATGAACGCCGCCCGTGAAGCGGACGACCCACATTTCATCGCGCTTGGCGCTTGGGCGCTATCGGCCTCGTATCGGCGGGCCGGGCAACAGGACGAGGCGACCCGGCTGTGTTTGTCGGCCGCCGATGAGCTGAAGACCCGGATGGATTCCACGACGCCGGAAACGCAGTTGGTGGCCGACTACGGAATGCTGCACCTGGCCGCCGCGGTCAGCGCGGCGCAGTCGGACGAAGACGGGCGGGCCTGGGCTTTGCACCGGGTCGCGGACGAAGCGGCCCGGGCGCTCGGCGGGCATTACGACCCGTGGACGTCGTTCGGAAAAGGCAACGTCGATATTCACGGATTGGCGATCAGCGCCGAACTGGGTCAGCCCGACACGGTCGTGGATTACGCGTCGCGGCTGGATATCGACGATGTGCCGAGCGTGGAACGGCGGGCCGCCGCGCTCATCAATACCGCGCGTGGCTTTGTCCGGCGCGGTGAGGACGAATCGGCGGCGTTGGTGCTGCTGGATGCCGAGCATATTTCGGCCGATGAGGTGCACGATTCAACGCTGGTACGGGAATTGCTGCGCGAGTTGCTGTATCGGGATCGGGCCCGTGCGCGCTCACACGTCCGCGGCCTGGCGGGACGGTGCGGGCTCATCGCCGCGTGAGGTGTTGTGGCGGCGTAACAGCAGATACGCGATCCCGCCGGCCGGCAGCAGACCCCAGTACGCCACCAGCCGATAAAGCAGCACCGCGGCCAGCGTTCCGGTCTTCGCCCCGCCGAATGCAACCAGCACCACGGTCAGGCTGCCCTCGGCGATGCCCAGCCCGCCCGGCGTAATCGGCAACGACGCCGCCATCATTCCGGCGGCGAAGGCGAGCAACATGCCGTGCCACGGCGGATGGGTACCGACCGCGCCGAACGCGGCTACCAGCGCCAACCCGTCGGCGAGCCAGCTGCCGGCCACCAGCACCAGCGCGCCGACAATTGCCGGCGCACCAATATGCACCTCCCGTAAGCGATCCAGCCAGGCGCGCACGGTGGCTGACCGGGCCAGCATCGGCAACCGCGTGCGTAACACCGACAGCGCCATCAGGCCGGCCAGCAGCACGCCGACCACGCCGAGGCTGAACGGCCGCAGGCCCGGGACCGGGTTGTCGTCGCCAACGATGAACACACCAACCAGCGCCAGCAAACCCAACGCCGTCCCGTACAGCAGCGATACCAGGACCAACATCCAGCCGGTAACCACATCGGGGACGCTGCGGCGGCGCAGCTGTCGGTACATCACGACGCTGGAAACCGCGAGCCCGCCCGGCAGCACGTTGCTCGCGGCTTGGCCGGCGGCCGTGATTCCCGTCAACGGCAGCAACTTGACGCGGTGGCCGGCGCTCGCCAACAGCGTCTTCTGCGCGCCGCTATAGGTCACGTACGACAGCACCTCGGCCACCACCGCGAGCGCCACGTAGCCCGGCCGAAGGTGGCGCAACGACTCGACCGCGGTGCGCAGATCGCCGAAGCTGCCGGCGATCACCCGAGCGGCCAGCGCCAGCAGCACCAGTCCGGCGGTCCATTTCGCGATCCGCCACGCACGAGGATGGCGCTGCCACGGCCTGATTCGACCTACCGCCGCTATCTCGGTCGCTGGTTCCACAACGTCAGTCACTGGATTCAGTTGATCACAGCAGCCCGTCCATTCGCTGCTCGAGAATGATGCTCCACCAGGATTCCTCGTCGCCGAGCGCGGCGGAGTCGTAGCGGGTCATCTCGCGACCCAGTTCCTCGGCTGCCGCGACACGTTCGGTGTCGCTGAGCGGGGCGGTGTTGCCGTCCTTCTCGTACAGCCCCAGGAAAAGGACGAATGCGTCGAGGCTCGAATTGACGAACCGGGGAGATGATTTCTCGTCCAGCTCGAACGACCAGACTTCCCCTGAGCCTGGCCCCAGCCCCAGCGTGGTTCCGAAATCATCTCCGACCAGCAAGTACGTAGCCCCGGCGGCGGAGGACACAGGCTGCAAGAACCGCTCGTCCCGATAGAAAGTCACCTCCAGCGGGCAGGTGCTCGGTAGGCCAGCGTTCGCCAACAGACGCAGCGTCGGTTCGGGAACTCGACCTTGCAGCGTGACGCTGGAGACGGAGGCCGGCGCGAGACCATCGGCCCATAGCCGAAGGATCTGCTCATGTATGACATCGCCTGCTGCCGATGAATCTTGCTGTTCCATCGTGTCCTGCCCGTAGCGATTCGGTCGTTGCCTTTGCTGATCTCTTGCCAACCCCATTCGCGTTCGAGGGGCATCTTCATTCTTCATCGTGTCTAACCAGGTGGCTCCGCTGTCGCGCACCGTCCGCAGTCGAGCCGCACGCTGCTATTCGCAATGCCGAGAGGTCTGTGCGTATTGGCCGGATCGGGCGACGCCGTCGGTACGGTGAGGTCCGTGCGTACCGACTGGATCAGCCTGCTCACCGATTACGGCAGCTACGACGGGTTCGTGGCCGCCTGCCACGGCGTGATCGGCCAGATCGCGCCGACCGCCCGCGTTGTCGACATCACGCACGACGTGCCACCCGGCGATATCCGTCGTGGCGCCGTCGTGCTGGCGCAGACCGCCGGGTACCTGCCGCCGGCCGTACACGTCGCCGTGGTTGATCCCGGTGTGGGCACCGAGCGCCGGGCGATCGCGATCCAGGCTCCGGGCGGGATGCTGGTCGGCCCGGACAACGGGCTGCTGATCTGGGCGGCCGAAGTGCTCGGCGGCATCGAACGGGCGGTGAGCCTGACCAATGCCGACTACCACCGGCGTCCGGTCACCTCGACCTTCCACGGTCGGGACATCTTCGGTCCGGTCGGGGCGCATCTGGCCAGTGGTGTCGAGTTGGCGGAGCTGGGGCAGTGGCTGGACCCGGCGCAATTAGAGACGCTGCGCCGGCCCGCGGTCGTGGCCGATCCCGGACTCATCCGGTGCGAAGTACTGACCGCCGACCGGTTCGGAAATGTTCAAACGTCGGCAAACGCGGCGACCGCGGACACAGCCGGGCTGCGTATCGGAACGGAAGTGGAATTGCTCGCCGGCGAAGCAACGCACCGGCTGACGTACGGTGGGACTTTCGCCACTGTCGAGCGGGATCAGCTCGTTTGCTACCTGGATTCGGCAGGATATCTCTCGGTCGCGGTCAACGGCGGGAATGCCGCCAGCCGACTTCGGTTACTGCAGGGAGATCCGTTAGAGATACGGGCGACGTAAGCCCGAAGCCGATCAAGGAGCTGAATGAGCAGCAGTCAGTGGTGGCGCGACGCCGTCATCTATCAGGTTTATCTGCGCTCTTTTGCCGACGGATCCGGTGATGGCTTAGGCGACATCGCTGGCATCCGCTCGCGCTTGCCGTACCTGGCCGAGCTGGGCGTGGACGCCATCTGGATCAATCCGTGGTACCCGTCGCCGCAGGTCGACGCGGGTTACGACGTGTCCGACTACCGCGATATCGATCCGGGGTTCGGCACGCTCGCCGACGCCGAGGCGATGCTGGGCGAGTGCCGGTCGTACGGGATCAAGGTCATCCTCGACATCGTCCCGAACCACACCAGCGACCAGCACAAGTGGTTCCAGCAGGCGCTGGCCGCGCCGCCCGGTTCGCCGGAGCGGGCGCGCTATGTGTTCCGGTCCGGGCGCGGTGAGAACGGCGAACTGCCGCCGACGAACTGGCAGTCCACGTTCGGCGGCCCGGCCTGGAAGCGCCTCGATGATGGCCAGTGGTACCTGCACCTGTTCGCGCCCGAGCAGCCCGACCTGAACTGGGAGAACCCGGAGGTACGGGCGGAGTTCGCCGACATCCTGCGGTTCTGGTTCGACCGGGGCGTCGACGGTTTCCGGATCGACGTGGCGCACGGACTGATCAAGGACCCGACGTACCCCGACGCGGTCAAGACCCCCGACAGCGACGGCCCGTTCCATCCCCGCCACCCGGCCTGGGACCAGGACGCGGTGCACGAGATCTACCGCGAGTGGCGGCGGATCGCCGACAGCTACGCCGACCCGCGCATCTTCGTCAGCGAGGCCTGGGTGACGCCGCCGGAGCGGCTGGCCCGGTACGTACGTCCGGACGAGCTGCACACCACGTTCAACTTCGACTTCCTCAAAGCGGCCTGGGACGCGACCGCCATGCGGAAGGTCATCGACGACAGCACGGCCATGCTGGCCGACGTCGGCGCGCCCACGACGTGGGTGCTCTCCAACCACGACGTGGTCCGGCACCGTACCCGGTACGGACGGGCCGCCGGCCATGAGAATGACCCGGCTGGCGCCGTTCCGACCGACCTGGAGTTGGGCGAGCAGCGAGCCCGCGCGGCCGCGCTGCTGACCCTGGCGCTGCCCGGCGGCGCGTACGTCTACCAGGGCGAGGAGTTGGGGCTGCCTGAGGTCGAGGACCTGCCGGTCGAGGTGCTGGCCGACCCGGTCTGGGAGCAGTCCGGCCACACCAACCGCGGTCGCGACGGCGCCCGGGTTCCGCTGCCGTGGTCGGGCGACGAGCCGCCGTTCGGTTTCGGGACCGACGGATCGTGGTTGCCGCAACCGACGGCGTGGAAGGCGTTGACGGCGGAGGCCGAGCAGGGCGACCCGGACTCGATGCTGGAGCTGTACCGGTCCGCGCTGCGGATCCGGCGCGCCACCTCGGCCCTGGGCGACGGGACCTTGCAGTGGTTGCCGGCCGGCGATGACGTGCTGGCCTTCACCCGCGAGCCCGGGTTCGCGTTCGTCCTGAACTTCTCTGATACGCCGGTGAACCTGCCGGCGCACGAGGAGCTCTTACTCAGCAGCGGGCCGTTGACCGATGACGGCCGGCTGCCGACCGACCAGGCGGTTTGGCTGCGCATCAGCTGATCCGCTGGCCGGCTGTCAGGATGGCATCGGGGCCCCGCCCCCGCCCCGATGCCATCCGTCGGCCTGGCGACCTCGGCCCTGTCCGCCCCGCGCGCCCCTTCTCCGGCACACCCTGTTCACCCCGCGCGCCCTCTTTGCCTCGCGCCTCTTCTCCGGCGCGCCCTCTTCACCCGCGCGCCCTCTTCACCCGCGCCCTCTTCGCCCCCGTGCCTCTTCCCCGGCGCGCCCCGGCCATCCTCTGCCGCGGCGCCCCGGTGCGGGCTATGCCTGACCTCCCCTTCACGGTCCAGGCGGCTGTGCGCGCCGCGTCTGGGGCATGATGGCCAGGTGACTGCGCCGGAACAGCCTCGGGACGATCGGCGCCGCGTCGAGCCGACGGAGCCGACCGAGCGCGACCAGACCAAGCCGGGCGGGGACCAAGCCCCGGGACGTACCGAATCCGGGAACGATCGCGCCAAGTCGCGCCCAAGCGCCACACCCACACGCCCGACGGCGAACCCAGCTGATGCGTCAGCGGCACACCCGAGGGCCAGCCAGCCTGATCCGTCGGACGACAACCGACGGCGGGTACGGCGCCGACGCCGCACCGCTACACCGGCCGACATGCCCGAACGAGCACCCCGCCAGGCCGACCAAAGGTCCTCGGACGACACGGCAGCACCACCGGCGCGGCCGGCACGTCAGCGCGAGAGACAAGTCGACAAGGCCGAACGTGGGCTGCGTGGCCTGGTCGGCGCGGGTCCGAGTCAACTCAGCGCGTCGGCGGCCGCACGCGCACGGGACGCGACCCGACCAACCAAGGACGACTACGCCGCGGCCGAGGAACTGCCGATCGTGCGCCGTAACTATGTGCCGCCGTCGGATCCTCCGGGCGGTCCGAAGTCAGCCGGCAAGCGATAGTCACGCCTCAAGCCAGACCGGCCGTGTCAGACCGGAGGTCGTTCACCAAGGCCCGCCGACCTCATGCGCCACATCAACTGCGACGTCAGGTGACCGGAATGGTGCCTGTCTTCTCGTATTCGGTCAGCTCACCGATCCGGCGAATATGCCGTTCGCCCTGGCTAAACGGCGTGGCCAGGAATATCTCAACGAAATGCGTGGCATCCGCGATGGAATGCATCCGCCCGCCGATCGCTACGACGTTTGCATCGTTGTGTTCCCGGGCCAGCCGCGCCGTGTCTTCATTCCACGCCAATGCCGCCCGCACGCCACGTACCTTGTTCGCCGCGATCTGCTCGCCGTTGCCCGAGCCACCCACGACAATGCCCAAGCTGCCGGGGTCGGCGACGACCCGCTCGCCGGTCCGTAGACAATGGGGTGGATAGTCATCACCGTCGACGTACGTCGGCGGTCCACAGTCGACCGCCTCGTATCCCAGAGTTGGCAGATGCTCCAGAAGGTGAGCTTTGACCGCAAATCCAGCGTGATCGGAGCCGAGATAGACGCGCATGACGTCCAGTCTTTCAGGAAGCGGTGGCGGCGTACGGAAGTGGTGCATGAACCCAACACAAGTTGCCTGTGAGGCCGTAATGTTGGCCCCACAGAAAACGGGGGTGTAAGTGAACGACATCGTTGATTCGCCAGCGCCGGCGGTGCCCGATGGTGCGACCGAACCCGGCCCTGATGATCTGCGCTGGGCCGAGGAAATGTTCGAGGAATGGCAGCGACTGTTGGGCAATGTCCCGCGCCCGGCGGCGATTTCCGGGTCGGGCGGCCCGCAATTTCCCCAAAGGGAACAACGAAGCTGATCCGCGCAGGCCAAGCATGACCGCGCCTCACACGTGGCGCGAGGTCGGCGATCGAGTTTACGTACGGCGACATACCTCGTTCGACGTGAACGTAGGTCTGGTTGTCGCTGCTGGAAACTGCCTGGTCATCGACACCTTGAGCACGCACGAGCAGGCTCGGGAACTCATCGAATCGATTCGGGCGATCACGGCCGAGCCGTGGACCGTGGTGAACAGCCATGCGCATTTTGACCATTGTTTCGGCAACGCAATGTTCCGGCCGGCGCCGATCTGGGGCCATTCGCGCACGGCCCGTAGCATTCGTGAATTCGGTGCGACACAACGCCAAACAATGCGTGAATTCGCCATTGGACAAGGGAATCCGGAGTTCGCCCGCGAACTTGATTCGGTTCAACTCGATCCACCGGACCGACTCGTCGAGCGGACCACCGAGCTTGAAATCGGAGATCGCACGGTCATATTGCATTTTCTTGGCCGTGGCCATACCGATGGCGACCTGGTCGTCGAAGTGCCGGACGCCCATGCCCTCTTTGTTGGCGACCTTATCGAAGAAGGCGCGCCACCGAGCTTCGAGGATTCTTTTCCACTTGACTGGCCGGGCACTGCGACCGCGCTGTTGCCCCTGGCCCGTGGCGTCGTAATCCCGGGACACGGCGACATTATCGATCGGAAATACGTTGAAAATCAGGCCAGTGATCTCGCGAGAGTGGCCGAGCATGCACGCACCGTGCACGCCGCGGGCCGGCCAGCTGAAAGTGGTTGGGCCGAGCTTCCTTTTCCCGAGAATGCGGCACGGATAGCACTGCAACGCGCACATTGGCAACTTGACAACATTCTCTGACATCAGGCCCAGTGCTGATATTGCCGACGATTCGCATAATGTTCGGGACTCGCACCCTGATTTCCACAGCGACTCCCAAACTGATTCCGGCCGCGATTTCCACATCGTTCAGCCGCCGTTCCCGAATCCCGGATGCGCTTTGTAGCCGGCCAATCGCGCAGCGAATTGGCGGCGCATTGCGATCGCGACATCGTGGTCGTCCGCGTCGGCCGACACCCGGTCGGGATAGAGCGCGACCAGGGCCATCTCGGTACGTCGCACCGAGTCGGCCAACATCGCCCGGTTCTTGGGCGGCGCGCCCACGGTCGACCAGGTTGGCGTCGGATGGTGCGCACCCACCTGACCGTCGCCGGCTGACCATTCGCCGCCCTGCGCGAGCGTGAGCACCCTGGCATGACCGATCAGCTGAGCGGACGCGTCGGCGATGGCGTCATGCAGCCGACGGAGACTGGCCGCCAACGCACCAAGCTCACCCCGGATGTCCGGAGCAGCGGTGCCGATGCGATCGACGGTCACCATGCCGCTGGCAGCGGTCAGCTCACCGGCGGCCGTCCGAAGCTCGTCGGCGATCGCGGCCAGCCTGCGGCCTGACGCGATCAACTCATCCGGATCGGCCTGCGACAGCGGTGAGCGCGGCGCGACTGGAGCGATCATGTCGACCGAACCGGACCCGAGGCGACCAACATGCCGGCGGCGGTCGCATCGGTAGCCGCGTACGCCTCGACAGTCTGCCGGAGCCGCGCAGCCAATAGCGTGGACCAATCGCCAAGCCCGGCCAGCCGGATCCGTGAAGCGGCCCCGGCACACGCGCACACCGCGCCCAGATCAGGATCCCCGACGTCCGGAGCCGCCCGGGCCAGCGAACCGTTGGCCGCACCGGACATGACACGCAACGACGCGGCGACCCGATCCAGTCGGGTCGCCACCACGTCAATCGACTCCGGGTGCACACCGATGGTGCGCCCGGAGCGTCCTGCAACGGTCATGATCGCCTCCTACCGACCGGACTGCTCCGGTCTCGGGGCCGATCAAACCTCTTTCGCCCAACCCGCCGCTGTGGTTATCCACAGGGGCGGGGTTATCCACAGGCGGGGTTGCTCAGTCGAACTCAGGGGATTCGGTGCGCGTACGCTTCAATTCCCAGAAGTGCGGATAGCCGGCGAGCACCCGGGCAGCATCGAAGATCTGCCCGGCCTCTTCGCCGCGCGGGATGCGGGATAGCACCGGGCCGAAGTAAGCAATGCCCTCGACGTGGATCACTGGCGTGCCGACCTCCATACCCACCGGGTCCATGCCCGCGTGGTGAGAACGACGTAGCTCCTCGTCGTACTCAGTGGAGTCCCAGGCATCGATGAGCTCGGGCGCGAGGCCAGCCTCGCTCAGTGCTGCGGACACGGTCTCCGGCGTCCGCTCTTCCTTCTGATTGTGAAAGCGGGTGCCGATCGCCGTGTACAACGACCGCAACGCTTCGTTGCCGTGCTTCTGCTCGGCCGCGATGACGACACGCATCGGGCCCCAGCCCTTCTTCAGGCCTTCCTTGTACCGCTCCGGGAGTTCATCCCGTCCCTCGTTGAGAACGGACAGCGACATGGCGTGGAAAGAGACTGTGATGTCCCGTACCTTCTCTGCCTCGAGGATCCACCGCGACGTGATCCAGGCCCACGGACAGGCGGTGTCGAACCAGAAGTCAACCTTTGTGCTCACATGCACTCCCAGCACTAGGACGGATGCTGAACTGCCTAATCTTCGGCTACTACCCAGGAGCATCTCGCGCGCATCTCGCATTCCCACAGGTAGCCGACGAATTGATCCGCCCGTAGATTCCGATTCTGTCGCGGGCACGTGAACGGCTCGTGAAAGACTGGCCGGAAGGTCGCACGCCCGGGCGATCTCCCATCAAGATTCGAAGTTCGCGCGAAGGAGCGACGGCGTGCCCGTACCAAATCTGACCCGAGCCGACGCACAATCCCGCGCCGCGCTGCTTGACGTCGCGTCCTATGACGTTGAGCTCGACCTCACCGACGGCGCCGGCCGGCCCGGCGAGCGGACCTTCCGGTCCCGCACGACCGTGCGTTTCTCCTGCCGTACGCCGGGCGCGTCGACCTACATCGACGTGATCGCCGACGGATTCCACGAGGTGACGCTCAACGGCCAGCCGGTCGACGTCTCCGGCTACGCGCAGGAGCGAGGCATCACGCTCACCGACCTTGCCGCCGACAACACGCTGGTGGTCGACGCCGACTGTCTGTACACGAACACCGGCGAAGGCCTGCACCGATTCGTCGACCCGGTCGACGGCGCCGTGTACCTGTATTCACAGTTCGAGACCGCCGACGCCAAGCGGATGTACACCTGTTTCGACCAGCCGGATCTGAAGGCGACCTTCACCCTGCGGACCGTGGTGCCGAACGAGTGGAAGTCCGTCTCCAACGGCAGAGTCGAGCGGATCGAAGAAGCCGGCCCCGCCAAGCGGGTTTATTTCGCCACCACCGCACGGCTTTCGCCGTACATCACCGCGCTCGTAGCCGGCCCATATCACGAGGTCACCGACAGCCACGACGGAATTGACCTGGGTATCTACTGTCGCGCGTCGTTGGCTGAATTCCTCGATGCTGATGAGATTTTCACGGTCACCAAGCAGGGCTTCGATTTCTATCACCAAGCGTTCGGTTACCGGTACGCCTTCGACAAGTACGACCAGTGCTTCGTACCAGAATTCAACGCCGGGGCCATGGAGAACGCCGGTTGCGTGACGTTCCTGGAGGACTACGTCTTCCGCTCGAAGGTGACTGACGCCGCGTACGAACGCCGCGCCGAGACGATCCTGCATGAGATGGCGCACATGTGGTTCGGTGACCTCGTCACCATGCGCTGGTGGGATGACCTGTGGCTCAACGAATCGTTCGCCACCTTCGCTTCCGTGCTCTGCCAGGCCGAGTCGACGCGCTGGCGGGAGTCGTGGACGACCTTTGCGAACGTCGAAAAGACCTGGGCCTACCGACAGGATCAGCTTCCCTCGACCCACCCGATCGCGGCGGACATCGTTGATATCGAGGCGGTCGAGGTCAATTTCGACGGCATTACCTACGCCAAGGGCGCCAGTGTTCTCAAGCAACTGGTCGCCTACGTCGGGAACCAGGCGTTCCTGGACGCGATGAAGACCTATTTCCGGCAGCACGAGTACGGCAACACGACACTGGCCGATCTTTTGGGTGCGTTGGAGAAAAGCTCCGGCCGGGACCTGTCGCACTGGTCGGCTCAGTGGCTGGAAACCGCTGGTATCAACGGGATCCGGGCCGAGTTCGAAGTGGACGGTCAGGGCCGGTTCAGTTCGTTCGCGTTGGTGCAGGACGCACCCGGCGAGCACAATGTGCTGCGCGATCACCGACTCGCGATCGGCCTGTACGCCGGGTCGCCGCTGCACCGGGTCGAGCGCGTCGAGCTGGACATATCCGGCGAGCGGACCGAGGTGCCGCAGTTGGTCGGGGTTGCCCAGCCGGATCTGGTTCTGGTCAACGACGATGACCTGACCTACGCCAAACTCCGGTTGGATGAGCGCTCGCTGGCCACGGTGACCGAACGAGTCGGCGAGCTGCCCGATTCGCTGCCGCGGGCTCTGGTCTGGTCGGCGGCCTGGGACATGACCCGGGACGGCGAGATGGCGACCCGCGACTTCCTGTCGCTGGTGCTGCACGGCATCGACGCCGAGACGAGCATCGGTGTGGTGCAGTCGCTGCACCGGCAGGTTGCGACCGCGCTCGGTTCATACGCCGATCCGGCCTGGGCACCAGCCGGTTGGGCGCAGCTGGCCGACAAAGCGGCCGAGGCGCTGCGGTCGGCCGAGCCAGGCAGCGACCATCAGCTGGCCTGGGCCCGGCTGCTGGCGTCGGCCGCGCGCAGCCCCGGGCACCTGGCGTTGCTACGTGAGCTCCTCGAGGGCACGACGACCATTCCCGGTCTGCAGATCGACACCGAGCTGCGCTGGGCGTTGCTGAACGGGTTGGTGGCGATGGGCGCGGCCGCGGATGCCGAAATCGCCACGGAAGAGGAACGCGACCCGACCGCCGCAGGCGCCCGGCACGCCGCCACCGCGCGGGCGTTGCGGCCGACCGCTGAAGCCAAGGCAGAGGCGTGGCGGTCAGCCACCGAAGATGACTCACTGCCCAACGCGGTGAACAACGCGATCATCCGCGGCTTCAGCCATCCGGCACAGGTCGAGCTGCTCAAGCCGTACGTGGCACGGTATTTCGCGACGGTCGATCAGGTTTGGGAAAGGCGCAGCAGCGAGGTCGCGCAGAACGTGGTGATCGGGCTGTTCCCGCACCAGGTCATCGCGCAGTCCACAGTGGACGCTGCCGACGAATGGTTGGGCAGCCACGACGCGCCGCCGGCATTGCGGCGGCTTGTCTTGGAGGGCCGGGACACGGCGGCTCGTTGTCTGCGGAACCAGGCCCGGGACGCCCAGACCGGCTGAGTCATCGACGAAGGGCGCCGGCTGCCGCTGGCCGGCGCCCTTCGCGGGCGGGGCTGTTGGCGAGCGCGGTCGCCGACCGTGGCGCGCTCTGTTTCGACCTGCGGCTTGTAGCTTGTAGCGGTCAGTCGCGGGGGCTCAGCACGCAGAACTCATTGCCCTCTGGATCGGCCATCACGACCCAGGTCGCCTCCGGCTTCTCCCCGACCGTCGTCCGCTTGGCACCCATCAACTCCAACCGCGCGACCTCGGCGGTTTGATCATCGCCGGCCCGCGGCGCGAGGTCGATGTGCAGCCGGTTCTTCAGCTGCTTGCCTTCGGGCACCGGAACGAACACAAGCCCGGGTCCCCGTTCCTCGACCGGCACGCTGTCCGCCTTTTCCAAGGCGTGCGGCGGCACGATCACCACCTCGTCCGGCGCTTCGTACACGGTGCGCCATCCCAGCACCTGCGCCCACCAACTCGCCTGTGCGGCCACGTCTTTGCAGTCGATCACCGTCGTGTACCAACGCACACTCATCAGCGGACCTCTCGTCGATGGAGCACCATTTCTCGCACACGCCACCGACAATTACGCGGCCGCTAATGAACGCAGTGCCCGGAGCGTGCCCATTTGCCGCGACCGCTAGGGTCGCGCGCATGGTTCTCCTGGTGATCTTGGGTCTGGCCGCAGTCGTCGCACTCGTCGTGGGTCTGAAGGTGTCAGCGATGATCACCAAGGTGTCGCTGCTCGTGGTGTGCGCCGGGCTGATCGTCGGCGCGGTTTTCGCGTACCGACACTGGGACAGCGTGCGCGACCTGCCCCATCAGGCTGAGCACACTCACGTCGGCTGACCGCGACCTGCTTGGCGCTTACGGCGTTGGCCGCCGGGATCGGCAGGCTGCCCCGAGCCGGCTGGGTCGGACGCTCCGCGGCCACGGGTCCTGCGCAGTCGGGTACCCGCAGAACGGCTGAGCAGCAGACGGTTGAGCAGCGGCACGGCCGAACAGAAGAACGTTGAGCAGCGGACCGGCATCGCGGCAGAACCGCCTCGCTGCAGATCCGACTGTGTAGCCGACGGCCGAGCGGGAGAAGGCTTTACCGGCCTGGCTGCGCGGGAAGGCCGGCCTGGTCGGAGAGCATCCGCAGACCGTTGACGATGCCACCGGTCAGATCGCCGGCACCGAACGACGCGGTCATCGACAGCGCTGCCAGAGCGCAAGCGCGGTCGGGCAACCGCAGCGAGGACACCGCACCGGTCACGATCTCCAACACCCGTTGACCGGGCGAGATCGCCAACAGGACGGCGTTCGGCGCGATCGGGCCGAGCTTGGCGTGCAGCCGTTCCGCGTGACCACGGACCGGCACGTCCAAGGCACCGAGGTACACGGTGAAGTAGATCCCGGACTCATGGCTGGCCATGGTCAGCGCTTCGTCGATACGAGCCAGCTGCCGGTTGGTGAACGCGTGCGGCTGACCGGTCACCTTGGTCGGCCCGGCGCCAATGGGCTCGCTCGAACCTTCAGCCACTGTGGTCACCAACTCACTACCAGTCGCCATGAGCGCCACCTCTCGCCGTCGACACAGATGCACCCGCTTCGGCGTCCGAGTCGGCCCCATCGCCCTCGGCTGCGCGGCTCGGCCGGGCGGCGATCGCGGGCCGGGTACGAGCGGTGAGGACGGGAGCCGCATGGCCGGCCGGACCGTGGTCCCCGCCCAGCAACTGCTGCAACTCCTCGTCCAGCATGCTCGGATGCGGTCCGTACCAAACCGGCTCGTGCTCCCACTGCTCGCCCGGCCGATAACGCGGCTTCCGAACATGACTGGGCCCGAAGACCAGGCTGGCAACCAATAAGACCACAGCGAGCGGAATGCAGGCGTAGATCAGAATGACCTCAGCGATGTTCACCGTCTCGCTCCGTCCCTCCGGCACCGGCCGATATTTCTCCGAGCCGGTCCCTGGACCGCTCGCGCTCAGCCGTGAAGAAGATTAGCTGAACGCCTGCGCGGGGCGGTTAGGCGGTCGGCGGCTCGGCCACGTCCGGACAGACCAGACACATCCCGCCGGCACGCTGCGGGCGAGAGCCGGAGACACACGATGCGGGCGACAAGCCCAAAGCGTGTCTGGTCGGGCGCGAGTTTGCGCTAACGCGAAGTCCGGCAGGGGCACGTGTGGTCAGGCCGTCGCCGGCTCGGGGAAGTCCAGGTATTGGTGCCAGCGCGGATCGGGGGTACGGGCACCGAGCACCCGCCAGGCCAGTCCGGTCGGCGCGTGCGGGTGCTTCGGCAGCCGCCAACCCATGTCGGCAATCGAGCGGTCGCCCTTGACGTGATTGCAGCGCCGGCAGGAGGCGACCACGTTCTCCCAGGTATGCGGGCCACCGCGGCTCTTCGGGATGACGTGGTCAAGGCTGGTGGCCGGCGCTCCGCAGTAAACGCAGCGGCCGCCGTCACGGGCGAACACCGCCTTGCGGGTCAACGGCACCGTCGCCCGGTAGGGCACCTTGACGAATCGGGTCAGCCGGACCACCGCCGGCACGGGTACGACGTTCTGCACGCTGTGGAACAGCCCGTCGCCGCCCTCGACCATGACCGCTTTGGCGGTCAGCACCAGCACCACGGCACGCCTGGAGGACACGACGCACAGTGGCTCGTACGTCGCGTTGAGCAGCAGCGCGACTGGAGTCGTATTGGCCACGGCTCACCTCCGCGAGCATCAGTCAACCTGACGCGGCGGCAAAACGCACCCCTTTAGTGGGTATCTCTGACCGATCGGCCGGGATCGTGTCTGCTTTTTACGTGAACGTCACCCGTTCGTCAGACATGGGTCGGACAGCCGCGATCTCGCCCTAGGGTAGCCGCATGGACTACCCATTTGCCGACCGCGACGACTTGGTCGAGGAGATCTTCGGCCACCGCATCGCCGATCCGTACCGCTGGCTCGAGGACACCGAGGACGTACGGACGATCGAGTGGCAGGCCGCGCAGGACTACCTGGCCGAGCCGTACCTCGCCGCCCTTCCGGGCCGAGACCGGCTGCGCGAGCGACTGACCGAGCTGAGCCGGGCCGGCGCCGTGGGCGTACCGCGCTGGCGTGGCGAGCGGGCGTTCTACACCCGGCGGCTACCGGACCAGGAGCATCCCGTACTCCTGGTGCGCGAAGCCGACGGGACCGAGCGGACCCTGGTCGACCCCGGTGCACTCGACCCGGACGGCACCACCACCCTCGACGCCTGGACCCCCAGCAACGAAGGCGACCTGCTGGCGTACCAGCTCTCGGTCGGCGGCGACGAGGAGTCGCGGCTGCACGTCCTGGACGTGAACACCGGAAGCGCTGTCGGCGATCCGATCGACCGGTGTCGGTATTCGCCGGTGGCCTGGCTGCCGAGCGGCAAAGAGCTGTTCTACGTACGGCGGCTCGCCCCGGACCTGGTGCCGGCCGGCGAAGAGCAGTTCCACCGCCGGGTCTACCGCCACCGGGTCGGCGCGGACCCGGACACCGACGTCGAACTGCACGGCGCCGGTCTGGACCCGACGAACTACTACGGCGTGGAGACCTCGGAGGACGGCCGTTGGCTGCTCATCTCCGCCGCGCAGGGAACGGCGCCGCGGGACGACATCTGGCTGCTCGACCTGTCCGGTGACGCGCTCGCCAGGCCGGTGCAGATCGGCGTGGACGCCAAGTGGACCCGGGTCGACTTCCGGCCCGAGGGGCTCTACGTCCTAACCGACCGGGACGCGCCGAACCAGCGGCTGATGCTCATCGACCCGGCCGATCCGGCCTACGAATCGTGGCGGGAGGTCGTACCCGAACAGCCGGATGCGGTGCTCAGCGACGTCGCGGTCGTCGACGGCCCGGTCGCGCTGGCGGTGCACAGCCAGGACGCCACCGAGCGGGTCTCCTGGTGGGACGCGACGTCAGGCGCCCGGCTCGGTGCGGTGCGCGGGTACGACGCCGGCAGCTTCGTCGGTGTACGGGCCAAGCCGGACAGCACCGAGGTCTGGCTTGGCTACACCGACTTCGTCACCCCGGAATCGGTGCTGCACTGGTCGCTGGCCGAGCCTGAGCGGCTGGACGTCTGGCAGCTCGCTCCCGGCGCGCCGGACGTCGCGGGGCTACGAGTGCACCAGACTGAGTACGTCTCTGCCGATGGCACGAAGATCCATCTGTTCGTACTGTCCACTCTGGACGGCCCAGGCGAACCGCGGCCGACAGTCTTGTACGGGTACGGCGGTTTCAACATCGCGCTGACGCCGGGCTACAACGCCGCCGCGATCAGTTGGGCCGAGTCCGGCGGCGTGTGGGCGATCGCGAACCTGCGCGGCGGGTCCGAACGCGGCGAGGCCTGGCACCGCGGCGGTATGCGGGCCAACAAGCAGAACGTGTTCGACGATTTCGCTGCCGCCGCGCGGTATCTGGTCGATGCCGGCTGGACGACCCGGGAGCAGCTGGGGATCTACGGCGGTTCGAACGGTGGGCTGCTGGTCGGCGCCGCGCTCACCCAGCATCCGGAGCTGTACCAGGCGGTCGTCTGCAGCGCCCCGTTGCTGGACATGGTCCGATACGAACGGTTCGGGCTCGGGCGCACGTGGAACGACGAGTTCGGCACGGCCGACGACCCGACCGAACTGGGCTGGCTGCTCGGTTATTCGCCGTACCACCACGTGCACGAAGGAACGGCCTACCCAGCGGTGCTGTTCACGGTCTTCGGGTCGGACACCCGGGTCGATCCGGTGCACGCCCGCAAGCTCGCCGCCGCGTTGCAACACGCAACCCAGGGCGAGGGGCCGATCCTGTTCCGGGCCGAACGCGACGTCGGTCACGGCGCCCGCTCGGTCTCGCGGAGGGTCGGGCTGAACGTCGACATCCTGGCGTTTCTGGCCCGGCAGCTCGGATTGTCATTCAGCTGAGGATTGGTCAGCGGGCGGGCTCGTCAACGGGCCTGCTCGCTGAGGGTTTAGTCAGCGCGGGCGGGCTCCTCAGCGGGCCTGCTCGCTGACCAACTCGGCCACCTCCGCCTCGGTCGGCAATGCCGCCCGAGCTCCCTCGGCCCGGGTCGATAGCGCGCCGGCCGCGCTGGCCAGCCGGACCGCCTCCGGCAACGGCACCGCACCGGCCAAGGCCCAGGACAGGGCGGCGCTGAACGCATCGCCGGCGCCGGTCGTATCGACGGCGTCGACCTTGAACGCGGGCTGGCTCACCGGCTCCCGGCCCGGCTCGTGGATTCGTGCACCGTCCGAGCCGAGCGTCACCACGATCGCGCCGGCGCCCACCGCAAGCAGCTCGTCGGCCGACCCGGTGCCCAGCGCCGCCAGCTCGTGCCGGTTCGGCGTAAGCACCGAACAACGGGCGACCAGCGCGGCCGGGAGCGGGCGGGCCGGGGCCGGGTTGAGGACGAAGTGGCACCCTGCCTCCGCAGCCGCCTCGGCCGCCGCGAGTACCGCCTCGTCCGGCACCTCCAGGCAGGCCAGCACGACGGCACCGGGTACCCCGACAGCCAGGATCGCGGCTCGTACGTGTTCGGGACGCAGCAGGGCGTTCGCTCCGGAGGCCACCACGATCTGGTTCTCCGCATCGCCGTCGACTACGACGGCCGCGACTCCGGTCGGCGCGGCGGTCGTGGTGGCCACGAAATCGG
>JBEDUI010000062.1:0-10554 GCA_040414495.1 Mycobacteriales bacterium
TCGTACGCACATCGTTGACGAACGCCATCACGATCACGGGCGCGATCACGACTGTTGCCAAGGCACCGGCATCTGGCGACCGGATCCGCCCAGGGGCACAGAGATCGCCGCTCAACGGCAGACAAACACCGGTCGGGCCGGCACGATCGTCAGAGGACAGCTCCACCTAGCCGCTCAGCGGCACACAAACTCACCTCAGCCGCGCCGAAAACCCGGTCGCCGAGCACAGCAGTTCGTGCACCGTCAAACGTCAACTACTCACCAGGTCCCGACCGGCTTGGTGAAATCGGCCCGGAACTGCCGCATGTACGAGCCATCGTCGCGCCGACGGATACCGCAGTTCAGGTACTGCTCGTGCAACCGGGCCAAGGCGTACGGGTCGAGCTCGACCCCCAGACCCGGCGCCGACGGTACCGGAACCGCACCGTCGACAAAGGACAGTGGCCGGGTGACCACATCGTCGGTCGCCCACGGTCGGTGCGTATCGCAGGCATAGCGCAGATTCGGCGTCGCCGCCGCCAGCTGCACCATCGCCGCCAGGCTGATCCCCAGGTGCGAGTTGGAGTGCATCGACAGTCCCCAACCGAAGGTCTCGCAGATCGCGGCCAGATGACTCGAGGCCCGCAAACCGCCCCAGTAGTGGTGATCGGACAGCACGATCCCGACGCTGCCCAGCGACACCGCCTCGGGAATGTCGGCGAACGCGACCACGCACATGTTGGTGGCCAGCGGCATCGGCGCCACCGCCGCGACTTCGGCCATGCCCGGCCGGCCGGGGGTCGGGTCCTCCAGATATTCCAGTACGCCGTCGAGTTCGGCCGCGATCCGCATCGATGTCGGCACACTCCATGCGGCGTTCGGGTCCAGTCGCAACGGCATATCGGGGAACTCCGCCGCCAGCGCCTTGATCGCGGCCGCCTCTTCCTCGGGCGGGAACGCACCGCCTTTGAGCTTCAACGAGGAAAATCCGTACTCACGTACCATTTTCTTCGCCTGCGCCACGATCCCGTCCGGATCGACGGCGGCACCCCACTCGTCCGGGTCAGCGCCAGGATGCCCGGCCCACTTATAAAAGAGGTACGCCGAGAACGGCACCGCGTCGCGCACCTTGCCACCGAGCAGTTCGTGCACCGGCTTCCCGGTCAGCTTTCCCTGCAGGTCCCAGAATGCGATTTCGAATGCGGCAAACGCCCGCGCCTGCGACTTTTGCGCGCTCGACGGGCCGGTAAGCCCATGCGCGTCCGGAGTGTCCACATCGCCCAGTGCGCCCGATACCCGGGCCCACAGGCCATTGAGGTCGAATGGCGAGAGGCCCGCCAGCAGCGGCGCGATCGTCCGCAACAACCCCAGAAACGAGTCGTCGCCGTAGCTCTCTCCCAGACCGGTCGTGCCATCGCCCAGCCGCACCTGGATGATCGAGCGCAACGCGAACGGCTGGTGCACCCCGGCCGCGTTCAGCAGCGGCGGATCGGCGAATGCGACCGGCGTGACAATCACATCGGCGATTACATCAGCAGGGACATCAGCGACCGGCATGAGCAACCTCCTCCAACGCCGCGAGTCCACGCGAAACGATGTCGGCCAACGTCTTTTCATCTTCCGGCGAGGGATCGACCAGCGGTGGCCGGACCCCACCAAGGGCCAGCCCCTGCTGCCGGGCACCGGCTTTCACCAACGACACGGCATATCCGGGAACGCTCGACCGTAATGCGGCGAACGGCAGGTAGAACTCCGCCAGCAACGTGTCAATGACCCGCTGCCGACCACGGCCGATCGCGTCGTGAAATGCGGTCGCGATGCCGGGAACGAAGGTCGCGACGGCTGAGGAATAGTCGGTAATGCCGATACCGGAATACGCCTGGGCGGACAGTTCGGCGGTCGGCATGCCATTGAGGAACCGGAAGTCCGCCGCGCGCGGATGACCGGAATGCCGTACCGCGGTGACGATTCGCTGCATCAATTCCAGGTCGCCGCGACCGTCCTTGATCCCGGCCACGGTGGGAATGTCCAGCAGCTGCACGGCTGTCTGTGGGGTCAGCACGGCGTTCGCGCGTTGGTACACGAGCAGCGGGCGGTCGGTGGCCGCCGCGACATGCCGGACGTACCGCAGCACGCCCGCGGCCGGTGCCTCGACCAGATATGGCGGCAGCAGCAACAACCCGTCCGCACCGGCATTCGCGGCCATCTCGGCGAATTCGGTCGCCACGGCAGGACCGCCACCCACGCCGGCGTAGACCGGGACCGAGCCACCCACGGTCTGCACCGCGACCCGTACGACCTCGCCGTATTCGGCCAACGACAATGCGGTGAACTCACCGGTGCCGCAGGCGGCGAACACCGCGGCCGGTCCCCACTGCAACTGCTGCCGGATATGCTCCGCGAATACATCCAGTGCCACCTGCCGGCCATCGGCGGTGAACGGCGTCAACGGGAATGACAGAACGCCAGCCATGAGATCCTTCCGGCTCGGGCAATAAATGGCCGAATTCTTTCAGATGAATGTGACGCCGTATAGAGTCTCGCAGTGATGTTCCCCAACCCGCATACGAGCACCGAACGGGTGCTGATCACCGGCGCGGCCGGCGGCGTCGGGCAGTTGTTACGCAGCCGGTTGGCCGCATCCGGCCGTACGTTGCGGCTTTTCGATATTCGCGAGTTGCACGGCGGACCGGGCGAGGAAACGGTACAGGCGGACCTGACCGATCCGGAGGCGATCAGCGCGGCGACGCGCGATACCACCGCGATTCTGCATCTGGCCGGGCACGCGAAAGAGGCGCCGTGGCCGGAAATCCTGCGGGTCAATGTGGACGGCACCCGTAATGTGCTGGAAGCCGCCCGCGCGAATGGAGTGAGCCGGGTGCTGCTGGCATCCAGCTTTCACGCCATCGGCTGGCACGCCTGGTCTCCGGGGGCCGAATTACCGGCCGATACGCCGGCCCAGCCGGATGGTTTCTACGGCTGGAGCAAGACCGCAATTGAATCGCTGGGGCGGCTGTACGCCGACCGCTTCGGAATCCGGGTGTTCTGCCTGCGAATCGGCACGTGTTGCCCGCGCCCGCGAATCGCCCGCCAACTGTCCACCTGGCTCTCCCCCGGTGACGCCGCCCGGCTGGTCGAGGCCTGCCTCAGTACTGAGGAGACCGGATTTCACCAGGTGTGGGCAATTTCGGCCAATACCCGACGCTGGTGGTCGTTGGCCGAAGGTGCGGCGATCGGTTATCACCCACAGGACGACGCCGAGGATTTCGCCGCCGAGGTGACCGGAGTGGCCGAGCCCGGCTCGCTGCTCGGCGGACCGTTCAGCGAGGTCGAGCTGGGCACCCGGATGTAAGGGCGTGTCTGTTAAATCCTCGGCCTGCTGCGCGGCGCCCAAACGACGACCGGCTTCGTTGTCGTCGTCGCCGATACAACACCGGTATCGGCTCCTCCTCCGCCTTGCGGGACACCCGCACCCGGGCTGCCTTGCCGGATCGCCGCCTGGATCACCGCTCGCGACGGCCAGGATCCAACAGACACGCCCTACTCCTTTACGGCGCCGGAGAGCATTCCGGCGATGAAATGCCGTTGCAGGAAGAAGTAGAGCACCACGACCGGGAGCGCCACGATCGTCGCACCGGCCGCCAGCAAAGCGAACTGCGAGGTGTGCTGGCCCTGGAAGAACGCGAGCCCGAGCGGTGCCGTCCGTAACTTCTCGGTCGAGATCATGACCAACGGCATCAGGAACTCGTTCCAGGTCCACATAAAGATCAGCATCGTCATCGTCAGCAATGCCGGCCGGCTGATCGGCACCAGAATTCGCCACAACACCGACCAACTGTTTCCGCCGTCGATCCGGGCCGCCTCGATCAGGCTGCGCGGCACGCCACGGAAGAACGTACGCATCCAGAACGTGCTGAACGCCAGCGATTGCGCGGCCTGCGGCAGGATCAGCGACCAGTACGTATCGGTCACTCCCCACCCGCGCAGGTCGTAATACAACGGAATGATCAGCGCCTCTTCGGGCACCATCAAACCCAGCAGCAGCAGGTAGAACAACACCGACGAGCCGCGGAACGTCATCGTGCCGAACGCGTACCCGGCCAGGATCGACAGCACCCCGGACAGCACGACCACGCTGACCGTGACAATCACGCTGGACTGCATGTACTCGCCGAAATGTCCCTGGCTCCAGGCGGTGCTGAAGTTCGAGAAATGCAGCGAATGCGGCAGTGTCAGCGACGCCGACGACTGTGAAGGCGAGGTCAGCGCCGAGGCCAGCACGCCCACCAAAGGAAAAAGCGCGATGACGGCAAAGAAAACGAGGATCGTGTAGTTGACGATCACCTCGCGGCGCGAGTTCACGACCTCACCCCAAGACTGTCCACAGTGTTCATCGGCTCTCTCCCGGATCGATCCGGTTGATCAGCACCGTGACGACAAGGATCACCAACGTCAACAGAATGCCGATCGCGCACGCCGATCCGACCTGGTTCAGGTCGAAGGCGTAGTGGTAGACCTCGAATGCTGGCACCGTGGTCGATTCGCCCGGCCCACCCCGAGTCGCGACGTAAATGAGGTCGAAGGTGCGCAGCCCGGCGACCACGGTTAACGTCATCGCGACCGCGATCTGGCTGCGCAGCCCGGGCAACGTCACGCTGAAGAATTCCCGAACCGCGCCGGCGCCGTCGATCCGGGCCGCCTCGTACAGTTCCGCTGGGATCTGCGAGACACCAGCGAGGAACAGTACGAGACACAGCCCGATTTCGACCCAGGTGCCGATCAATCCGACCGCGGGTAGGGCCCACGTGAAATCGCCCAACCACGGCCGGGTGATCGAACCCAACCCGATATCGCCGAGAAAACTGTTCAACACACCGTTCGGCGCGTAGATCGCGGTCCAGGTCGTCGCGACCACGACGGACGCGACGACCTGAGGCAGGAACAGCACCACCCGGAAGAACGACAGGTGCTTCAACTTGCTGGCCCGGCCCATGACCGCGGTCAGGAACAACGCCAGGCAGATCGGGATGACCGCGTAGAACAGAATCAGGATCGCCGAATGCTCGAACGACGATCCCAACGAACCGTTGTTGAACGCGTCGACGTAATTGCCGAAGCCGACCCAGGTGGCCTGGGTCAGCCCGTCCCAGCGGTACAACGAAATCCAGAAACCGTGCAGCAGCGGATAAAGCAGGAACACGCCGAAGACCACGAACGCCGGCAGCAGATAGAGATACGCGATGCGATCCGACGATTGACGGCCCGTCTTTTTAGACCGGGTTCGCGGCCGTGTCGTCTTGGCAGTGGTGGTCTTCAGCGCGGTCACTACGACTCACTTGGTCTTCTTGAAGGCGCTGTAGTCGGCCTGGAGGGCTTTCAGCGCCCCGGCCGGCGACAGCTTGCCCCCGATCATCTGCTGCATATTGGAGGTGATGGTGTCGTAGAAGGTTGGCGTCGTGTAGTCCAGGTACGGCAGCAGGCCGTCGTGCTGGCTGATCTGCTGCCAGGCCGTGAAGATGTCGGCATTCAGCGTGCCGGCCTTCGGCGTGTATCCGGGTGCGCTGAGCGCCGGCAGGTTTCCAGTCTGGGCCAGCACATCGCGGGCCTTGGCGTTGGTGATGAAGTTGATGTACGCCGCCGCGGCATCGGCGTGCTTGGTTTTCGAGGTAACCGCCCACGCCAGGCCGACACCGCCCTCGGTGACGGTCTGCTGGCCCGCGGTCGTCGGCGGCGGGTTGAAGAATCCGACGTTGTTGCCCATTGCCTGCTCCAGCTCGGCCAGCCGCCAGGTGCCGTCGATCCGGAAAACGCCCTGGCCCTTCGCGAAGTTGGCCGAGGCCTCGTCACCGGACAGGCCGTTGGCACCGCCGGGTAGGTAGCCCTTCTTGGCCCAGTTGGAGATCGTCTGCGCGGCCTTGGTCGTGCCCTGGTCGGTCCAGCTGGCATTTCCGGTGCTGGTGACCAGCTGGCGAACCTTGGCCTTGCCCTCGGTCTGCGCCTGAACGACACCGAAAATGTGAATGGCCGGGGACTTGTCCGAGTCGCCGAACTGAATCGGCAGCATTCCCTTGGCCTTGATCTTGGGCAGGTCGCTCTCGAATTCACCGAACGTCTTCGGCACCGACAGGCCGGCCTTCTTCAACAGGTTCTTGTTGTAGTACACGCCGACGATTTCGCCGGTCTGCGATACGCCGTAAAGGTTGCCGCTCTGCCAGTCCTGGCCGTTCGCACTGAACTTGTTGAGGTTCAGCAGCTGCGACGGGTAGTCCTTGTCCCAGCCGTACACCTTCGCGTAGCTGTTCAGCGGCGCCAGCAGGCCGGCCTTGACGAAGGCGCCCATGTCCGGATAACCCTGGTTGGCCTGCACGACATCGGGCGGATTCTTGCCCGAGAGCGCGAGTTTCAGCGTGGTCTTGAGGTCGTTGAAGGTACGCGAGACGCGGTTGATTTTAATGTTCGGGTATTTCTGCTGGAATTCCTTGTTCAGCTGTTCGGTTGCCGTGTTGGCCCCGCCCGTACTGTTCTGGTCCCAGACCGTCAGCGTGATCTTGCCGGCCTTGGCCGGGTCGGTCGAAATGGCGCTGGGCGCCTTGGTCGCGGTGTTGCCGCCGCCGCCACCACCGCCGGGTGCGCATGCCGCCACCGTGGCCATGGCGAGCGCGATGGCCGCCACGCCGGCACGGCGGCCGGAAACCTTGAGGAGTCGCTTCATCAAATACCTTCTCGCTGGGATCTGACTACACCGCCAGACGGCGGCCTAGCTCGGGTTGCAGAAAGGCGAAATCGCTCGAGTGACCCGCGTTCCTGTCAATCCATGCGCCGATGTCGGGCCAGGTCGGAGCGCTGATCGCGCCTCCGAGTCTGCGTACGGACAGACCGGCGCACAGGTTAGCGAAAAGCAGCCGCTGGTATAGCGGCCACTCCGCCAACGTAGCGAACATGAATGCGGCGACGAACACATCGCCGGCACCGGTCGGATCGACGGCGTTGACGTCGATCGCCGGCGCGCTTGCGTATTCACCGCTGGCCGCGTCGATCGCGACCGAACCGTCCCGGCCGCGGGTTACCGCCACCAGCGGCACCAGTTCGGACAGCTTTTTGACCGCGTCGTCGGCATTGTCGGTGCGGGTATAGGAGGTTGCCTCGAGGTCGTTGGGAATGAATGCGTCGAAGTGGGCCAGGCTCGCCAGAATGTCCGACGACCAGCGTTCTTCGGCATCCCAGCCGACCCCGCCGAACAGCTGCGTGCCGGCCGAACGCAGTTCGCGCGCCCAGACCGGCACCTCGGCGGTCACGCCCAGATGCGTGGCCCGCGCCGACGGCAGCGATTCGATCGGAAATCCGTCGAGGGTTCCGTGAGTGAGAAATCGGCGATCCTCGCCGTGCGTCACCGAAACGGTCACCGACGTAGGCTCGGTCTTCGACCACAGCGACCAACGCAGGTCAAGGTTGTCCACACTGGACAGCAGCTCATGCAGATGCCGACCGAACACGTCATCACCGGCCAGGCCGGCCAGTCCGGTGCGCAGGCCCAGATTCGCCGTCGCGACAGCACGATTCGCCACGCCGCCGGGCGAAACCGCCCGGGCGCTGGCCCAGGCCTCGGCGCCTGGTCCGGGCAATTCCGCGATTCCGGCGAGCACCAGATCGAAAAAGATCGTGCCGACGAGAAATACGTCCACTACCGGGTCAGCTCCGTAAGACCGAACCGGAGCGCCGGTGTCCTTCGGCATTGCTATCGCTCCTGTCACATGCTTGATCGAGCGAGTCTGCATCACCGTGGCCGACATTGACAAGTCATACGCACAAAGTCGTGCACATGTCTGATCGAGTTGGTGCGACTTTGCGCAAGCTGGGGTACGGTAACCGAGTGCTGCAGCGGGAGCGTGATGACCAGATTCTCCGGGCACTCCGCGCCCGCGGCACCGCATCGGCGGCCGAATTAGCCGGCCAACTCGGTGTGAGCACTGCCACAATTCGCCGTGACCTTCAGCGACTTGATCGAAACGGTGAGTTGACCAGGGTTTACGGCGGAGCCGTACTCGACGGCAATACAGTTGAGCCTCCTTTCGACACTCTGTCCGATATGGACGGTGCGGCCAAGGACGCTGTCGCGGCCCGCGCCTGCGAGATGATCCAGGACGACGAGGTTGTGCTCCTGGACATCGGCACAACGACATTACGCCTGGCCCGGCTGTTGCACGGCCGCTCGATCACCGTGATCACCAATAACACGGCGGTCTTCGATGAGTTGCGTGACGATACCCAGGTGCAACTGGTGCTCCTCGGTGGCATGCTGCGCCGTAACTACAAGTCGCTGGTCGGTTCGTTGACCGAGGACGCGCTGCGGCAAATCTCGGTCGACCGGCTTTTCCTGTCCTGCACCGGCGTGCGCCGCAACGGTTACGTCGTGGACAACATGCAGGTCGAGGCGCCGTCGAAACGGGCCATGGTCGCCGCCGCGCAATCGGTTGTGCTGCTGGCGCCGCCGCCCAAATTCCCCGGCTCGGGATCGCTCCGTATCTGCAGCTTTGCCGAGCTTGACACCGTCATCACGACCGACGGTGCGGATGCTCAAACATTAACGGCCTGCCGAGAGGCGGGCGGAGAGGTGCTCTTAGCGTGAAACTCGCAGTTCTTGGTGGTGGCGGATTCCGGGTGCCCCTGGTTTACCGGGCATTGTTGCGTGATACCGGATCGCCCCGGGTGGACACGGTTACCCTTTACGACCCCGCGCCCGAGCGCCTGAATGTTATTGAATCGGTATTGGCCCAGCAGGCCGCCGGCTATTCGGACCCGCCGAAGGTCGAGTGCACGACCACTCTCGACACGGCTTTGGAGGGCGCGGATTTCGTCTTCTCCGCCATCCGCGTGGCCGGGCTCGAGGGCCGTACCCAGGATGAACGGGTCGCGTTGAACCTCGGCGTCCTCGGCCAGGAAACGACCGGCCCGGGCGGACTTGCCTACGGTCTGCGGACGATTCCGGTCGCCATGCATATTGCCGAACGGACCAAGGTCCTGGCGCCGGGCGCGTTCGTCATCAACTTCACCAACCCGGCCGGCATGATCACCGAGGCGATGCAGCGGGTGCTCGGCAACCGGGTCGTCGGAATCTGCGATACGCCAAGCGGTCTGGGCCGCCGGATCGCCGGCACCCTCGGCCTGGACGCCAAGCGGGTCCAGATGGACTATGTGGGACTGAACCACCTCGGCTGGATGCGCCGGGTCCTCCACAATGGACAGGACGTGCTGCCGCAGCTGATGGCCGATGACGCGGCACTGGGTTCGCTCGAGGAAGGCGAGATCTTCGGACTGCCGTGGCTGCGCTCGCTCGGCTGCGTACCGAATGAATATCTGTATTACTACTATTTCAACCGTGACGCGGTCCGCGCCATTCTGGAGCAGAAAGCAACCCGCGGTGAATTCTTGGTCACGCAGCAGGGCAATTTCTACACCGAAGCCGCCGCTGACCCGCAGCACGCGTTCGAGATTTGGCACCGCACGATCACCGAGCGGCGTGCCCTCTATATGGCCGAGGCGAAGAAGAGCGACCCGCAGGCCCGCATGCAGGACGAGGGCGAGGGCGAAGAGGTCTCCAGCGGTTACGAGGGCGTCGCGCTGGGCGTGATGGCGGCGGTCGCCCGCAACGAGCGGGCCACGATGATCCTGAACGTTCGCGGTGGCGGCGCGCTGCCCGGCTTTGATCCGACCGCGGTGGTTGAGCTGCCTTCAATGGTCGACGCCAATGGCGCGCACCCCCTGGCCACGGCACCGGCCGACCTGCACCAGCTCGGGCTCATGGCTCAGGTCAAGGCGGTCGAGCGGCTGATCATCGAGGCGGCGACGACCGGTTCGGTGTCGGCCGCCGAGCGAGCCTTCGCGCTGCACCCGCTGGTCGACTCGGTCACGGTCGCCCGTGATCTGGTACGCGGCTACACCGAAGCGATCCCGGAGGTCGCGGCCGTCCTGCGCTGAGCCGCCCCAGACCCGGCTGCCGGTCGCGTTCCGTCGTGCGCGGCCGGCGGCCGTACCAGTCTGCTCAGCGACGTCCGGTTCGCTGTCGGCGTACCGGGCTGTGCCGAGACAATCCCGCCGGCAACGGATTTTGCGTAAACTAAACCGTTGCGGTCCCGCGAATGCGGTCGACTTGTCGCAAACCCGGCGCCGTCCGGTGCTTTCCCTCCAGCACCGGGCGGCGTCTTCAATGTTGAGGGCGACAGAATCAGCCCGCGAATGGCCTATTTGCGAAGAAAAGGCGATGCGTCGGGAGCAGCTCAACCGACCACACTAAGAGGCCTTGGCCAGTCCGGGTGATCAGGGCGGAGGCATCGACCAAGGCTCAGGCAGCGCTGAGTGGATCAGCGGATTTCCTTACGGTTTTTACGGCTGATCGCGGTCGTCACCACGAAGGCGATCGCGCCGACGATGATCAGCCACCACAGGGCGTGCACGATGGCGCCGACGACGATGAAGGCGAGCCAGATCGCTGCGATCACACCGAGAACTTTAAGGACCATGCGCCCACAGTACGCCGGATAACTGGCCGAGCACACGGGAGCGCGCCCGAGACAGCGA
>JBEDUI010000063.1:0-7268 GCA_040414495.1 Mycobacteriales bacterium
CGAACATCGAAACCAGAGTTCCAACCGTGCACATTGCACCGAATGCAGGTATAGCCGTTGCTCCCGATCGCGGGTACGCGCTCGTTGGAGGGGGACTTGTTTTGGCCGTCCACCTCGACGTCACGGATCATGATCCCGCTCTGGTCCCAACCAAGATCGATCCGACCACCCAGGACCTTGGTGTTCTCGATCGTCACATTGTTCGCCCGCACCGTGATGTTGCCGTTCACCTGCATGTCCTTAATCACGGTGCCGTCCTTGGTGACGCTCATCGCGCCAGTCGAGGTCAGCTTCGTGCCTGCCGGAACGCCTGTGTTCGTGGCATTCGGCCAGGCCGACGACGACGATCCGGTGCCCCCAGTGGGAGTGGAGGTCGGCTTGGTCGTTGGGCTGGTGGTGGGCTTCGGCGAGGATGTCGTGGCGGTCGGCTGCGGAGTCGTCGGCTGCGGCGTGGTCGGCTGCGCGGTGGGCGCGGCCGAACTGGTCGGAGCCTGAGTCGTCGGAGCCTGACTCGTCGGAGCCGAGCTGGTCGGAGCCGAGCTGGTCGGCGCCTGGCTCGGGGTCGGCGACGTCGTCGTACCCGCGGGCGCGAAACGCACGTTCACGAAGTAATTCGCACCGTGACGACCACTGATCCACTGATCCTGGCTGGTGTAGTGGCTGCCAGGTGCGCCGTGACCGGAAGCCTGCGGCGTCCACTGAAAACCGTCAAGCACCCGCATTCCGCCACTGCAGAAGCCAGGATGGCCGAAACCGCCTGGTGTCAGGGCGTAATGACCGTTCGGGGCGTTGTAGGTGGCGAGAATGCTCTGGCCGGCCTGCACCTGCACCGGTTTGGTCAGGGTCAACCACTGCCAGCCGGACGCGGTCTCATTCTGGAACGTGCCGGTGGCCAACTGGGTGCCGTTGCTCCACACCGCGGCGGTGTGGGTGCCGGTGTTGCCCTGGCCCTTCCAAAACGCCAGGCCGGTGATCGTTCCGGCTTTGGTCGGGACGATCTTCACGCCGAGTGTGGTGGGCGAATTCGTGTTTGCGCTGGCGATCCGCGGCGTCAGTGAGTTCTGCAACAGCGTTGTCGGTGCGCTCGAGGTGCTGGTGCAGGAATTTCCACCACTGTGGGACGGCCGGTTAGAGGCCGCGTCGGTGGCGTGCGGCTGGGCGATCCGCGCGTGGTGCGGAGGCTCGACCTGGGCCGCGCCCGCGGCCGCACCGGACCCACCGCCAATCGCGAACGGCAGCACGGCGCCGGCGACCGCCGCGGCCGCGCCTACGGCCAACGATGCGCGAAGCTTGTTGCGTCTGGACAGTCCGCCAGAGAGGGGATTGAGACTTCGATGTTGCGTTTGGACGCGATGTCGGGGGGATGAACTCATCACTCCGTCTTCCGTCGGGGAGCTGAACGGTTGCCGCCCTTGCAGCGGCACGACTCCACCCCGAATGACGATCCATTCCCGTCATCCGCCGTACCACAGTCCTATGGGGGACCACCCCGTACAAGACCAGCAGATCCGCGTTTATCACCACGGATCAACGCTCGATCGAGGACTGTAATGGGGCTTTCAACCCTTGGCTAGTCGGGCAAAGACCCGATGGTCCACCAAGCAGTACGACAAGCGGCGAAAGGCGCCGTTATTTCTTTGTTATCAGTTGGCAGACATCCGCTATTCAACACTATTGACTACCAGAGCGGTTCTGGTGGTCAATAGTCCGCAGTGGACGGAATTCCGGACTTACCGCTGGACCGCGTGTCGACGCGTCGGTTGCCCGGGAACGGCCTGAACCACTGGCGATGCTGATAGCTCCTCGCGACGAGTCGGCCGGGGCAGATGCAGCTTGCCGCGCGCCGCGGCGTGCCGGGGCCCGGTGTGCCGACGCAACACCCGATCGCTCTCACCGGACCGGCCGTAGAGCGCGCGCAGATCGCCGACGAGCCGGATCAACCACAACCCCAACAGGCCGAGGTACACGATCAAGCCGGCCAACGCACCGACTGTCAAGGCCGCCCATGGATTATCAATTCGACCCGATATCAGATGGGCGGTTACGGCCGCCGGAACAGCGGCCAACAGCGGCGGCGTCATCGCCCGCAGATTTCGTACCGCTGACGGGCCGATATAGCGTTGCATTGAATACAAATACATCGGCACCAGCACGGTTGTGGCGACGATCAGGTGCGCCCAACCAGCGCCCCGAATGCCGTCCAACATGACACCGCCGATCATTGCCGGGAGCAACACGGCCAGCCAGATCAGCTGCTGAATCAGCAACATCCGGGTCAGTCCGACCGCCACAAACACGTCACAGAACAATGCGACAATTCCGCGCACCGAGCCGAACGTCACCAGGATCGCGAGCGCACCGGCGGCCGGGCCCCACCGGGATCCGTAGACCGCATCCACCAGCGGAACGGCCACACCCAGACACAACGCGCTCACCGGAAAAGACACCGCCGCCAGCGCCGACAACGAGACGGCGAGATTCGCCGACAGTCTTTCCGGCGAGTCGCGAACCCGTGACAGGGTGGGGATCGAAACGTTGTTGACGATGTTGCGGAATACCGAAACGGGCCAACTGGAAATGTTGTACGCGAGGTTGTAGAAGCCCAGGCTCACCGCGCCGAGCACCCGCCCGACGACCATGAAATCAATGTTGTCGATCGAGAACCACACGAACCCCGCGCCGGAGAGCGGCAGGCCGAACTTCAGCAGGTGGCGCGCCTCATGCCGGTTGAATTTCGGCCAATACCATCTCGGCGCCAGCACGATCACGACGATCGAGGACCCCAACTGACCCAGCACCCGCGACCAGGCCAACGCCATCACACCGAAGCCGGCTACGGCTAAAACGATCAGTACCGTGCTCGACACCAGAAACATGGTGGCGTCGCCGATGAACCGTTCCTTCTGCCGGAAATCCCGGGTGAGCAAGGCATCTGAGGTTGCCGAGACGCCGGTCAGCGCGACGCTGATCGCGATGACCCGTATCGCGTTGGTCGCGCCTGGCGCGCCCAGCCCACTCGCCAAATACGGAGCGAGGCCAACCATGCCCAGCGCCAACACCGCGCTGGTGCCCATGGCAATCGCCGACACCGTCGGGGCAATTTGGTCAACGCGATCTCGTTCCCGGACAACGGCCGCGGTGACACCGATATCGCTGAAACTGAAGACGATCGTGTACACCGTCAATGCGACGACGAAGACACCGAATTCGTGCGGCGACACCAATCGGGCCACCAGAACACCAACCAGGAACTGCGACAGGCGCAGCACCATCGCGTTCAGCGCGCTCCAGGCGACGCTTTTTCCGACCCGGCCGCCACTGACGTCAGTGTCCGCGGTCATGGCATTTCCTTATGGCGGCCATGGCACACGCTCAGATTCCGTACCGGCGAAACAACCGCCAGCGCAGGTGGTGCTGCACGCGATGCGCCTGCTCAGAGCCGAATTGCAACCAGCGCGGCGCCTTTTGCCGGGCCCGCAGTTGATAGGCGAACCAGCTCGACGTGCGGCAAATGTCCGGCCACGTCTCGACCGCGAAATACGCGTATTCCTCGGCCGTGGAACCGCCGAGAGATTCACCGGTGTCGTAGCATCGCCGCGCGAGCCTGATGCTCTCGGTCGCCAACGCGCGGCGTACGTCGCGGTGCAGCCGGGAAACGTGGGGCAACCCGCGGCCGTCTTCGTCCAGCACCAACTCGAACGCACCGAGCCGGGACCGCAGATCCGGAAGCAGGCCGGCGTATTCGGTAAGACTCAGCCGCGCATCGTGCAGTCGTTGGAATGCCTGGCACGGACCGTGCACCCGGCCCACATCGGCCAATAATGCCGCCCGTAGCCAGAGCAACAGATCCGAGCGCTCCCGCAGGCGCTCGTCGTAACGCAATTTGTCCATTACCGAACGGCGCATCACTACTTCCGGAGTGACGACCACATTGCGCGCGTCCTTGTACCGCGCGTCGAACCAGCGCCGGCCCGGCCACACCGACCAACCGGTCACCGCCGTCTCGGCCGTTGGCAATTCGTCGCTGAAACTCTTGACATAGCCGAAGGTGAATCCGACATTCGGGTGTTCCTCCAACAATGCGACCGAGCGGGCCAAGGAACCCCGAGTCAGCATGTCATCCGAACACAGCAGAACGTAGTAGTCGCCGGTGACTTTCCGGGCGGCCTCGTTGAACGACGCGATCGTCCCTTCGTTGACCGAGTGCCGAATCAGCTCCACCCGCGAGTCCTGCGCGGCAATCTTCTCGACCACCGCCACGCTGTCGTCTGTGGAGGCGTTGTCGACAACCAGTACGTCAACATCCACGCCAGGTTGATCCAGCGCCGATCCGATCGCATCCGGCAGAAACCGGGCATAGTTATAGTTGGGAATCGCCACCGAAACCCGTGGCCGCGTCGTCAACTCACGTACCGGAACCTGGGTCGGCGTCAGCACCATGCCACCTTGATTACCGGTTGCGACGCACACTCATTCCCACGTCGATTGTCCACCGAATGTCCCCCCACTGGACTGTGTGTCAACGATCGCACATTGGACAGACTCACGCGGGTCAGTTAGCAAAACAGACACGGCACGGCCAACTTGGTCGTCTGTTCCGCGCCCAAGCCCTGATCCACAGAGGAATCCACATCGGACATAAACACTCCGTCGGAGGCCCTTGCCATCCTCCGACGGAGTGCGCCTGCGGTTACTTCGCCTGGTACACCAAGTGATTCAGCACGTCCGCGGGAACATCCACGTCATATTCGCGGACCAGTTCATCGGGCAGCCGCGCATTGTCGGTGATCCGCAGGTAGTCGCGCAGGGTGGTCCCGGTGCAGTCGGAGTCGACGTTGGTCGCTCCGCGGTGAGCCTCCACATCGGCACGATGCACGGTGCGGAAGTCAATGCTGATGCGGGTGCGACCGGAATTATTCGGCACCGAGGAATGCAGCTGCGCCCCGGAGAAGATCACCATGCCGCCGACCGCCGGCACCGGGCGTATCTGCGGATCGAGATCGATCGGTTCCTCCGGCCTGGGCTGCTTGCGGGTGTCCACGCCGATCTGGCTGGCCGCGAGCGCCCGGCTGTCCCGATTCCAGACGTAGTAGTTGTAGTCGGCCGAACCGTTGGCGACCTTGCGGTCGAAATACCACGGGTGAAAAGCCACCACGTTGTCGGCCGATACGTCGTAGACCGGCAACCACCAGTTCAGCTGCATCATCGGTGCCGAATACCAGGTGTCACGGTGCGGATGAAAGGCGTAGGCAATGCCGGTCGTCAGATAGTCGTCCGAGGTCGAGGTACGCAGCCGCGGCACATCGAAATAGGTCAGATCCGGATCGCAGCCGGCCTCGGCCAGGATGTTGGCGAGATGCTTCTTGGACTCGGGATGGTGGATGAACGCTGGCTTGAGCTTGCCTAGCAGGGCCGCATAATCCTCCACCGCCATCTCGTATTGGGCCAGCTCCGGATCAAGCGGGGCAAAGGCTTCCTCGACCATCGACCGAGTGAAATCCACGAAAGCGGAAACGGCCGGTGATGAGTTCTGAATAAAAAGGTCGCCGTTGTAGAGCCGCGTACGTCGCTCGTCGTCGGACAGCGCGGAGCCGACGAATACTGCAGTCATAACAAGTTCCCCCCAAAACCGACGGGCCATGCCGACCCCGTCGACGGCGAGCCTAAACGATCCACCTCGTCAGTTAGGCCGATCGCAGCAAAATGCGCTCCGCGCCGATTCGGGCTCGCCCGGTCGGGTCACGCTCGTGCGAGCAGTGCGCACACTTCCTTGAGCCGAGGGGCGGTGCGGTCCTTGTCCGAGATGATGCTGACCGGCAACGGCCAGTCGATACCAAGATCCGGGTCGTCATGCGCAATGGTCAAATCCTCGCTTGGATCGTGCTCCCGGTCGATCCGGTAACTGATGTCCGCGGTCACCGTCAATGCCTGGAATCCGTGGGCGCAGCCGGCCGGGATATAGACCGATACCTGCTTGTCGCCGGTGAGTTCGAACGACTCCCACTGCCCGAAGGCGGCAGAATTCGGACGTAAATCGACCACGACATCGTAAATCGCCCCGGCCGAGCAACGCACCAGTTTGCTTTCGCCGGCGCCGGTCCGTACATGCAGGCCGCGAATCACGCCCCGCACTGATCGGGACAGGCTGTCCTGAACGAAACCATACGGATCAATACCAGCGTCTCGAACAATCGCGGCATCGAAGGTACGGCTGAAAAATCCGCGATCGTCCACATGCGGCGTCGGTGTGAAGACCTGCACACCGGGAATCGTCGAGGCGGTGACCCGCATGATGCTCCCCAGGAAACGTAAGCCAAAGAATTGGGCTGACCTGTTGCCAGGTTATCGGTCGATCACGGAGTCTGACCTCAGAACTGTAAGCCCAGCCCCGAGGCCATTACATGCACCAGCAACACCACAACACCGACCGTGTCGCGGTAGTCACCGGCGGTTCAGATGGCATCGGTCGCGCCATCGTCGAACACCTTGTCGGCATTGGATATACGGTCTGGGCGGTGGCGCGACGGGCGGAGCTGCTGACCGAGCTGGCAGAAGAACAGCCCAAGCGCACGGTGATTCCCGCTCCGACCGACCTGACACAGGTGTCGGATATCGACCGGCTGGTCGAACGCATTCGAGTCGAGACGCCGGAAATCAGCGTGCTGGTGCATTCGGCCGGCAGCTATTCCTACGGTCCAATTGATCAGGCGCAGACCGAGCGACTGCGCCGGCACTGGGAGGTCAACGTCGAATCGGCCTACCGGCTGACCCACCACCTGCTCGACCAGATGCCCGGCGCCGGGGATGTCATCTTTCTCAACTCCTCGCAGGGACTGCGCGCCAGCGGCACGGTCAGCCAGTTCGCCGCGTCGATGCACGCCCGCAAGGCGCTGGCCGATTCCTTGCGAGAAGAGGTGAATGGGCGCGGCATCCGGGTCGCCACCATCCACCTGGGACGGACCGCAACCCCGTTGCAGGAAGGGATCTATGCCGAGCGCGGTTGGCGCTACGAACCGGACCTGCTGCTGCAGCCGAACGAGGTCGCGACGATGGTCGCCGGCATCATCGAAATGCCACGGACTGCCGAAGTGACCGACGTGACGATGCGCCCGGCGATAAAGTCGTATTGAACCGGCGACTTGGGGGCACAGACGTGACAGATTCCTTTGCGTGCCGCGGTTGCGGCGGCGGGCGGACCACGGTCGTGCTCGATCTCGGCGATGTGCCGGCTTCGGACTATTTCCCGGCCGCTGACGATCCGCAGCCGG
>JBEDUI010000064.1:0-13442 GCA_040414495.1 Mycobacteriales bacterium
GTCTTCTGCGCATTGGCCAACAGCGTCTGATTGTCCTGAGTGGACTGGTTGGGCAATTGCACGACCGTGGTGATCGGGGAATTGGCACCCGGGCCGAAACCGGTTTGGATCAGGTCGTACGCGCGGCGGATCGAATCTGAGGTCGGGTTGGTACCGGCGTCGATCTGCCCCAGCCGCAGGAAGAAGAACGGAATGGCCAGCACGATCAGGATCACCAGCGACGCGATGCCCCACGGCAACGGGTGGCTGCTGACCATCTTGCCCCAGCGGGCGAACGCGCTGTGCTCGTGTTCGACGGTGCCGGCGGCCTCCTGCTTGCGGCGGATCGGCCCGATGGCCCGGATGTTCTGCCGGGCCACGCCCATGAAAGCGGGGGTCAGGGTCAACGCGGCCAGCATGGCGACCGCGACCACGATCGCCGAGGCCGCGCCCATCGCCCCGACGAACGGAACCTCGGCCACGTACAACCCCAGGATCGCCACCACCACGGTCGTTCCGGCGACGACCACGGCCGTGCCGGAGGTCGAGGTGGCGTTGCTGACCGAATCGCGGATCGACATTCCGCGGTCGACGTTCTCCCGATGCCGGGCGACCAGGAACAGGCCGTAGTCGATCGCCACACCCAGACCGAGCAACGTCGCGACGGTCGGGGCGCTGGTCGGGAACGTACTGATCGCCGCCAGCAGACCGACCAGCGACAGCCCGGCCAATACGCTGCAGATCGCCGAGACCAGCGGAATGAGCGCCGCCGCAATCGAGGCGAACATGAACAACAACAGCACCAAGGCGCAGCCCAATCCGATCAGCTCGGATTTCAGATCGTTGGTTTTGTTAGCGATCTGGCCAGCCGCGGCGCCGTATTCGACCTGCAGGCCGGCTGACCGGGCCGGCGCCACCGCATTGTCGAGCTGGTGCAGATACGCCGTATCCAGGCTGGCCGGCTGCACGTTCCAGGACGCGGTGCCGTAGGCGATCGTGCCGTCCTTGGAGACCAGCGGAGAGTTCGGTATCGCGAACGGGCTGGTGGCCGCGACGACGTGCGGCAGCTTGCCGACGTTGCTCATCGACTGGTTGACCGCGTTCGACTGGTCGGCGACCGTGCCCGTGTGCGCGTGGAACACTATTTGCCCGGCATAACCGCTCTGCGACGGGAACTCGGCCTTGAGCACGTTCTGGCCGTCGTTCGACTGGCTGCCCGGCACGGTGTAGTTGTTGATGAACGTGCCGCCGTAGGTGCTGCGCAGCGCCAATAGCACACCGAGAATGACGATCCAGCCGCCGATGACGATCCAATGCCGGCGCGCCATCGTCCGACCGAGTCGTGCAAGAAACGCATGCATCGTCCGACCCCCGGCGAACGTGCCCGGAATTCCCCCGTCAGAAATCGCAGCTCTAGGCCCGATATCCAGCGGCTTGCGTATCCAGGCGGCCGTGCATCATTCCCGCTGAAAGACAGGGGCTGCTGCTTGAGTATGAGCCCCGGCCTCGGAAGAATCCATAAATTGCTCGGGATAAAACAAAGCCAAGGCGGCACTGTCCATGATGATCGGTTCGGTACGGCCACTGTGGATAGTGGACCGGCTGGGATAAAATGTCCGCCGGAAAATGCGAGGTTTATCGGCGAAGCTCAACCGGCGCGGAATTGATTTCATTCCAGCGTTATATGCGGCTCATTACGGCGAGGCGATCGTGAGCGGATCTTTTCGGTGAATATCCGCTCACGATCATCGCGCCCACTCAGCCGCGCGGCCCGGGGCCGCCGTCCGTGCGGTGCCGGCCCGAGGGCGGATCGTCGGGCCGACGGCGGCGCAGGTATCGCTCGAACTCGCGGGCGATCGTCTCGCCGCTGGTCTGGGCCAGGTCGCTCTCGCCGGCCTTTTGCTCCAACGCCCGGACGTATTCGGCGACCTCGTCATCCTCGCCGGCCATTTCGTCGACCAGCCGCTGCCAGTCCTCGGCCTGCTCCGGCAGCGCGCCGAGCGGGACCGGTACGTCGAGCACTTCCTCCACCCGTTGCAGCAGCGCCAGGCTGGCCTTCGGGTGTGGGGACTGGGAAATGTAATGCGGCACGGCGGCCCAGAACGTGATTGCCGGGATGCCGGCTCGTACGCAGGCGTCCTGGAACACGCCGAGAATGCCGGTCGGCCCCTCGTACCGGGACTGTTCCAGCCCGAATTTGTTGGCCGACTCCGAGTCGTACGACGAGCCGGTGACCGGGACCGGACGGGTGTGCGGGGTGTCGGCCAGCAGCGCGCCCAGGCCCACCACCATGTGGATGCCCAGCTCGCGGAAGACGTCCAGGATCTCGTCGCAGAACGCCCGCCAGCGCATATTCGGCTCGATGCCGCGCATCAGCACGATGTCGCGGTCGGAGTTGGGTGGCCGGCACACCGAGAATCGGGTGGTCGGCCAGGTCAGCCGGCGGGTCACGCCCTCCACCAGCGAGACGGTCGGGCGGTTGACCTGGAAGTCGTAGTAATCGTCGGGATCTAAGGCGGCCAGCGGCCGGGCATCCCAGATAAGCTCCAGGTGCTCGACCGCGGCCGTCGCTGCGTCGGCGGCGTCGTTCCAACCCTCGAAGGCGCCGATCACGATCGGGTCGGTGAGCTCGCCGAATGCGTCGAAGTCCATCACTAGACCAGCCTACGTTGTCGTGTCATCGGCCGGTCGGAGCGCGCCGGTACGCTGGGCCACATGCCAACCGCACCCGAATCGTCGCTCTTGCGCGCGCTGCGGGATCGCGTCGTGGTGGCCGACGGGGCGATGGGCACGATGCTGCAGGCCGCCGACCTGACGCTGGATGATTTCGACGGGCTCGAGGGCTGCAACGAGATCCTGAACGTCACCCGGCCGGACGTCGTCCGGGGCATCCACGCGGCGTATTTCGCCGCCGGCAGCGATGCGGTGGAGACCAACACGTTTGGCGCCAACCTGCCGAATCTGTCCGATTACGGCATCGCCGACCGGATTCACGAGGTGGCGTTGACCGGCGCCCGCTTGGCCCGCGAGGCGGCCGACGAGGTCGCCACCGCCGACCGGCCGCGCTGGGTGCTGGGCTCGGTCGGCCCGGGGACGAAGCTGCCCACCCTGGGGCACGCGCCGTATGCAAGCCTGCGCGACGCGTACATCGAAGAGGTCACCGGCCTGCTCGAAGGCGGCGTGGATGCCGTACTGGTCGAGACCTGCCAGGACCTGCTGCAGACCAAGGCTGCGGTCGTGGCGGCCCACCGTGCGATGGCCGCGACCGGCCGGAGCGTTCCCCTCATCACACACGTCACCGTCGAGACCACCGGCACCATGCTGCTGGGCAGCGAGATCGGCGCCGCGTTGACCGCGCTCGAACCGCTGGGCATCGACCTGATCGGGCTGAACTGCGCCACCGGCCCGGCCGAGATGAGCGAGCACCTGCGGTATTTGTCCAAGCACGCCACGGTCGGGCTGTCCGTCATGCCGAACGCCGGTCTGCCCGAGTTGGGGCCGAACGGCGCGACCTACCCGTTGACGCCGGAAGAATTGGCCCGGGCGCTGGCCGGCTTCGTGACCGAGTACGGCACCGGGCTGGTCGGCGGTTGCTGCGGTACGACGCCCGAGCACATTCGCCAGGTCGTCGCCGCCGTATCCGACCTGACCCCGGCGGTACGCCGGCCGCGCGCTGAGCCGGGACTCGCCTCGCTCTACGCACCCGTGCCGTTCCAACAGGACGCCAGCGTGCTGATGATCGGTGAGCGAACGAACGCCAACGGTTCCAAGCGATTCCGCGAGTCGATGCTGGCCGGTCGGTTCGAGGATTGTGTTGAGATCGCGCGCGGGCAGACCCGCGACGGCTCGCACCTGCTGGATCTGTGCGTGGATTACGTCGGCCGCGACGGGGTGGCCGACATGCGCGAGATCGCCGGCCGGTTCGCTACCGCCTCGACGTTGCCGATCATGCTGGATTCGACCGAGCCGCCGGTGATCGAGGCCGGCTTGGAAATGCTGGGCGGTCGGTGCGCCATCAACTCGGTCAATTTCGAGGATGGCGAGGGGCCGCAGAGCCGGTTCGCCCGGGTGATGCCGATCGTGCGGGAGCATGGCGCCGCGGTGGTCGCGTTGACGATCGACGAGGACGGCCAGGCCCGTACCGCCGAGAAAAAGGCGGAAATCGCGCAGCGGCTGATCGACACGCTGACCGGAGAGTGGGGGATGCGCGAGAGCGACATTCTCCTGGACTGCCTGACCTTCACCCTAGCCACCGGTCAGGAAGAGAGCCGCCGGGATGGCATCGAGACGATCGAGGGCATTCGTCGAATCCGGGCCGAGCATCCTGACGTACAGCTGGTGCTCGGCCTGTCCAACATTTCGTTCGGTTTCAAACCGGCCGCCCGTCAGGTGCTCAATTCGGTATTCCTGCACGAATGCGAACTGGCCGGCCTGAATTCGGCCATCGTGCACGCCTCGAAAATCCTGCCGATGACGCGTATTCCCGACGAGCAGCGGGATGCCGCGTTGGATCTTGTCTACGACCGCCGGCGCGAGGGCTACGACCCGCTGCAGGCGTTCCTGACATTGTTCGAGAACGTGGACGCGCAGTCGTCCGGTAAATCGCGGGCCGAGGAATTGGCCGCATTGCCGCTCTCGGAACGGTTGGAGCGGCGGATTATCGACGGCGAACGAAACGGTCTGGAATCCGATTTGGATTCGGCACTCTCGCATCGTCCTGCTCTGGAAATCATCAACGACACGTTGCTGGCCGGGATGAAAACGGTCGGTGAGCTGTTCGGTAAGGGCGAGATGCAGCTGCCGTTCGTACTGCAATCGGCCGAAGTGATGAAAACCGCGGTGGCGTACCTCGAACCGCACATGGAAAAGACCGACGACGCCGGTAAAGGCACGATCGTCCTCGCCACGGTCAAGGGTGACGTGCACGATATCGGCAAGAACCTGGTCGATATTATCCTGTCGAATAACGGCTATACGGTCGTCAACCTCGGCATCAAACAGCCGGTATCGGCAATTCTCGACGCGGCCGAGGAGAACCGGGCCGACGTGATCGGCATGTCCGGCCTGCTGGTCAAGTCCACTGTGGTCATGAAGGAAAACCTGCAGGAAATGAATTCTCGCGGCATTGCCGACAAATGGCCGGTGGTGCTCGGTGGGGCGGCGTTGACCCGGGCCTACGTTGAGCAGGATCTGGCCGAGATGTTCGCCGGCGACGTGCGGTACGCCCGCGACGCGTTCGAGGGGCTGCGGCTGATGGACGCGCTGATGGCGGTACGGCGGGGCAGCGTGCCGGCCGCGGCCATCCCGGACGATGGGAAGGCAGCCGAGCGCAAGGCCCGGCACGAACGAGCGCAGCGGATCGCCGCCGAGCGCCGGGCCGCGGAGTCGGCTGAGGCTGTGGCATTGCCGGCCCGGTCGGATGTCGCGACCGATAACCCGGTGCCAACGCCGCCGTTCTGGGGCGACCGGGTTGTCAAAGGAATTGCTTTAGCCGATTACGCCGCCCTGCTGGACGAGCGCGCGTTGTTCATGGGGCAGTGGGGATTGCGCGGGGCCCGCGGCGGCAAGTCCGGCCCGTCGTACGAGGAACTGGTCGAAACGGACGGCCGGCCACGGTTGCGGTACTGGCTCGACCGGTTCCAGACCGACGGTGTGCTGGAGGCCGCGGTCAGCTACGGATATTTCCCGTGTGTCAGCAAGGGCGATGACCTGCTGGTGCTGTCCGAACAGGGCGACGAGCGGTGCCGGTTTACCTTCCCGCGGCAGCGCCGGGACCGCCGGTTGTGCCTGGCCGATTTCTTCCGGTCGCAGGAGTCAGGGGAGACCGACGTCGTCGGTTTCACCGTGGTGACCGTCGGCGAGGCGATCAGTCGGTATACCGCGACGCTGTTCGAGGCCAATGCCTACCGCGACTACCTGGAGGTGCACGGGCTGTCGGTGCAGTTGACCGAGGCGCTGGCCGAATACTGGCACCGGCGTATTCGCGAGGAGTTGATCCTGCCCGGTGGCGTATCGGCCGCGGCCGACGACCCGGCCAATGTCGAGGACTACTTCAAGCTGGGGTACCGCGGGGCCCGGTTCTCGCTCGGCTACGGCGCCTGCCCCAACCTGGAGGACCGGGCCAAGATCGTCGAACTGCTGAACCCGGAACGGATCGGCGTACACCTCTCGGAGGAATTCCAACTGCATCCCGAGCAGTCGACCGACGCCATCGTGGTGCATCACCCCGAGGCGAAATATTTCAACACCTAAGGTGTGTCCTGTGGATCTTCGGCGGCGCGGATCGGCGCCCAGACGACGACTGACTGCGTTGTCCTCGTCGCCGGTAGCCCCACTACCGGCTTCCAGTCCGACTCGCGGGACACCCGCACCCGGGCTGCCTTGTCATTCGCCGCCTGGATCACCGCCCGCATCCACCAAGATCCACAGGACACACCTGCGCCCCGTAGAGAGCCAATGACCAAAAAAGATCAGGAGAGTGGAGCCCGGGTGACAACGCAAGAAGAGGCCGTGCCGGCGTCGGCGGATTCCGGCCGACTGGCCGGCGTGCTGTTCGATATGGACGGTACGTTGTTCGACTCCGAGAAGCTGTGGGATATCAGCCTCGATGAGTTGGCGGAGATGTTGGGCGGAAAGCTGTCGCAGCAGACCCGCAAGTCGCTGGTCGGCGCCAACCTGTACGAGTCGATCGACATCGTGCACCGGGATCTCGGCGTGTTGGACGCCGATCCGGTCCACAGTGGAGAGTGGTTGCTCCGCCGGACCAAAGAGCTGTTCGCCGAAGGGCTGCCGTGGAAGCCGGGCGCCCGCGAATTGTTGGCCGCGGTCCGGGCCGCCGGCATTCCGCGCGGGCTGGTCACCTCGACCCACCGCGATTTGACCGACGTGGCGCTGCAGAACTTCCCGCCCGGCACGTTCGACGTGGTGGTCTGCGGCGACGAGGTCACCAACACCAAACCGCATCCGGAGTCGTATCTGACCGCGGCCGCCGCGATCGGCGCGGACCCGCGTGACTGTGTGGCGATCGAGGATTCGCCGCGGGGCATCGCCTCGGCCGAGGCGGCCGGGTGCGCCGTGGTCGCGGTACCGAGCGAGGTGCCGGTGCCGCCGGGTCCGCGGCGGGTGGTGATCGACTCGCTGGTCGGGGTGAGCGTGCCGTGGCTGGCCGGCCTGCCGGCGAAGCTGGCCCAGGTCGAGTAGACCCTTATTGGCCGCCGCGAAATCGGTTACCGTATTTCTTCCCGAGCGGAGGCGGCTATGACGCGTGGTGACGGCAGTGACGGGGCGGTGAGCGGATTTTTCGCTACCGCCCAGGTCCCGGAGCGCTCGACATACCACAGCCCGAGCGACGGTGACCTGTGGCCGACCTGCTGGGCCGCCGACGACAACCTCTACGGCGCCAACGGCGACGGGGCCGGGTTTTCCGGCCACCTCGCCCGCAGCGACATCGCGCTGAGCGTGATTCGCGGGATGCCGCCGAACCTCACCGGCGAGACCCTCGCGGCCGGCGACGACCTGGGCTCGGTGTGGAGCACGGCGACCCGGCCGGACGGCAGTGCGGCGTACAACCGGAAACCGACCGGAATGCTGTCCGTCGACGGTGTGCTCTACCTCGCGATCCAGGACCTGAGCCTGGATTTCTCCGACGTACCCCATGCGTCGATTTCCCGGTCCGAGGATTTCGGCCGGACCTGGAAATGGGGCAGCAACGCGCCGTATTTCGACGATCGGGCCGGCCCGATGTTCGACGACCATATCTTCACCACGATCATGTTCGCCGATTTCGGCAAGGACAGCGAGCACGCCTTCGACGGCTACGTCTACGCATTCGGGCTCGATTACAACTGGCGGCAGTCGTACTCGGGTCGCTATCCCGATCCGCAGGCGCTCTACCTGGCCCGGGTGCCCCGGACGGGCGTTCAGGATCGGACGCAGTGGCAGTTCTTCGTCGGGATGACCCGTGGCGGCGAGCCGGCGTGGTCGTTCGAGATCCGGGACAAGGTCCCGGTGCTGGAGGATTTCCGGCGGCTCTACGGCAGTACGCCCAACGGTGAGCGTCCGCAGTCGGTCATTTCGCAGGGCAGCATTGTCTATAACGCGCCGTTGCGGCGGTTCATTTATACGAGCTGGACCGAATACACGTTTGAATTCTATGAAGCGCCGGCGCTGTGGGGTCCGTGGCGGCTTTTCCTCTCCCAGGATTTCGGTCAATATCCATGGAGTCCACAAAGGAATGGCGGATACGGCACGGTCATTCTGCCGAAATTCACCAGCGCGGACGGCAAGAGAATGTGGTTCAACGCCAACGCGTTCCGGCACGGTGCGGAGAACTACTGGCTGTCGCTGCGGCAGTTGACGGTCGAGCCGTACGAGCCGAGCACTGTGGACAATCAGCCCGACCCGACGCTCAATCTGGCCATGAGCGCCGGGACGGTCCCAATCAGCAAGAGCATGCGGAACGGGTGTCTGTCCGTACTCAATGACGGGCGGACCGAGGCGTTCGAGACCAGCGAGGATCAGGACCTCAAGACGCTCGACTGGTGGGGATACGTGTGGCCGCGGCGCTATGCGGTCAATACGCTCGTCTACACCGCCGGTCCGATCAGCGACGACGGTGGCTGGTTCGGCAGCGGGCTGCGGGTCCAGGTCCGGCGGCGCGACGACACGGGTTACCACTGGGTCGAGGTCACGGGGCTGCGTACCGATCCGCCCTATCCGTACGACAAAGCGGCGGCCGGGGGTACGTACGCGCTCACTTTCGACGCGGTCGACACTGATGGTGTGCGGTTGGTCGGCACCCCGGCGCTGCCCGCTGCTTATACCTCGATTGCCCAACTAGAGGTCTATTTCCGCTGACCGACAGGTCTATTTCGCGGAAGTCCGGCCTTTTTAATGACGGTCCGACTGGCCTTGGCGGGCCAGGCACGTAGCGCTACCTCGGCGATCTGCTCCAGCTCGGTCCTGGTGGCACCATCGCGTGCCTGGGCCGACATCCCCTGCAGGACGGCCGAATAGAAACCGGCGAGCGCGTGCGTATCGGTCCGCTTCGGCAGCTCGCCAGTCCGTACGGCCGTCGCGAATTTATCTTCGAGCGCCCGGGAGCCTTCCGCGCGCAGCTTGCGCACGTATCGCGCGATGTCGGCGGATTGCGGCGAACAGTTCGTCGTCGCGGTGATCAGGAGACAGCCACGGGGACGGCCAGGTCGGGTGTAGGCGGACGCCGCCTCGCGCAGCAGCCGTGCGACCGCCTTACTGGCAAGCGATTCCTCGAGGACGGCGCGTTCGGTGAAGGCGCCGTAGGTGCGCAGATAACGGTGCAGGGCCTCCCGGAACAATGTCTCCTTGTCTCCGAAGGCCGCGTACAGGCTGGGCGCGCCGATGCCGAGTGCCTTGGTGAGCAGCGCGATCGAGGTGGCGTCGTAGCCATGCTCCCAGAAAACGGCGATCGCGCGCTCCAGCGCTTCATCACGGTCGAACGACCGTGGCCGACCCGTTCCCATGCTCCGATTCTATAGCGATCGTTCCTGATGTGAAGTAGCATCTTTCCGTAACGATCACTACAGAACTGGAGGTCGCGCCAATGGTGACGGTGGGATTGCTGATCCGGATCGAGGCCAAGCCGGACAAGGTGCAGGAGGTCGAGGCCATGCTGAAGACGGCCGTGGACAAGGTGCGGCAGGAAACGGCGACGGTCGTGTGGTTCGCGTTGCGCCTCGGACCAACAACGTTCGGCGTCTTCGATGCGTCGGTGGATGAGGCCAATCGGCAGGCTCACCTGGCCGCCAATGGCGCGGCGTTACGTGGCCCGGCGGCGGCGGAATTGTTCGCTGACTCGCCGTCCATCGAGTACGTCGACGTCATCGCCGCCAAGCTCCCCGCTGCGTGATGGCCAAACCCGGCTAAATTTCGACAACGGCCGGCCGGGTCGGGTAATGCTGGAGCTCATGCTGACGTCGAACGGCCATGTGCTGGACGAATCACCGGATCGGTTGGGGCAGTTGGCGCCGGTGCCGGATTCGATACGCGGCGATCGGGACGCGTTGTGGCAGCGGTTGCGAGCCGACGGGTACCTGTTCCTCCGCGGCGCGCTCGATCCAGAAACGGTGCGGGAATTCCGCCGGTTCTATTTCGAACAGTTGGCCGCCAGCGGCCTGACCCGGGCCGGCTCCGACCCCGTACTGGGGCTGGCCGGCTACGGCGAGGTCGACCGGGAAAAGCTGCGCCACATTCTTTTCCGCCGTGTCGTGCCCGGGCCGGAATACCTGGCGTTCTGCACTCAGCCGGCCATCCGCGACTGGTACGCCTGGTTTCTCGGCGGCGACCCGTTTCTGCACCGGCGCAAGCTGATCCGGCACACATTGCCGGGGGAGAGCGGCATCGGGACGGCGACCCAGGCCCATTACGACCTGGTGTATCTACGCGACGGGACCGACCGGGTGCTCAGTTCCTGGATTCCGCTCGGTGACTGCGCGACCGAGCGGGGCGGTCTGATTTACCTGCAGGGCAGCCATCACGCCGTGCTGGCCGAGGAACAGGCCGGTGGCGTACGACCGAAGGGCTGGATCACGGCCGATCTGCCGGAATTGGCGCGGCGGTACGACACCCGCTGGCTGATTGCGGATTACACCGCCGGGGACATGGTCATCCATTCCGCTTATACGATCCACGCCGCACTGGACAATGTGGACAGTTCCGGGGTAATGCGGTTGTCGACCGATATTCGGTATCAACGCGCCGACCAACCGATCGACTGGCGCTGGCAGAACGACTGGCACGACCGCGACGGGCTATAACCGCCGCGCGCTGACGATCCAGGCCCGGGAGTCGAACCAGACACCGTCCTTGCTCAGGTGCCTCGCGAGCCCGTCGCCGAGCCGCTCGATCGCGCGCGCCTCGGCGGCTGGATCGAGCCCGTGCAGGAATTCATTGGTGCAGGTGAAACCACGCACCCACTCAAGAGCAGCGGCCACGTCCGGCCCGTAATAGACCGGCTCGTGCACGTCGGTGAAGCCGATATCGGCGAACCCGGCCGAGTGCAGGATCTCTTGTACGACCGCGGGATCGGCCAGTGAAAAGGCATCGTCGGCAGCGGCCGGGATTCCCAGCGAGGCGCGGATAACGACGTCCCATTCATTGCGCCAAGGCGCCTGCCATACCATCATCACCAGACATCCGCCCGGGCGCAGCGCCCGCCCGATATTGGCGAACGCCGCGCCGGGGTCAGCGAAGAACATCGTGCCGAACCGGCTCATCGCCAGATCGAATTGCGTCGGAAAGCCGCAATCCTGGGCGTTAGCGCATTCGAACGAGACATTGCGCAGCGCTTCGGCGGCAGCGAGCGCGCGGGCTCGTTCGATCGCAGCCGTCCGGATATCGACACCAAGGGCACTCAGGGCGGTCCGCGCCGCGTACCGGGTTGTTTGCCCGGTGCCGCAACCGATATCGAGAACGTCCCCGTGTGACCGGATATCCAAGGCGGCCCGCAGTGCCTCGTCGTGCCGGCGCAATTCGGCGTCGTAGCGCACGATGCTCATCAATCCGTATCGCGGCGAGCCTCGTTCGCCTCGCGCAGCACAGCCCGGGCGTCCGCGACCGGACCCACATGACCGAGCTTGTCGGGGTTCATGACAGTCCGGATCGTCTGAATCCGCCCGTCGAGTATGTCCAGCGTCCAGGTGTTGACCACCTTGTTCTCCCGATCGCGGAAAATCGCACCCGGCTGACCATTGACCTCATGCGGCTCGATCGTCATGTCGATCCGTTGCATCGGCCGATACAGCGAGGTGAAAACACGAATCACATTCTCGGCGCCGAAAATGCCCCGACCCCACTGCGGAGCCTTACCACCGCTGTCACTCACCAGCTCAACGTCAGCGGCGAGGAATTCCCGTAGATGCTCGACATCGCCGTCCCGGAGCGCATCGAAAAACCGCGCCGCCAACCGCTCACGCGCGCGACGGTCGGCCTCGAACCGCGGACGACCGGCATCCATGTGGCGGCGGGCCCGTACCGCGAGCTGCCGGCACGCCGCCTCCGAACGCCCGACCGCCGCCGCGACCTCGGGAAAACCGAATCCGAATACCTCCCGCAACACGAAAACGGCCCGTTCAAGCGGGCTGAGCCGTTCCAACAGAATCAGCGCCGCCATCGATATCGAGTCGGCCAACTCGGCCGCCCGCTCCGGATCTTCGTACGGGTCGGACAACAGCGGCTCGGGGAACCACCGTCCGACGTACTCCTCCCGCCGCACCCGGGCCGAGCGCAGCACATCGATCGAAGCCCGGGTCACCACGGCCGAGAGGAACGCTTTCGGGGAGTTGGGTTGGGTCGGGTACGCCTCGTAACGCAGCCAGGATTCCTGGACCACGTCCTCGGCCTCGCTCACGCTGCCGAGAATTCGGTACGCGATCGAGAACAGCAGCGGCCGCTGTTGTTCGAATTCCTCGGCCCGTGTCACGAGAGCGCGTCCTTGAAACCCTCGCGCCAGGACGGATAACGCAATTCCCAGCCCAGCTCGCGTTTGGCCTTGGCGTTGGAGAATCCGCGTCCCTGGGTCATCATGATCACCGCGACATCGCCGGCCAGCAGCCGAGCCAGCCACACCGGCACCCGCATCGGGCGCTTGGCACCGGCGCATTTCGCCAGATACGGCAGCCATTCGCGGGCCGGAGCCGGGTCGTCGTCGACGATGTTGAACACCCCCGTCGCCTTCTGCTCCACCGCCAGCACCGTCGCGCTGGCCGCGTCGTCCAGATGAATCCACGAACTGTAACCGGCGCCGGAGCCGACCAACGGGAATTGACGCTTACGGATCAGCTCGACCTGGTCGTCGATGGCGCCCGGCCCGTAGAACCCGCCGTACCGCAGGATCGTGCCCCCGAACTTCCCGACCGCGTCCTCGACGTACGCGATCGCTGCCATCCCGGCCTCGGCCGCCGTTCCCTGTTCCGGGTCCAGCGGATCGTCCTCGCTCTTCACCCAACCGCCGCGGCGGATGCCGTTCCAGTTGCCGTAGCTCTGCGCCACGAAATGCGGTACGCCGGTCGCTTCGGCCGCGGCCAGCAGATGGTCCGTGCCCTCGATCCGCAGCCGGCTCGTGGCGGCGAACCAGCGGTCGAAGTGCTTGATATCGGCCTTTCCAGCGTGGGTCGGGGAAATCGCGGTCATCTGGTGCACGATCGCGTCCGGGCGGGCCGACGCGACCGCCTCACCGACCGACGCCGCGTCCAACCCGTCCATCACCACGCCGTCCGCACCCAATTGCGTCAGTAGACCCAGCTTGGTCCGGTTGGTTGTCGTGGCTGTCACCTGATGCCCTCGAGCTACCAACTGTGGCACCAACCGCTGCCCCAGGACCCCGGTCCCACCGGCCACAAATACCCGCATCACAATCACCTGTCTCGTTCAGAATTGACTCTCGATCCCGAGACGAGACGGCCCGTTCGAGAGTGACATCAGCCGTA
>JBEDUI010000065.1:0-22175 GCA_040414495.1 Mycobacteriales bacterium
TCTGCGAGCGTCTGGTCGTCCCAGTAGGGGTCGCCGACTGAAGGAAATCCGAATAGTTCGCGCTCACGGGGCGTGGCTCGTTCGATCAGCTCCGTCCAGTGCGGACTGAGCGACTGGTCGGCCCAACCCGTTCGTCCGGTCCACCGTGGGCCCCAGACCTCGTAGTCAACGAGCAGCGCAAAGCGCGCTCGTCGTTCACCCGTCATGTGCGAACCGCGGTGGAGAACGTCGGTGCGGTAGGTGAACAGGGTGCCGGCCGGTCCGGTCACACTCACCTCGATGTCGGCGAACGCGCCGGGCTCGATGCTCGCCCCTGCGGCGAAATTCTCGAAGGCGGGAGATTGTCTCTGGGGCCAGTACGGGCGTGTCGCCGTGGCCTGGAGCGGTACGACCTTGGTAGGGCCGTCTTGCTCGTCAACGTCCGACAGCAAGATGAAGGACTCCATTTGCCGTCCCGGATCACTGCGTTTCGGAACCACGAGTGAGTGGTTGACGAAGTCGCGATGATGCGGCTGTTCGTAATCGACCGCGCCCGAATACTTCGCCCACAGCGATGCGGCGTAGAGATGAATATCCGACGATCCGAGGAACCGTTCTGCCAGGTCCACCAGGTCTGGGTGGAACGCGAGCCGGTTCAGATCCCAGGCTTGCCACGGCGGTGTGCGAACCCCGGCGAACTGACCGTCTGTGTACTCCTGGTGGGCTGACGGATCAGCGAAGTACTCCTCGGGTCGGGGGTAGTGCAGCCACAGCGCCTCCTGCGCCGCGTTCAGCTCGTCGGGGGTTAGGAAGTCAGGAACGATCGTGAAGCCTTGCTCATGCAATTCGTTGAGATTGCGGTCTGAAATCTGCATGCGAAGAAGCACCCTTCCGGGGCTGCGCCATCCGCGCAAGAGTTCGGCGCAGCACGCGACTGAACTGGATAATGGACTCAGTCAGTGCGTGCTGGCCGGCCGGCCGGTGCCGGACGTCCGGCACTCCACTTCTTCTGCATGCGCAGGAAGATAGCAGGAATCCGCGCTCCGCGCAGAATGCGACATCGTCGTCGAGCCCGCACTATCGGTGGTAGCCACACACCCCGCATGGCCGTCGACGCCGAACACAACCCCATTGACGTCCCAGCCAGTCGGAAACCTGTCCAGCGCGATGCGCGACCACGACCGCGCGTCAAATACGTGTCAAAGTTCGGAACGTCGACGCCGCACCATCAATCGCACCTGGAAACGCGGTCTCGGAACCTAGCGCAGCGGCCGCATCGCTCACTATCCACGGCTGGACACTGCACGCTGTCAACGACGCCCGCTGAGCCTCCGCTTGTGCGATAGAGCGCCGTCGATGGTCCCGATGTGCGGCGTGTCTAGGCGCATTTACTCGCGATGAAGAACTAGGCATATTTTCAAATAACGGAATGAGTCTTCCAAGTGCGCGCTGAAGCCTAGGCTCAGATGACGAACGAGATCGGGAAGCTGAGTTTTTGTTATATGAAATCTGTTACTCGCGCTCACTAGGGGCAATCATGCTTCTGGAGTGCAGGTCCCAGGCTGCCTGCGTACACCAGATCTGGACATGAGCGGCCAGATTGTGCTGCGATATCGACACCTGAACCAGGGCGAGGATTATCAGCAGGTCGCGATGATCCGGAACGGTGGGCAATTCGCGGCCCGCATTCCGGGAACCTACAGCGATTCGGATTATGCGCTGGCGTGTTACTTCATCGTCCGTGCCGGCGCCGGCGACGTGGATCGTGCCGGATTTGGAGCGGACACTGGCCAACTAGTCATACCACGTTATCCGGCAGGCACTCTGAAGTACACTCGCCGGCATCGAAATTCAGATGACGCGGGAATTCAGGTGGCGCTCGAATTCAACCGGCGGGCGAACGTGCGCCGATACGCGGTAGCTGAGCGTTGTATCACCGGCGCTGACGGTTCCGGCGCATTGTTATATATTAACGCATTTTCCGTTGGTAATGTCGGTAATTGTCCGTCGAGCGTGGCTACCTTGACCCCCCGCAATCTGGCGCTCTAGGATCTGGCCCGCACGGAATTTTTCATCCGATACGTGGATGACGTCGACGCTGCGGGCACTTGCTTTGTGAGCCGCTTACCGCGGCATCGATTGCGGGCGTTGGGAGTCTGGTGTGGATCGAGTTGGCTCGACCGGTGATAGCGCCGCTCACCCATTAACCACGCAAACTGCAACCCGTGCGCAGCTGAATGCGGTCTCGGCCGTGGTCGAGGAGCTGGCCGGAAAGTTTTCGCTTCAGCCGTTACTCGAGCGCATTCTGCGTCGCTCGGTAGAGTTGTTGGGGTGCCAGTCGGGCTCGATCGCCACTGTCGACGAAACCGCCGGTACGTATCGGAAAGAAACCGATATCGGCGTTGCCTGTCAATCCGGCCGTAGCTTTCCCTTGTCCGAGGGGGTAACGGGAGCTGTGGTTGCGGCTCGCCGGACCGTGTTCTTCTCCGACTACGCCGAGGTTCCCGGCGGCCATATCAGCACCGACGATCGATCGCGATTGCACGCGGTGATCGGTGTTCCGATTGAGTGGGGCGGCGACATCATCGGGGCGTGCGTAGTGTTTGCCCCTGATGCTGAACGAATGTTTACGACGGATGACGCCTTGCTGCTGGAGCTTTTCGCTCGGCACGCTGCGATCGCGATAACCAACGCGCGCATGCATATCGAGGCGGCGGACCGGGCCCGTACGGAGGCCGCCACCGCCGAACGCGAACGGCTGGTCCGCGAGGTCCACGACACGGTAACGCGCAGTATCGCGTCGGTATTGCTCCACGTTGACTCGGCTGCAAAATTGCTTCCGAATGGTCCGGCTGATACGTCCCTCGGTGCAGAGATCGCCGCCGCTCGGGATGGCGCACGGACCGCGTTAGCCGAAACCCGTCGCACAGTGCTTGGCCTTGGCCCTTCGTTGCTGGAAGGCCGATCGTTGCAGGATGCGATTGGACTTGAGGTCGCATGGGCGAATTCGAACGCGGATCTCGACGCGCGCTTTCTCGTTGCTGGAATGCCACGCGCGCTTGACAGCGACTCAAGCCACGACATGTTGCGCATAGCGCAGGAGGCGCTGATGAATATCATCGCGCACGCGGACGCGCGTTCGGCCCGGGTCGGATTGGTGTACGGCCAGGACAGCGTGGCCCTTCTGGTCGAGGATGACGGACGGGGTTTCGACACCGGACTCCTGGCAGCCCCGGAATACCTTAGCCGGCAGGGACTCCGCGGAATGGCGGCCCGAGCCAGCCGCCTGGGTGGCTCCGTGCACTGGGACTCCACACCAGGTTGGGGAACGCGTATTCGTGCCCACATCCCGTACCAACGGGCAATCCTCGAAACCAATCCGGATCTGCGGATCCGGGTGCTGATCGCGGACCCACACCCGATAGTGCGGGCCGGCCTGGTGCGGTTGCTCGCGGTCGAGCCCGGCATTCAGGTGGTGAGTGAACTCGACCGCGCCGACCAGGTGGTCGATGCCTGTCGGCTGCTGGGCCCTGATGTGGTGCTGAGCGATATCCGCCTACCGGAAATGGGCGGTGTCGGCCTGACCGAGACCATTTTGGCCGAGACGTCGAATACCGCGGTGGTGCTACTGTGCAATGATTCGGCTGATCCGTTGATCGCGGACGCCGTGAAGGTGGGCGCTCGCGGTTGTCTGAGCCGGGACGTCGACGGCACGCAGTTGGCGCGAGCAGTGTTGGCGGCGGTACAGGGCCAGGTAACGCTACCGGCAGGGACATTCCGGCCGACTTCCGAAACCGAACCCCTGACACCGCGGGAGCAGCAGGTCAAGGCGTTGGTGGAGGCGGGCCGCGCGGACAAGGAAATCGCGGCAGAGCTTGGCATCTCCGTAAAAACAGTGGAGAAACACGTCAGCGCGATTTTGCGTAAGCTTGAGGTACGCAATCGCACGGCGTTGGCCGTACTCGCCCGAAGGTAGGGAATCCCCTCCCAACGACTGCGGGTTTTCCCCAATTCGCACAACTCAGGCAACCCGTAACGTCACACAGGTCAAGCAGACCGGTGGTCGTGGGGAGAGCGCGGATGCCCGTCGTCCCGTTGAAGGATATTTTGGATCGAGCACTAGCCGAACGTTACGGCGTGCCGGCGATCAACATCGTCAACGATCTCACGCTCGAGGCGGTGCTGACCGCGGCCGAGATGGAACGTTCACCACTCATCGTGCAAACCTCGGTCAAGACTGTGAAGTCGATCGGAGCGGGCCTACTCTTCGCGATGTGGCGCGAGATGACCGAATCGATCTCCGTTCCGGTCAGCCTGCACCTCGACCACTGTCCGGACCGTGCGGTCATCGACGAATGCCTGCGCAAGGGCTGGAATTCGGTGCTGTTTGACGCTTCCACTTTGCCGGTGGCGGAAAATCAGCGGCAAACAATCGAGGTGGTGGCCCAGGCCCGCGAACTCGGCGCGCACGTTGAGGGCGAGATCGAGTCGATCACCGGTGTCGAGGATGGTATCGGCGCCAACGAGCCATCGCGGCGGCAGAGTCTGGATACCGCACTCGATTTCATCCGAACGACGGGTGTAGACGTTTTCGCGCCTGCGATCGGAAACGCTCACGGCATGTACATGTCCGAGCCAAGCCTCGATGCTCAGCGAGTATCTGATCTGGTGGCCGCGCAGCACATTCCGATCGCTTTGCACGGTGGCAGTGGTCTGACCGACGCGCAGTTCCAGGATCTGATCGCTAGGGGCTGCGCCAAGGTGAACATATCGACCGCACTCAAGATCGCATATATGAAATCCAACCTGGAATTCCTGCGGGACGCCGAAAAGCGTGACTCGTGGGATCCGCCATCGCTGTTCGGACATGTACGCGAGCGGGTCGTCGAATTGACCCGCGGCTACATACAGCGATTCGGCAGCAGCGGACGGGCATGGTGACCGTATGCCTGCGTTGATCTTCGACTGTGACGGCGTGCTCGCCGACACCGAACGATTTGGTCACCTGCCGGCCTTCAACCAGATGTTCCGCGAATTCGGTCTGCCGGTGTCCTGGTCAGCCGAAGAATACGGTCGGCTGCTGGCCATTGGCGGTGGCAAGGAACGTCTGTCCACTGTGCTGACACCGGAATTCATTTCGGCGGCCGGGCTGCCAACCGACCGGGCCGCGCAGCAGGCCGAGATCGCCCGCTGGCATCGCCGTAAGACAGAGATCTACACCGGACTGGTCGACTCCGGAATGATTCCAACCCGAACTGGCATCAGCCGGATTATCGGTGAAGCCGCCCGCGCTGGCTGGCAGTTGGCGGTCGCCTCCACGTCGGCTGAGTCGTCGGTGCGTGCGGTGCTGAAGCAAGTGGCCCTCAGCGGATTTGCTGAGAAATTCGCTGTGCTGGCCGGCGACGCGGTACCACGCAAAAAACCCGCCCCGGACATATATCTGCTGGCGTTACGGACGCTGGATTCGCCAGCCGAGCAAACACTCGTGGTTGAGGACAGCGCGATCGGTTTTCACGCCGCTACAGCCGCCGGGCTCACCTGCGTCATCACCGTAAACGACTACACAAGAGATGAGGACTTTACCGGCGCCGCTCTGGTCGTCGCCTCGCTTGGCGATCCAGGCCGGGAAGCGGTGCAGGTCATTTCCGACCCGGCTGGCCGTGTCGTGGGGGACTACGTCACGTTGAGCGATCTAGAGCGGTGCCTGGCTTGAGCCAGGCGTCAATCGTCAGGGAGTGATAATGCCGTCGAATCTGGCCGATGTCGAACGAGTTGTGCGAATCATCGCGCAGACTGCGATCGACAACGAGCAGTACTTCGGAGAGCTCGATGCTGTCGTGGGCGACGGTGATTTCGGCTACTCCCTCGCTCGGGGATTCGAGAAAGTCCTTGTCGAATGGGACAACCTCGACCGGACCGACATCGCGACCTTTTTGAAAAAAGTCGCTCTGACGATCACCGGACGAATGGGCGGTACGTCCGGACCTATCTGGGGAACAGGATTTCTGCGGGCGGCCGGTGCCGTCGGCCCGGTGAGCACAGTGGACGGCGCGGGCGTCGTGGCGATGCTGCGCGGCGCGGCCGAGGGAATCAAAGCGCGGGGAAAGGCCGAGGTTGGTGACAAAACGTTGCTGGACGCCCTGGTACCCGCGATTGACCGTCTCGACGCGGAGGTGACAGCGGGATCGTCGGCCGGACAGTGCATCGCCGCTGCGGCCGAGGCGGCCCGAAAGGGAGCCGAGGATAGTCGGGCCCTGCAAGCCCGCCGGGGACGTGCGAGTTATACGGGTCAGCGCAGCATCGGCGAGTTCGATGCAGGGGCGGTCGCGATCGCCGTGATTCTAGAGCACATTAGTCAACTATGGACGGTCGGCTGCTAAAGGCTACGGCGGAGGTAAGCAGATGAAGAAGTTCGTCAACGACCCACAGAATTTCGTGCCTGAGATGTTGCGCGGATTAGCCCTCGCCAATCCCGATACGCTTCGGTATGTCCCAGCCTATAACCTGATTATGCGAGCGGACGCTCCGCGTGATCACAAGGTGTCCATCGTGCAAGGCTCCGGGTCCGGACATGAGCCGGCGCACACGATGATCGTCGGCCGAGGCATGCTGGACGCCGCGTGCCCGGGCGATGTGTTCTCGGCACCGCCGATGGACTACGTATTCGAGACCAGCAAATTGTTAAATTCGGCGAAGGGCGTACTGCATATCGTCAACAATTACACGGGCGATCAGATGGCCTTCGATATGGGCCGCGAGCTAGCCGAGGCCGAGGGCATCCGTATCGAAACGTTGGTCGTCGACGACGACGTATCGGTCAAGGACTCGACCTTCACTATCGGCCGCCGGGGTGTCGCCGGTAATTTCTTCGTCATCAAGGCCGTCGGCGCCGCAGCCGAGCGCGGGGCCGACATCGATGAACTGGTGCGTATTGGTAAGCAGGTGAATTCGGTAACGCGGACGATGGGCATCGCCTTGACGCCGTGCACGCCGCCAGCCAAGGGATCACCACTGTTCGAATTGGCGGCCGACGAAATGGAAGTCGGAGTCGGCATTCATGGCGAACCGGGGCGGAGTCGTACCAGCGTAGCCTCAGCTAGCGAGATTGCCGATCTACTGGTCGATGCGGTCGCGGGAGACCTACCGTACCAGCGAGGCGATCGGGTCGCGTTGATGATCAACGGCTTGGGCGGAACTCCGATCAGCGAGTTGTACCTGCTTTATGGGCTGGTCCACGACCGAATCACCGGCCGCGGTATTGACGTCGCACGTAGTTACGTCGGCGAGTACTGCACCTCGCTGGATATGGCCGGCGCGTCGCTGACTTTGGTCCGGCTCGACGACGAAGTGATCGATCTGCTGGCGGCGCCCGCCGAGGTCGCTGTCCGCATTTTCTAGTAATTCCACGCAGAGGAAGGTAATACTGTGGCACTGCCCACCGCAACGCTAGGTCGTACTGGCATAAAGATCACGACCCTCGGCTACGGCGCGATGGAGGTTCGCGGATCACGTATCTGGGGCGGGCGGCCGATCGAGGATAGCGCCGCCGAACGCATTCTCGGCTCGGTGGTGGATTCCGGGATCACGTTCATCGACACCGCTAACGATTACGGCCGCAGCGAGGAATACATCGGCCGTTATCTCTCACACCGCCGGGACGAGTTTGTGCTCGCCACGAAATGCGGCTGCAAGATCGTGCGCAAAGACGACGAGACCGATGACACTCCGCACGAATGGACCAAGGAGAACCTGGTTCGCGGGATCACCGAAAGCCTATCCCGGATGAAGACCGACCATGTTGACCTGATTCAGCTGCACAATCCGACCGTCGAACAGGCCGAGGCGAGCGATCTGGTGTCGATTCTGCAGGAGTTTAAGCAACAGGGAAAGGCCCGTTGGATCGGCATTTCATCGACGAACCCCCACCTAGAGACCTATATCGGTTGGGGTGTGTTCGACGTTTTTCAGATCCCCTATTCGGCGTTGGAACGACAGCATGAGGGCCTGATCTCGACGGCCCATGATGCCGGCGCCGGGGTGATCATTCGCGGGGGTGTCGCCCGTGGCGAGCCCGGAGCCGGTCTTGGCAATGAGGACCGCTGGTCGGCCTGGGATTCCGCGAAACTGGACGAGTTGCTGGAGGTCGGAGAAAGCCGGACTGGATTCTTACTCCGCTTCACCAACTCCCACCCGGGTATGACGACCAACATTGTCGGCACGATGAATCCCGAGCACCTCAAGCAGAACATAGACGCGGTGGCCCGCGGACCGCTGTCGGCCGATGTCTACGCCGAAGCGAAACAGCGGCTGGATGCTGCCGGCGTCACCGTCTCCTGACCGATCAGAAAGGCAGAACATGCGCACCGACATGCTACTGCGCGCCGGTTGGGAAGTCGGACGGCTGGCGCAGGATGGCGTTGATCGTGAGGCTCTGATCGACGGAGGCTGGCCCTCGGGCGGGGAATGGTTCAGCGCGGAGGCGCCGGTCGAGGTGCACGACGTGTTACTTGACCGCGGGGTGATTCCGGATCCGACCCTGAGCAAAAACGCGGCAGAATGCGCCTGGGTTGGTGACGAGGACTGGGTCTACCGCTGCCGTTTCGTCACGCCGGAGATGGTCGGTGAGGCGGCATGGTTGACTTTTCGCGGCGTGGATACCGTTGCGGACGCGTATCTGAACGGTACGCATATCGCCTCGTTTGGGAATCTCTGCCGCGAATACCGCGTCGACGTGGCTAAAACGCTGGCTCCAGCGGGCTCACAGAACGTCTTGGTCGTGGTGATTGAATCACCATCGCGGGCCGTTGACGAGGTGGAGCAGCCGACCGAGACAGTGGGGCGGATCAACAAGGAGCGCTACATCCGTAAAGGTGCCGGCGACTGGGGCAGCTATCTGGGTGCCCGCCCACGGTTCCTCACCGTTGGTATTCATCGCGAGGTGGTGCTGTCGGTCGCCGGTCCGTCCTGGGTGGACGGTGTGCGGGCCAGGACGCTGTCGTTGGACGAGTCGCGGGCCATCGTCCGGATCGACGTGGACAGCGGCGGCGACCGCGCCGGACAATTGCGGTGGACCGTCACCGGGCCGGATGGTGAGGCTCTCGCCGAGGGCAACCGAGCCCTCGGTGACGGCGCTTTCACCGTAGACATTGATCGGCCGCAGCTGTGGTGGCCCCGCAGCCATGGCCCTTCACCGGTGTACGCAGTGGACGTTCAGCTGCTTGACGAAGCCGGGCGGACGCTGGACCGCGCGGCAACGACATTCGGCCTGCGAACGGTCGAACTGCAACAGCGTGACCAGACCACGGGCGAGCCGCTGTTTCGGTTCCTCATCAACGGCGAACCGATCTTTCTGCGCGGCTCGTGCTGGGCCCCGGTCGAAGGACGGACGCACTGCTGGTCGCCGGATCGGGCTATGCGGCTGCTCGATCTGGCCGAGCACGCTGACATGAATACGATCCGGGTCTGGGGTGGCGGATTGCCGCCTGAGGATGACTTCTACGACGAGTGCGATCGTCGAGGGATCCTGGTCTGGCAGGACTTTATGTACGACTTCGGCGTGTATCCGACCGGTGAACCGTACGACGAGAATCACCGGGAGGAAGCCGTCGGACTCGTGCGCCGGCTCCGTAACCATCCATCGATTTTCGTGTGGGTTGGTGGCAACGAAGGCCACATGGGCTGGAATTTCACCTTTGGTGACGAGCCGGTACTGGGACGAGAACTCTTCGAAGAGCTGCTGCGCGACGTATGCGCCGAATATGACGGCACCAGGCCGTATCATGCCAGCTCGCCATTCGGCGGACCGGTGGCGAACTGGCCATTGGAAGGTGACTGGCACGACTACACCACGCTGACCTATTCCCACCGTTCATCGGTTCCGGCTTTCGCATCGGAGACCGGCCGGGTGAGTGCGCCAGCGATGCGGTCGATGCGGAAATTCCTCGCGCCTGAGGAATTGTGGCCGGACGGGCACGACGGCAGCGTTCGGCGGCCGGGAGAGCCGGCCTGGCCGCCCATGTGGGGATACCGTTCCGTGGACGGCTCGTGGGACAAGATCGGGTCCATTGAGGACTATTGTGAGCCCTCCGACGCGGCTGGGTTCGTGCGCGTGCTCGGCACCGCGCACGGCGAATACCTACGACGGCGCGTGGAGCGGCACCGGCGCGGCCGTCCGGACGGCGACCGGACCGCCGGTCGGCGGTGCTGGGGCAATCTCACGTGGCGCCTCAATGACGCTTGGCCGATCCTGTATTGGAGCGCCATCGATTATTACCTCGAGCCCAAGATCCCGTACTACTTCCTGCGCCGCGCCTACGCACCTGTGCTGGTCAGTTTCGAGGAGACTCCCGACGAGTTGGCAGTGTGGGTGACCAACGACAGCGCCCAGACGGTTACCGGCGTCTTACGGGTGACGCGTCGGTCTTTCGACGGTCGCGTCCACGCCGCGGCCCAACATCAGGTGACCGTGCGATCCGGGGAGTCCCAGCGGATTATCGAAACCGCCACATTCGGACCGATTCCGCTCCGCAGTGAGTTTCTGCACGCTACCTTCGGCGAGCACGAGAGCATCTGGTTGCTGAACCCCGAACGGTACCTGCACCTTCCGCAGGCTCGGCTAGCTGTGTCCACACACGACGACCTAGTCTCAATCTCTTCCGATGTCTTTGTCCGGCAGGTCACGATTGATCGGTCCGCATCGCTGGATCGTGCCATCACCGAGGACAACTACTTTGATCTCGCCCCCGGTGTGGAACGGAAGGTGCGCATTCGGAATCGCGACCAGACGGGTGAGATCAGCGTCTCCGCGCTCAATGCTGACCCGGTGACCGTGCCACTCCGAGGGGCGTGATCATGGCCTCGCTCAGCTCTGAAGTCACCACTGGACGGCATTTGGCTCGAAAGACTGCGAAGCCCAGCGGTCATTCGGTCAGATCCCGTCGTGCTCGCACCAAGGCGGTACCGTACCTATTTCTGTTGCCATGGTTCGCTGGCCTTATTTTGTTGACGTTGGGACCACTGATCGGCTCGCTGGGACTATCGTTCACCAACTTCAACCTGCTGAACGCGCCGAAGTTCATCGGTCTGTCGAATTACCGCACGATGTTCACCGACGATCCGCGGTTCCTACAGGCGCTGAAAGTCACGTTCATCTACGTCGTGCTCACTGTTCCCCTACAATTGGCGCTCGCCTTGGGGGTAGCGCTACTGCTCAACCGCTACATCCGGGGGCTCGGTTGGTATCGATCGGCGTTCTACCTGCCGTCCCTGTTCGCCGGCAGCGTGGCCGTCGCTGTTGTCTGGCGCCAACTGTTCGACACAAACGGCGTGGTCAATAAACTGCTGTCGTTGGTGGGAATTCACGGTGCGGGCTGGATCTCGAACCCGCGATATTCCCTGTATACGATAATCCTGTTGCACTTGTGGCAATTCGGTTCGCCCATGGTGATCTTCTTGGCGGGCATCAAGCAGGTGCCGGCTGAGTTATTGGAGGCCGCCGGTGTCGACGGTGCCGGAACGGTCCGGCGGTTCTTCTCGATCACGCTGCCACTCATCACGCCGGTGCTGTTCTTCAACGTGGTGCTGCAGACCATCCAGGCCTTTCAGGCTTTCACGCCGGCATTCATCGTCAGCAACGGTACGGGCGGCCCGTCGGATTCCACCCTGTTCTACACGTTGTACCTCTACCAGGAGGGCTTTACGTTCTTCAAGATGGGTTACGCATCGGCTATGGCCTGGGTACTGTTGCTGATCATCGCAGTGTTCACCGCGGCCAATTTCTTTTTCGCCAGATTCTGGGTTTTCTACCCCGACGAGAGGAGCGGAGGTCGATCCCGTGGTTAACCTTGCGCACCGGATATCTGGTCGCTCTACCGAGTCCCGCTCTTGGCCGCGTCACCTGTTCTTGATCGTCTGTGTCCTGGTCATGATCTACCCGCTATTGTGGATGCTGGGCGGTTCGTTCAAGCCCAACACTGACATCCTCTCGCAGTTGAATCCGTGGCCCAGCTCGTTCCATCTGAGTAACTATATCGATGGATGGAAAAGTAGTACTCCAGGCTTCACCCGCTACTTCGTTAACTCGCTCATCATTGCCGGGCTGGCCGTCGTCGGAAACGTCGTGGCATGCTCGATGACTGCGTACGCATTCGCCCGCTTTCAGTTCCGCTTCCGTCGGATCCTCTTCGGCGTCATGCTGGTATCCATCATGTTGCCGGCGCATGCACTGCTGATCCCGCAGTATTTTGTCTATTTCAAGCTGGGCTGGGTCAACACGTTTCTGCCGCTGTTCGTCCCAAAATTCCTGGCGACCGATGCCTTCTTCATTTTCCTCATGGTGCAGTTCATTCGCACATTGCCAAGGGACCTCGACGAAAGCGCGGAAATCGACGGCTGCGGTCCGGTCCGGATATTTCTGAGCATCATCTTCCCGTTGCTCCGGCCGGCGCTGATCACCACGGCGATCTTCACCTTCATCTGGACATACAACGATTTCCTGTCGCAGCTGATATATCTGTCCTATCCCGGCAGTCAAACGGTTCCGGTCGCGATGAGCGGCCTGGTTGATTCCAGCGGCGGTGCCGCCTACGGCCAACTGCTCGCAATGTCGGTACTATCGCTCGTACCGACATTCGTGGTCTTCCTCGTATCCCAGCGCCACATCGTGCAAGGCGTTGCGACAACCGGGTTGCGCTGATGAGAAATCAATCGCGTACAAGAGCAGAGTTGAGCCGACGTGCGTTTCTTGGGACTGGTCTCGCGGCGGCGGGCGGTGTGCTGACCGGATGTGGGATCCCGGTCGTTTCGGCGGCCAGCGTAAGTCTACGGGTTACCAGTTACGGCGATCCTGTAAAGCTGAAGATCCGCGGTGAGGCTGTCGCGAAGTTCAACCACACTCATCCGAAGATACAAATGTCGTACGAGGGTTACCCCAGCTCCAACTACTTCGACAAATTGGCCACCCAGTTCAGTGGCGGCAACCCTCCGTCGGTAATCAATATGGATCCTGTGCACCTCCAGCAGTACGCGCGGAGCAAAGCGCTGCATCCGCTGGAGGAGTACGTGGGGAAGACCATTCAGACTTCGTCGTTCGAGCACAACTTGCTGGCTCAGGGCAAGGACCGCAACACACTCTACGGCCTACCGGTTGGCGTTAGCACCTACGGCGTCGGTTACGACAAGACTCTGCTCGATCGCTTGAAGATTCATGTCGATCCGACGTGGACCTACACCGACTTTGCCAACCTGATGGTGCACCTGCACAAGGCGCAGGGGCCAAAGTTCTACGGGACCGAGGACGCCAGCGGCGATTGGGCCAGCTTCGAAGTCTACTTGCGCGCGCATGGCGGGATGCTTTACCGGGACGCGAAGCAACTGGCATTCTCTGTGACCGAGTTGGGTGACTGGTGGCGATACTGGGAAAAGATGCGCAAGAGCGGCGGATGTGTGCCGGCCGATGTTGCGGCGGAGTACACCTATGACGACAACTCCGGTGGACCGGTCATCAAGAAGCTAGCGGCATTCGAGCACATTTACACCCCGAATTTCGCCGGTGGCTACCAGTCGCTCAGCAAAGACACATTGCGGCTGACAACTCCGCCGCTCGCACGCGCCGGTAGCAAGCACGGTGCGTACCAAAGCCCGAGCAGCGTGATGGTGATGAGTCAGCGTAATTCGGCCAAGGACAAGTCGGCTGTGTTCATCGACTGGATTTGCAACAGCCCACAGTCGGGCGCGATTCTACGGTTCATCAGCGGGCCGATGGCATCGGCCACAGCACTGTCCGGCACTAAAGGATCAATGTCCACAGCCGAAGCCGAGGTAGTCCGATACACGAATCTTGCGCCACGCAATGCGATAGCACCGCCGCCGCTCGCGCCCGCGGTCGATTCGCAGATCAACAGTTTATTCCTTCGCACCAGCCAGGACATCAGCTTCGGACACCAGAAGCTTGCCGCAGCGGTGAAAGGTTTCGTCAAGCAGGCAAACGCTCTGCTGGGCGGCTAGCATGAAAGTACTCTCGCGCAAGAGTTTCGGGCCGCTATGACGTCGCTAATCGCTGCGCGCCTGCAAGCTGATCTGCCCAGGCGCTCGGTCGCGGCCGTCGAACTCGACTTCGGATAGTCAGGTTCGGCTACGACAGCTGGGTAGGGACAATACGTAATGGAGTATAATTAAGTAATGGCTGTGGGCGTCATCTTGCTGATCGCAGTATTCGTGGTCTTTCCTGTCTCGCAACGCGCGTGCGGTGAAGGAATTCGGCTCAGCGAGCTCGATGGCCGATGAGCAATATCTATCTCATTGAACATACCGGCTCACCGCTCGTCGAGTTCGGCGTCGCGGAGCTTCGACGCGCCCTGCTCGGCGCCGGGTACGTACCCATCGGACCGCACCCCGAGCTGAGGGGCGAGTCCGGTGAAACCCCAGCAATCCGGATCCGCCACGTACGGACCGCGTCGCTTGAATCATCCTTCGTCGCCGGCGCCGATGGTAAGGACGGGCCCCAGTATCCGGACGAGTCGTTCAGCATCCAACGATCCGGTCGCGATGTCATCATTGAGGCGAGTGATCCACGCGGGCTGATCTACGGTTGCCTCGAATTGGTTGATCTCATCGCGACCCGCGAATGGGAACGGGCCGACCTTAGGCTCCAGAAAGCTCCTACTCTTCCGGTGCGAGGAGTGAAGTTCAACCTCCCGTTCGAGCCCTATGCGGCTGGCGATCCTTTCCGGGAAAATGAGGCGACCTGCCTCGATTCCCGGTTCTGGATAGACTTCATCGACGAATTGGCTCGCGGCCGCTACAACTGCCTCAGTCTTTGGTCCTTGCACCCGTTCCACCTGTTGGTTAGCTCGCCACGGTTCCGGAACGCAAATCCGTACTCGGACGCCGAGATAGCGGAGCACGAGGCCTTGTTTCACACGATCTTCGGCCATGCGCTCTCACGTGGTGTCGACATTTACCTGTTCACTTGGAACATCTACCTTCCAACGCCGGTCGCGAAAGGACTCGGGCTTCCCGCCGCACTCTCGAACACGAGCGAAGGGACCAGCGAGGTCAACCGATGGGATGCGGCCCGGGCTCGGCAGCGCAGCCCCATAGTCGCTGAGTACTACGAGGAGATGGTGTACCGAGTCCTCACTACCTATACCGAGGTTTCCGGCATAGGCACGTCGGGGAGCGAAGCGATGAGCGGTACCGGTGAGGAAAAGGAGCAGTGGGTCGTTGATACTTACCTCAAGGCGATCCGTCGCTCCGGCCGACGCGTGAAGTTCATCCACCGGACCAACATGCAGGTCGGCAAGGACATCGAAACGCTAGCCCGCCCAGAAATCGATCCGAGTCGCTTCTATCTCAGTTGGAAATATTCCAACGCGCACTGTTACTCGCACCCACGGCCGGCCTTCGAGGCGCTCTGGAAGGCCTGGGACGGAATTGACCTGGACGACACGCAGGTGCTGTACACCATTCGTAACGACGATGTCCACACACATCGGTGGGCGGACGCCGAGTACGTGCGTGAATATCTATGTGGCGTCAAGGACAAGGGCTACGTACACGGGTTCTACTGGGGAGCTGACGGCTACACCTGGGGCCGCGACTTCCAGCATGTCGATCACGGACACAAGAGTTGGCGGTGGGATTTCGAACGTCACCGTCAGCAATTCCAGTTGTGGGGCCGGCTCGGCTACGACGTGGAGATGCCGGAGCAATATCTCGAACGCTCGTATCTGGAAGATTACGGAGACGATGCGGCCGATATGCGCGACGGGCTAGCCCATGCTTCGCGGATCATTCCTGCTGTCAATCGGCTAGTCTGGCTCAACTACGACTTTGAATGGCACCCGGAGGGCTGCCTCACTCGGGACGCTGGATTCCGAACCGTTCTCGATTTTCTCGACAGTACACCGATGCCGGGTGCCGAGGTCATCGGCATTCAGGATTACGCCCGTTCTGAGAGAGACAGCGGGCTTTCGTCAGACACGGAAACACCAGAGTCAATCATTGCGCTTCTGCGTGATGCCGCCGATTCTGCCGTCGCCGCCGCGGAGAGGATCGATGGGCGGGAAGCGGGCTGGCGGGCATCCTTGGCACGTTGCGCGGCGCTCGACCTACGCTCGATGGCTGCGCTCGGCCGCTATTACGCGGGCAAGATCGAAGGGTCACTCGAACTCGCTCGCTTCGCAATCACCGGAGACGCCGCGGCGAAGGACCGATCGGTCAAGGCGCTCCAGGACGCCATCACGCATTGGGAGAACGTCGGGTATTACTGGAGCCAGCACTACAAGCCGTACCAGATGGCTCGGGTCGCCAGGACTTTCGGATACCCATTCTATTTGGACGATGTTCGCCGGGACGTTCAGCTCGCACGGAATTACAAAGCACTAATCTAGATCTGCTAGATCTGGCTGTATTAGAACGCGGCAACGCCGCCGGGGACGTGAATGAGGTCCGCACGAAAGTACGACCAGTCGGCTGATCTGTCGCTGCGCGTGGTGTCCGTTGGAGCGAGATCGGTCGTGGACGCAGTCCTGCTCCACCTGTCGAGCCGTTGTCGCAGAGGCCCTGTTGCGCCAGTGAGAATGCGACATGCCGGTGGCCGGCGCTGATCATTCAAGACGTATCTTCGGGGAGTATGGGGCGTGAGGAGGGCACTGTTCAACGTCGATGGGATGCAGTGTTCGTCAGCGTTCAGGACCGAGCGGAAGCCGGATCGGCTTAGCCCAAGGCTGATCTGCTCGTTTTATGGAGCCTAATCCTGTTCAGGCCGGGAATATCTCGTCCAGGCGCGCGAGCGTCGAGTCGTCCAGGGTCAGTTCCGTAGCCGGCAGCGTCTGTTCGAGTTCGGCGACGCTGCCCGGCCCGATCACCACGCTGCTCACCCCGGGCCGGGACAGTAGCCACGCCACCGCGACCGTAGCCTCATAGGTCTGGAGGTCGCGGCATAGCTCGGAGAATTCCTTGAGTTGAGAACGGTGTTCGTGGAGTTGTCGCTGCGCGTCTTTTGACAACTCTGGTTGACCGGTGGTGTCGACTGCGAGGAGACCCCGGGCGAGCGGGCTCCATACGGTGATTCCGATTCCCAGCCGTATTGCTTCGGCGGCGATGTCGCGTTCGATCGTGCGGTCAAGCAGGTTGTAGCGGTGTTGGGCCGAAATCAGGCCCATGAAATTCCGGGCCGACGCCTCCGCCTGGGCACAGGCCAGGTCGGCGGCGGCGAAGTTGCACGAGCCGACGTAGTCGAGCGTTCCCTGGCGGACCAGTCCTTCGAACGCTTCCCACAGTTCGTCCCAACCGACATTGTGATCGGCGTGATGCATTTGCAGAAGCTCGATGTGGTCGGTACCGAGCCGGCGCAGCGACGCGGCGAAATGCCGGCGGATCTTGTATAACGACAGGCCCTGATCCTTGTTCGGCCCGTCGATCTCGTCCTGCTCGAACACACGGCCTACCTTGGTGCCGAGCACGACCCGTTCGCGCCGGTCTCCGCCCTGGGCGAACCAGGCTCCGATGATCGTCTCGGTGACTCCCCGGTGTCCGACTCCACCGTAGACATTGGCCGTGTCGAAGAAATTGATTCCCGCATCCAGCGCGGCGTCCATTACCGCAAACCCAGTCGCCCGATCCACGCCGCCGTATTCCTTCGGGCCGCCGGGAAATTCCCCGAAGGCCCCGGTGCCCAGACAGATCCGGCTGACCCGCAGGCCGGCCCGCCCCAGATATCCGTACTGCATCCAATCTCCTTACCCTTTGGCCGCGCTGCCGACCAGCCCGGAAATGAAATACCGTTGCAATGCCACGAATACGAACACCACCGGCAGGGCGCTGATGATCGAGGCCGCCATCAATGTCCCGTACGCCGGCACCGCACCGCCCTCCTGCACCTGCAGAAACGAGTTCAACGCCACCGCCACGGTGTCGCTGGACGGTCCGGTGAGAACGGTCGCGACGACCAGATCTCCCCATCCGGTGAGGAATGCGAATACGGCGGCCACGACCGCGGCCGGAGCCGCGACCGGCAGCACTACCCGCCACAGGATGGTCAACGCCCCTGCGCCATCGAGTCGCGCGGCATCTTCCAGATCGGTGGCGAGGTTATCGATATAGGACTTTACTAGCCAGGTCACCAGCGGCAGCGAGAACGTGAGATACGCGATCACCACCGACCAGTACGTCCCGATCACCACCAACCGTAGCGCGTTCTGGATAGACACCATGACCATGAACAGCGGAAGTACGGTCATCAGAACCGGCACGGCCTGGAATCCGAGCAGCGAATTCAGCAGGATTCCGCGGCCGCGGAACGGGAGCCGGGCCACGACATAACCCGCAGTACCGCCGACGATCATGGCCAGAATGCTGGTGATGCCACAGATCAGCGCGCTGTGCTCGATACCAGTGAGCAGACCGGTGCCTTTCCACATCGTGGCGTAATGCGCAATATCCAGGTGGCTTGGTATCAGGACGCCCGAGCTGACCTCGGTGTCGGGCGTCAGCGACATGTCCACCATGTACAGCAGCGGAATCAGGATGGCCAGCAGCAGAACTGCCATGACGATGGTCCGGGTGACCGGACCTAGGACCTCGGCCGGATCCTGGCGCCGGCGGGACAGCGTCATCATCCGCGTTGCTCCTTGATCCGGGTTCCGCCGGCCAGCCAGACATAGATCAGCAGTGGTACCACGATGCCGACTAGCCCGACGACCGCCACCGCGTCGGCCAGACCGAAATTGAACAATGAGAATCCAGCGAGATAGGTTGCCACCGGTACGGTGATGACGCTGCTGGGCGGAGAAGCGCCGAAAAGCACGTACGGCAGGGTGAAGTTGTTGTAGTGGTTCAATGTGGACAGTACGACCGCGACCACCATCAGCCGCCCGAGGGCCGGCGCCACGATGTAACGGAACTTCTGCCAGGCCCGGGCGCCATCGATCTCAGCCGCCTCGTAGAGCTCGTGTCCGATCGCCTGCATTCCGGCCAGGGCGAAAAGGTAGATGAATCCCCAGGCGAACCACACGTCGACCACGACGAGCGTGGCGAAACTGTGCCCGCCGATCAGCAGGTGATTACTCGACTTCCCGAAGCCGAGATGACCGCGGAGTTGATCGAACAGGCCGCTGTGCGGGAAGAGGATCATCCGCCAGACAAAGGCCGTACTGAATAACGGCATCGCGACCGGCAGAATATAGATCGCCCGCACCACCGTCGTTGCCCGTGACCTCCTATGGCTCACCGTCAGCGCTGCCAGCACCCCGATCGGAAGTGCGATAACCGTTGCCAGGACAGCGAATTCTACGGTCTGCCAGGTTGCCTCGAGCCCGGAGAGCGTTAATCCGCCATGGCCCGCCACAGCATTGTGATAGTTCGTGCCGGCCGCGAACGGCGCGCTGGTCCACGACTTCAACGTCTTGATGTTGAGCCGGAGCAACGAGCTGATGACACCCAGCACGAGCGGCGCGATATCGACGATGAGGAGCAGAATCACGAACGGCAGCAGCAGATACAGCAAGGGGCGCAGGTCGCGGTAATAGAGGCTGGGTCGGCGTTTTTTCGAGCGCCGGGCGGCCCGGCGCTGCGATCTGGCTTGCACAACCGCGGTGGGTACCACGCTCGCCTCCTCGATCTGCCGTCGTTATGGGTGTAAGGCGGCCTGCACCTGCTCGTTGGCTTTGGCCAGCGCTTGTTTGACGGCGCCGGCGCTGTAATTGTGGTTCTGCACGTCGCGGGCCAATGTCGCGGTGACATTGCCGATCCCGACCTCGACCGCCAGCCAGCCGATCGATTCCGGCGCCGCGACGCCCTGGTTGATGTAGCGAATGAACGCGGTCCACGTTGGATCGTTCTTCAACGCCGCGATGGCGGACTTCGTTGCCGGTACGTCGCTGTAGGACTTGGCCAGCATCCTCTCGCTGGTGTCGTCGGTGGCGATTCGGATGAACCGGTATGCCAGCGCCTTGTTGCTTGACCACGAGGTGACCCCGAGATTCCAGGAGAATACCTCGGAACTGATCGGCGGCACTCCCGGTGTCGGCTTCGTCTGTCCATAGGGGACGGATGGCATCGGCGCGAACGCGACCTTGCCCTCGGCCGGCTGGCCCTTGACCGTGGTCAGTACGCCGGAGGTCTGCAGGGTCATCATGCCGATCTTTCCGGCCGCGAACGCCGCTCCGGCCTGGGTTGCGGTCCAGTTGATCGACTCGGGCGCCACGATGTGGTATTTGCGGTAGAAGTCGAACCAGAAACCGACCGCCTTGGCCACTTGCGGATTGGTCATCGTGGCCTGAGTGCCTTTGGTGTTGAGGAAATCGCCGCCGTATTCCTTGGCCAGCAGGTAGACCAGGTGCCACGGAAGCGGGTCTAGCGGCTCGAAGTCGCTGCCGTATATGCCATGTCCGAGCTTGGTGATCTTCTGCGCGTCCTGGATGTACTCGTCCCATGTGGACGGTGGGCGGGCGATACCAGCCCGGTTGAAGAGGTCCTTGTTATACGCGAGGAGGTTGTCGTTCAGCCACTGCGGAACCATGACCGGCCCGGTGCTGGGAGTTCCAACCAGGTCGGAGTCGACGCTGCGGGACAGAAAACGGTCCTTGCCGCCGAGTAAGGCCCAGTCGTCGGGCGTCATCTTGGCGAAAACGCCGGCGGCCACCGCGGGCGCGACGTAGGTGTTGGCGGTCTGAAAAACATCCGGCCCGATCTGACTGACAGCGTCCTTGTCGATCGTGGTCTGCACCTGGCTGACGTCGAGATAGGTGTCGTAGGAGACGTTCGCGCCGGTCATTTTCTTGAACGTCGCGGCAACGCGTTTCTCCCAGGCGATCTGCCCGTCCGGCGGCGTACCCCAGTTATTGAGCAGGACATGAAGAGTTTTGCCATTGCCGCAGCCGTGACAGTTCAACGCCGTCCCGTATGCGGTCACCGACGAGTCGGCCGTGTTCATCCGCTGGCATGCCGTCACCAGAGACGTCATTACCAGCACTCCGACGGCGATTCTTCCGACGCTTCTTCGGGCGATCGTGCGTAAAGAAAGCCTCATGGCATGGCACATTCCCTCGACTGTGATGGCCGGCCCGGTCGGTGCTGCACTCGCGTATCGAGCATCCTGGAATACACGGCCGACGGGCATACGCTAGCGCCCTTCGTACGGCGTATTGTCCTCTGTTCGCTCACCTCATTTCGAATTATGAAATTCGCAAAGCATCCAGCGAAATTTGCTTCCGAATTTAGCCTTGAGGCGCCCGAGCGTCAATACTCACCGTCCTGCAGCCACATCCTCTTTTGGCTGCGCAGCAGGCTATTGGGAATCGGTGCCGAAAGGGTCGGCTTGGCGTACCGCGCCTGGCGCGGTCACCCGACTACACCGCCACCCCTACGACGAAACCTGGGTTGTCATCGAAGGAAAACTCACCTTCCAACTCGGCGACGACCACCTGGAAATCAACACCGGCGACATCGTGATCGCACCACCAGGCGTGCCCCACAAATTCACCAACCAAGGCCCGGCACGCTCGCACATGATCTGCATCCACGCTAACCCAACAATGATCACCGAATGGCTCGAATGATCAGTCCGTCTCGGATGGCGATCGTCATTCTCAAAACACAACTCGTCTCGTCGAGGTCGCCTCATCAGGCCGTGTTGTGGGACGTCCCGCCGCCATCCAGGGTGGCGTACGGGTGCAAACAGCTCGCTGGCGGCGGTGTCATCGGCGACGAGCGCATGGAGCGTGATGTTGCATTGCAGCGCTTCTTGCGTGGACCGTCGGCAACCGATTCCCGGCCGCCGAAACGTACTAATCATGACCGGCGGAAATACCGTGAATCGAATTCACCTCGATCTCGTCGCCGACGATTTCGCTGAAGCTACGCAGCAGGCGAAAGCTCTTGGCGCGTCGCCGGTCGGAGCGGTGCACGAAAACCTCTGGCAGGTATGGCAGGACCCGGAGGATAACGAATTCTGCATCGGCGTTTCCTAGCTCGTTCGTATTTCTTGTTGATCATGAAGTTTGTCGACGCGAATGTCGGTGTGTCGCCGGCGTGTCGTGCACGGAACTTCATGATCAACACGGGGAGGCGGGTGGCAGCCCGTTCCCGGTCTTTCGGATCATGGTTTTATCGCCTGGAGGATCCGCATTCCACGGGGTCCGGTCTGGTCGTGGCGGATGTCGAGTCCGGTGTTGCGGCATTGTTCGGTCAGCCAT
>JBEDUI010000066.1:0-18842 GCA_040414495.1 Mycobacteriales bacterium
GGCGCTGGTTGCATGCGCACAGGCTAGTCCGGGGTCGACCGCAATGACGACGGAATTATCGCCCGCTCAGCCCACTCAGCGCGATCAACGCCCCGAGATCGTCCGGTTGAGCGGTCCCGGCAGCAACCCGGTTCGCCCGTTCCTTGCGGCACAGCAGGCATCGATGCACGATCTGCCAGCCCTTCTTCGAGGTCGACCGCAACCCAATCGGCGCCATCAAGCCACCACAGTCACTGGTCCGGTCTCCCGGTTCGATATCGACGTGGCGTGAATACAGGCACGCCGGACAGTGATTGCGATAGCTGCCGTTGGTCAACGGGACAACGTTGATTCCACAATTCCAGCAGACGAATCCCGTATTTTGGCTGTCCTTGCGTTTTGCTGTGAGCACCTGGCCTCCGCGAGTCGAAATGACGCATCAACTCGTGGATCCAGGGTTCGGTTAGTTCTTCCCGTCAAAAGACGGGCACCAGGCTTGAATACGGGATGGACCGATTCACCGCCGTACGGCGATTACTTCCAGCTCCTACTTCACCGAAGAAGTTCTCGGATCCGGACCACGACCGGGCTTAACCTTTCGGCATTACCCCGGCCACTGTCGGGCAAGCTTCCTCGCCCGCCGCCGGTAGGTGTCCACGTACTCGCACTGGCTGCGGCGCCCTCTCCTGTCAGCCAAGCTCGTTACGTATCCGCACCGGCTTCACCTCGCTTTCGACACTCGAGTTTTCGACACCCGAGACACCGGAACGCTATCCCGCGGAATCGAAATCCGCATGCTCCGCGACAAGATCGACATCGGCCATATCCAGCAACGACATCGCGTCGTGGTCCGGGCTGCCCTCGGCCGCCATGTACACGGTCATCCGCTGATTCTCGCTTCGATTCAGCGTAAGCACCTCGTGGGTCAGCGTAATCGTGCCGACCAACGGATGTCGGAATGTTTTCTCGCCATCGCCGATCGACCGCACCTCGTACCGTTCCCAGAGCCGGTTGAAGTCCGGGCTTTTCACGATCAACTCGCCGACCAACGCGGCGAGATCGGGCGCATCCGGGTCGCTGCCGGCGATGGCTCGCAATTGCGCCACGCAGCCTTTCGCCTTCAATTCCCAGTCCGGCCACAGGTCGCGGGCCATCGGGTGCAGGAACGTGTACCGGATCATGTTGCGCTGCCGGACCGGCCAGTCGGCGATGCCGTGGATGAGCCGCAGCCCACTGGGGTTGGCGGCCAGCAGGTCGTTGGTCCGGCTCACCACGTAGGCGGGGTTCGGGCGCAACGTCTCCAACAGCAGGCGAACGCTGGCGCGTACCGACCGGGACGGTGGCGCTGGCGGCTCGGGCGCCCGGTGCGCGGCCTGCGCGGCGAGCTCACGCAGGAAACGGTGCTCCTCCTCGTCCAGCCGCAGCGCCCGCGCCAACGCATCCACCACCACCGGGCTCGGCCGGGTCTCTTTGCCCCGTTCGAGCCGGGTGTAGTAATCGATGCTCACCCCGGCCAGCGTGGCGAGTTCCTCGCGACGCAGTCCCGGCGTACGGCGGGTCCCGGTGCCGGCGGGCAGGCCCACGTCCTGCGGCCGGATGCCACCCCGGCGCGCCCGTAGGAACCGCCCCAACTCCGTCTGTTCGGCCATAAGCACAGTCTGCCAGCTATCCGGCATTTTTCAGGGGGTGTGCTGCACCCTGGCACGTCGCACCCCGGAGATGCGCGGTCTGCCTCCATCAGCGCTCGGGCGGCAGGCTCAATTCAGGAAATCAGAGATGAGGGGACCGATGGCCGCCGTAAAAAGCCTGCCGCGTAGGGAAATCCGCACCGAGCCGAATCGACGAGCGATGCCGCCGGCGATGGTGCTGGTGGCGGCTCTGCTGGGGTTTTTCGTTATCGGGTTGGACGCCTCGGCCGTCAACGTCGCGCTGCCGGCGGTGGGACGGACGCTGGGCGGATCCACACAGGCGCTGCCGTGGATCGTCGACGCCTACACGCTGATGTTCGCCGCGCTGTTGCTCTCGGCCGGCGCCGTCTCGGACCGGGTCGGTGCCAACCGGACGTACGCCGTGGGGTTGGCGATTTTTACGTTGGCCTCGGCGGCTTGCGGTCTCGCGCCAGGGTTGGGCCTGCTGATCATGGCGCGGTTGGTGCAAGGCAGCGCGGCCGCGGTGATGCTGCCCTCGTCGTTGGCGCTGGTACGGCAGGCGTACGGCAGCGCATTGGCGCGGGCCCGGGCGATTGCACTGTGGACAGTCGGCGGCGCGGTGTCGACGGCGGCCGGGCCGATCGTCGGCGGGGCATTGACCACGGCGGTGAGTTGGCGCGCGATCTTCTTTCTCAACCTACCGGTCGGTGTAGCCACGCTGATCATGCTGAGCCGACTACCCCGGTCACCGCGCCGGGCGGCGGCGCTGGATCCAATTGGTCAAGTGCTAGCGGTGGTGGCGTTGGCGGCGCTGACGTTCGGTGTGATCGAAGGCGGTGCGAGTGGGTTCGGCCGGCCGTTTGTGCTGATCTGCCTGGCGATCGCGGTGCTGGCGTTTCTCGCGTTTTTACGGCACGAGTCGCGGACGGCGGAGCCGATGGTGCCGCCGGGACTGTTCCGATCGCGTACCGTCTCGGCTTGCGTCACGGTCGGTTTCGCCGTGAACGCCGTTTTCTACGGCTTGGTTTTTGTGGTCAGCCTGTTCTTTCAGGAGCGGCTCGGTCAATCCGCCGTTGTGGCCGGGTTGATGTTCGCGCCGATGACGGTCGTGGTGGCTGGATCGAATGTCGCGTCGGCCCGTACGGCCGCTCGGTTCGGCCCGCGGGTACCGATCGTGGCCGGGCAATTGGTCTGCGCGCTCGGGGTTGTGGCGTTGCTCAGCGTGGGTACTGGCACCGCCCGGCCGCTCATCGCGCTGCTGTTGGTGCCGATCGGCTTGGGGCTCGGATTCGCCGTACCGTCGCTGACCACCGCACTGTTGGAGGATGTCGATGCGGAGCGGGCCGGAATGGCCGGCGGGGTACTGAATTCGGTCCGGCAGACCGGCGGCGCCCTCGCGGTGGCGGTCTTCGGTTCCCTGGTCGGACATTCGTTTACCGCCGGAATGCGCATGAGCCTGCTGATCGCGCTGGGCCTGCTGGCCTTGGGCATTACGGCGGCGTTGTCCCTCCCCCGCCGCCGCAATGCGCTTAGCCAGTGATCTCGTCAAATCTCGTGTATATAAGACGCCAGCAGGGATTTACGTCACGGCACAAGTGGAGCGGATCCCTGACTCGATAGGGTTCGGTTATGGGAATCGAGGATATCGACGAATCATTGCGCTGTGGACGGCGTGGCCTGCGAACCCGGCCCGGCACGCTGTTGCTCGGTTCGACCGGAGCCCGGCTCTGGGCGGACTACCTGGACGAGGTGCCCGGCTTTCAGGGTCGGCTCGATTTCCTGCACAAATGCAACATTCCGTTGTTATTCAGCGTCGCTCCGGATTTGCGGACCGCGCCGCAGCCGGCCGAAGTCCAGTGGCGTCCCAGCCATCTGACCATGACTCAGGACTGGGCCGGTCTGCACCTGCACGAGCGGAAGTTCATTACGTGGGACGACTGCGCCGTGACGGTGCAGTCCTGGACGAACAATCGCGCCGAGGCCGTCGTAGTCCGTCTGGCGACCGATGATTCCTGGGTCGGTCCGGACGCTTATGGAGAGCACGAGCTGCCGGGCCGTATGGGCCTTCGGCTGCGTATGGCGGTGGTCAGCAGCGACAGTCGCTTGTGGACCGGCATACGAATCGACCCCGGAGAACGGCTCGACGTCGCGGTCACAGCCGCGCTCGGGCTGCATTCCGAGCACTCTTTCGAGCAGCTACGCGCCCGCGCCGCGGAAATCTGCGGCTCGGATCACATCGTCGCCGCTCACGTCCGCTCCTACGCGGAATGGTTCGCCAACGCGCCGTCGTTTCGCAGCAGCGATCCGCTGCTGGACCGGACCTGGGACTACCGCTGGTTCCTGCTGCGCCACAACCTGGCCCGACCCGGTATCGGCCAACTGCCCAGCCTGGCCATGTGGGAGGGCCGTTCGCACAAAATGTCCAAGCAGCCGTGGAACCCGGGCGGTTGGGAATTCAGCAAGCTCATTCCGCTGTCCTCACCGTTACAGTTGGTCGACGCCCGGTGGTACGGCGATCCGGCACTTGGCGCCGACATCCTCACCTCGGCAGCATCCTGCCAGGGCAGCGATGGGCTGCTCTACGCCAAGACCGTCGACGCCACCTTTGAGTATTACTGCAATTTCCTCGGTTACGCCGCCGCACAGTACTCGGCACTACATGGTCCGGACCGGGTTCGCGCGGTGCTGCCGGCGTTGAAGAAGCAGGTACGCAGCGAGCGGGCGCTGCGCACACCCGGCGACGATGGTCTACCGGTGACGACGGTGCACCAGCGCACTGGCAAGGAATACCAGCCGAGCTACTGGTATTTCCACGGGTTCGCCGACAACCCGAAGGATCCGGCGACCTACACGCCACTCAAGCGCGTAGATCAGGCGATTTATCAGTACCTCAACGCGATCGGGGTCGCATCGCTGTGCGCCGTTCTCGCCGACGCGGACGAGGACGAATTCCGTAAGATCGCGGCCGAGACCAAAGACGCGGTGCTGAGGAAACAATGGGACGCCGACACCGCATTCTTTTACGACCTGCACTACGAGACCGACGAGAAGGCCATGGTGCGCAACGTTGTTGGCCTGTATCCGTGGTGGGCCGGAATTACCGGCGATGAGCACCTGTCCGGGATTGAGAAGGCGTTTGCCGCCGATGCGTTCGGGACGGAATGGCCGCTGCCCTCGGTGTCGGCCGATTCGCCGGCCTTCGCACCGTCTGGCGGGTGGAACCGGCAATTCCTCAAGGGCCGCAACGGATGCATGTGGAACGGCCCGACCTGGCCCTATACCAACAGCGTGGCTCTCGATGCCATCGGCCGTACCAGCCTGGCCAACGGGCATCGGTTCGATGATCTGTTCGCCGACCTGTTGCGCAAATACTGCCTGCTGCATTTTCATCAGCACGACGGTCGAACGCCCTACCTGGTCGAGCATTACGACAGCCTGACCGGCGAACCGATCAGCGACGAACCAGACTATCTGCATTCGTACCTGATCGACCTGATCGTTCGGTACGTCGTCGGGCTACAGATCGAGGACAACAGGGTCGTGCTCGACCCGGTCGACATCGGGCTTGACCACTTTGCACTGTCCGATGTGGTCGCCGCCGGACATCGGATCGCCGTAACGTATCGGCGCGGCGATGGCCTACGGCTGATCGTGGACGATGTCGAGGTCGCGTCGGCCCAGAGCCTCAGCCCGCTGCGGTCGACGCTTGCCGTGAACTGATGCTGATCACCTGCCACATCGCCAATGTCGCCAGCACGCTAGCACCGAAGAACACCACCAGACCGGGCACCTGCCAGAAAACCAGGTAAAGCCCGACGCCGGTCACAACCAGATACAACGCGCTGAGTGGATGCGACAGGCCCAGCGCTCCCGCCAACCGGATCTGCTCCCACCACGTCAACTCGACATGCACCACGACCGGCCCAAGATAGATGATCGTCAAGCCGTACGCCAGACACGCGGCCAGCGACAGCGCGAGCATCAAGCGGGACAACATCGAATCGCCGCCGGCGAACAATCGCACGTCCAGATAAAGCAGATACCCAATAAGGGCCAAGCCGTAGCCGACCGCGTTGGCCGGCCAGAAGTATCTCCGAAAGGACCGCCACGCGGTCGGCAGCACGGCAACGTCCTCATCGGACTGACGCAGCAGCCACCGTCGAATTACCTCGAACATCGCAATGGTGGCTGGAAAGAAGCCGGCCACCCCGAGGCCGGCCACGATCAGACCCGCCCACAGCAGGTTCACCACCGCGAATCGTGAAATCCACTGGCACAGGGCGAAAAACCAGCTTCGTCGCAGCAGCCGGGTGTCAGCGGCCATCGTCGGCCCAAGCACGCAGTTCATGGCCGCTGCTGCGCATCCAGCCGATCAGGAATGTACCGCCGGGAATCGGTTCGCCACTGGCAGGCAGATCGGTCGTTTTCATCGGCGTCTCCAGATCCGGCCGGGTCCACCGTGGACCGGTCCGGAAGCTCAACCGTTCGACCGACGCGACCGGCGCCAGGAATACCTCCTCAACCTCGATCTCACCGAGCCTCAGCCAGTATCGTTGCCGCGGCACGTCGATATCCAACCGGGCCTCGAGCCATTCGTCGGCCCGATAGTCGCCGAGCTTCTGCCGTTCACCCTGATGCAGATAGGTGATCGCGCCGCCCTCGTCGAGCACCAACCGAATCGGATAAGCGCCCTTGTGGTCGCACACCTCGACGAACAGTGTCGCGCCGTCGGTCTGCCCGGCCCGCATCGCCCACTCGAGCACAACCTGCGTGCTTTCCGGGAATACCCGTTCGGCTGTGGCGTGACCGTAGGGATCGTGGTGCCCGAGCGACAGGCAATAGCCGTCAGGAGTCGGTACCGTCCGGACCGGACTCCACGGTCCACGGTGGACGTTCCAGCGCCCGAGGTCGCCTCCGGCGAACGTGTCGTCGACCGGGTCGTCCACTGTGGATACGATCGGCACCGGTACCCGGCTCACGCAGATGTCTTCCTTGTTGGCGCTGTAGGTCAGCCATAACGCGTCGTCCGGCGTACCGGCCGAGGTCTCGACGCTCCGCATATAACTCAGGCCGTAGTCCTTCAACAAGCCGTCATAGCGGCGCGGCGGCACCTCGCCGTCGATGCAGATCAGGTCGCGGTAATGCAGGCCGTCGTCGCTGGTCACCGCGGCCAGCGGCCACCGCATTTTGCCGGTGGGACTGGGGTTGTAGACCAGCACGTAGCGACCGTCGGCGGTGCGTTGGGCCCACGCCTTTCCGCCCGAGGTCACCATCCCGTCGATGTCGTGCACCGGCTCCCAGCTGTGGCCGTCGTCGTTCGAAATAGCGGCCCGCGCGGACTTCCAGATCGCCACCGCACGGCCGTCGGGCAGCCGGTACGCCCACGGCGCCCGCTCCCCCGCCACGCTGAAGAAACCGTCGGTGCTGCGGTCCTCCTCCCACCACTGCATCGTCACCAGCGGCTGAGCCAGTAATTCGTCGCACGCCGCGACGAATCCAGCGTCCGAAGCGGTCGTGTAGAACGGATAATCCGTATTGCTCTCGTTCCAGCCGGCATGCTGGTTGTAGCGCAGGAAGTAGACGTCGCCGAAGCTGCCGTCGGAGTGGATTTCCCGCACCACCCGGCCGATCCCGTTGCCGTCGTTGGGATTGACCCGGTAGTACGGGCAAATGCCATAGAACCCGAGCACCAGCAGCCGGCCGTCCTTGGCGGTGTAAAAGCCCATGCGCTGGTGCATCACCGAATAGCTGTGCTCGGGCAGCGGGTGTTCGCTCGGGTTCTGATAGATGCCATCGGGCACGACGTACTGCGGGAAGACCACGACGGGTTTGCTCCAGGTTTCCCCGTCGCGGGAGGTCATCAGCAGCGTCTGGCCGGGCGGCACGTGTTCGGAAACCGGGTCGCTGAGGTATTCCAAGTAGAACGTGCCGTTCCACCACGCCAGCATCGGGGCATGGTTATAGGTCCACCCGAAGTCGTCGGCATATTCGGGATGCTCCCGGTTGGCCCGCAGCACCTGCGTGGTGACCACCCCGACGGCCGGCCGCAATCCGCCGTCGTGCCGGGTCAGATCGACCACCCGAGCTCGGACGCTGACTGTGTCGGTCATCCCTTGATCGCTCCCACCGTGATGCCCTTCGTGAAATAGCGTTGCGCGAACGGATACGCCAGCAGGATCGGTACCACCGCGAACATCATTGTGGCCGCCTCGATATTGCGCGGAATCACGTGGTGTCCGTGCACAACCAGATCCTGCAGCGTCGTGGAGTTGGAGTCCTTGTTGATCAGCAACTGATACAGGACAAGCTGGATCGGCTGCAGCTTCTTGTCCTGCAGATAGATCAACGGCGTCATGAACGAATTCCAGGTGGACACCGCGTAGAAGATGCCGATCGTGGCCAGCACCGGCGTCGCCAGTGGGAAATAGATCCGCCACATCACCTGGAACGCATTCGCCCCGTCGATCGACGCCGACTCCTCCAACTCATCCGGGATCGTCTCCAGGAACGAGCGGGTGATGATGAGCAGAAACGTGCTGATGGCCGTGGGCAGGATCATGACCAGCGGGTTGTTCACCAAACCGAGCTTGGAATTGACGATATAGCTCGGAATCAGGCCGGCCTCAAAGATCCAGGAGACTACGAACAGCATCATGATCAGGTACCGGCCGGGCAGGTATTTGCGGGACAGCACGTAACCGGTCATGAACGTCAGGAACACCGCCACCGCCGTTCCGACCACGGTGTAGATGATCGAATTGACCACACCGCGAACGATGCCCAAGCTGCTGTCGGAAAAGACGTAGCGATACGTCTCGATGTTGATATCACGCGGCCAGACGAATACCCGGCCGGCCGCGACCTGGTTGCCGTCGCTGAGCGACACGCTCAGCACGTAGACGAACGGGTAAATACACAGCAGCCCGATAATCAGCAGGATCATCCCGTTGACGACGCCGAACGGAGACTGCCGGCCCATCAGTCGCCGCCAGCCCGCCGCCGGCCGGCGCGATTCCGTCACCGCCATGTCGGCTCCACTCCGGCTCATCAGAAGAGCCTCGAATCAGAGAATCGCTTCGCAGCCCGGTTAGCCGCCCAGATCATGATCAGCGCGATGATCGCCTGGATGATGCCGACGGCGGCGCCGTAGCTGTAATCGGGGAAACCGTTGGGCGCGAAGGCCAATCGGTAGACATACGTTTGTACGACGTCGGCCGTGCTGTACACACCCGGGCTGTACATCAGCAGCACCTTCTCCACGTCGACGGAGAGGATCTGCCCAATGTTCAGGATGAACAGAATGATCATCATGTTGGAAATACCCGGCAGCGTAACGTGGCGCATCTTCTTCCACCGGCCGCCGCCGTCGATCTCGCACGCCTCGTACAGCGAACTGTCGATCGCCGTCATCGCGGCGATGTAGATTATCGTGCTATATCCGAACGTCTGCCAGACACTCATGGTCACGTACAGCGGCCGGAACCAGCCCGGATCGGCGAGAAAGAATATCGGCTTGACGCCCATCGAATGCAGCACCTGGTTGACCAACCCGCCCTGCGGCGAGAGCAGGGTGTAAAAGATGCTCACCAACACGGCCGAGGAGATGAAGTACGGCAGGAAGCTGAGCGTCTGCACAGTCTTGCGCAGGTAACGGTTCCTGACCTCGTTGAGAAAAACGGCGAACACGATCGGCACGACGAACGTGACCAACATCGTGAACAGCGCCAACAGGAACGTGTTCTTCAGCAGGGTCGGAATGTAATCGTCGTGGAAGACGCGCGAGAAATTGTGCAGACCAACCCATTCGCTGCCGGTGACGCCTTGGAACGGGCTGTATTTCTGGAAGGCGATGATCAGGCCGAACAGTGGCGCGTATTTGAACACCACCAGGTGGACCAGACCCGGCAGCAGCATCAGATACAGGATGCCGTTGCGGCGCCAGAACCGGGCCGACCGGATCCCGCGCCGGCGCGGGGCCGACTTGGTCCTCGGCGGGGCCGTCAGCGTGGCGCTTTCCCCTATTGTCATTCCTGCCACCCCTCGCCGGCTACTTGTCCGTCATCGCGTCGTAGGCCGCCTGGTCGATGGCGGTGATCTTCTTCGCCCCTTTGCCGGTCGCCTGCCGTAAAAAGGCGTCCCACTGGGACATCGGCCGCTTGCCGGTCACGAACGCCACCACCTGCGCGGCGATGAACGGCTCCAGATCGGCGTCCAGGGCCGCGCGGTCGATGAGCTGCTGCCCGGTGTAACGCAGGATTGGGTAGACCTTCACGTACGTCTGGAAATAGTGCTCGGCGAAGGACCGGGTTAGCGCATCGCTCCATTTGTAATACGCGGCATTGTCGACCGGGATCGGAAATCCCAGTCGGTCCTGGAAGAACGTCCACAGCCGTTGGCCGGGCAGCTGGGCCAGCGCCTTGTTGTACGAGGCGGTGTATTCCTTCTCGCCGTTCACCACCTTGTACGACGTGCCCTCGACCCCGTAATGAACCAGGGTCTGACCCTCGGGCGTGTGCATGTAGTCCAGGAACTTCATGATCTTGACGGCGCGGTCGGATTTGGCGTTGACGACGAACATCCGCCCGGTGTTGTATCGCGGGGAGGCCGCCACCAGGCGTTGCCGGCCGTCGGCTCCGCGAAACGCCGGCAGAACGGCCATCTTATAGTGCGGATCGATCTTGGGACCGCCGTTGGAGATGAAGTACGACGGCCGAGTGAAGAAATCGGTGGAGATCGCGCCCTTGCCGTTGAGCATTTTGGTTTGCCAGGTGTCCTCGGTGGCGGTCCCGGCGACGAATTCCGGATCGATCAGGCCCTCGTGATTGATCTGCCGGTACCACTCGACCATGCTTTTGAAAGCCGGCGAGTAGATGTCGTACCCCTGGCCACTGGCGTAGACCCCGTGCACCTGGCCGCTGCTGTCGATGTGGTCCTGCGCGTCAAACGCGTACGCCATATTTAGCAATGCGTCACGGCCGGTGAACGGGTAGAAATCCCGCGTCGCGGCGTACGTCTTCTTCAGCTTACGCATCGCCGTGGTCAGTTCGGCGATATCGCGGGGTTGCTCGGTGATCCCGGCCTTGGCGAACATGTCGGCCCGGTAGAACGTGATCGACGAGATCTTCGGGTATTCGCCGATGATGCCGTAGATCGTGCCGTCCGGATTGGTGATCAGCGACTTGTAGTCCGGGTTCGCGTCGATGTATTTCTGCATGTTCGGCGCGTATTTCCTGATCAGCGGCGCCAGGTCGAGAAAAGCGCCCTGCTCGCCGTAAACCGCGACCTGTGCCTGCTCGGCGATCGCCGCGTCCTTGACGTCGTGGGCGGCCAGGGTCAGGTCGAACTTCTGGTAATAGCTGCCGCTGGGCCCGCCATCGACGAACTTCACCGGTGTACCGGTCCGGTCCTGCAACGCGTACAGCCAACTGGAATCGTGTAGCCATTGCACATATCCGTCGGCCAGCAAATACGCGAATCCCGGCCCGGAGGTCGGGCGGGACTGGAAAACACAGCCGGCCAGCATCGACAGTGCCCCCAGACCCAGGGTGCGGCGGCCGAAAACCAGTGGCTTATCCATCGGCTGTCCTTTGCACTCGAACGACGAGCGGCATGAGCTTCGGCGGGTGATCCAACTCGGATTTAGGCGGAGCGCCGGCCGGATGATCGCCGGCCGGTGGGGGTGCTGAGCGGTGCCGCAACGGTAGTACAGGCCTCGACAAATATCTAGCAGTCTGCGCAGGTTTCTTTTCCGAAGCTGCGCGAACCGCGCCACGAACCACGCAGGACCGACGGCGTAGTGCGTAGACCGCGCGATACGTTAGCGAACGCAACCAAGGTGGGCACGCGCCGCGGCCTCCATGTGCACCAGATCCGAGGCGATGCTGGCCAACGTGAAACCCTGCTCGAAACGGAGCCGGGCGGTGTCCCCGTCCGGAGTATGAATTCCTGCCGCAATACCGGCATTGGCCGCCGCCCTCTCGATCCTTTTCAGCGCGTCGGCGAATTCCGTCGCCTTGGCCGGGTCACCGGGAAACTCCGCCCCGAGCGCCAGCGACAGATCACTCGGGCCTACGTAAATGCCATCCAGACCGGGCGTCGCGCATATTGACTCCACATTGTCCAAACCGGACGCCGTCTCAATCATGGCCAACACGACCGTATCCCGATTGGCCTGCGCCGGACGCGGACCGATGCGTAAACCGGAGCGCATCGGCCCGTACGAACGAACTCCGTGCGGTGCATAACGCGCCGCCGCGACGGCCGCGGCCGCCTGCTCGGCCGTGTCGACCAACGGCACGATCACGGCGCTGGCACCGGCGTCCAAGGCCCGCCCAATCGGTGTCGGGTGGTTGGCCTCAACGCGGACAACACCGATACAGCCGCCGGCGTCGATCGCCATCAACCCGTGCAGCACACCGGAATACCCCAGCAACCCGTGTTGGGCATCCAATGCCACATAGTCATAGCCGATCCGGGCCAGCCGTTCGGTGGCCACCGGCGCGTCCAGAACGGCCCAATACCCGACCGTCTGCTCGCGAGCCCGGACCCGGGCGGCGAATTCCGTAGCGTTCATGACAATCCTTCATCGGTTGTAGGCGGGCATGACGCCAAGCAACGAAACGGTCTGGCGATCGCAGGCATCGACAACGTCGTTCGGCAACGGTCCGGCCGCGACCGCCTTGATATTCGCCTGCAGATGCTGCGCCGACGAGCCACCGAGCAGCACCACGCCGGTCGCCGGTTTGCTGATCAGCCAGCGCAACGCCAATTCGACGATTCCGATCCCGGCCTGATCGGCCACATCGGACAGTCGGCCAATTGCGTCGAACAACGGCCGCTGCCAATACCGCTGCCGGTACATAGTGGCCAGTCGCGAATCGCCGAAGCGGCCGGATTCGGGTTGGTCGCTGTAGCGATGCCGACCGGTCAACAGGCCACCGGCGAGCGGGTTGTAGACCACGGTCACGATCCCGGCCGTGGCGGCGTATTCGGCGTATTCGTCCTCGACGCGCCGGGCCAGCAGGTTGTAGAGCTGCTGGGCCACCACCGGTCGCGGTGCCCCTAGTTCATCGGCCAACCGGGTCAATTCGGAAATCTGCCAGGCGGCGAAATTCGAGGTGCCCCAGGCCCGGATCTTGCCCGCCTTGGCGAATTCGGCCACCGTGGCCACGGTGTCGGCCATGGGCGTGGCCCGGTCCGGCTGGTGCAGGTAGAACACGTCGATCACATCGGTGCCGAGCCGGCGCAGGCTCCCCTCGAGACAACCCCGCAACGCGCGCGCCGATAGCGGCGGATCGGCACCGCCGTCCGGATGGGGAATCCCGGCCTTGGTCGCCAGTACGATGTCGTCCCGCCGCCCGGCCAGTACGCGGCCAAGAATGCGCTCGCTCTCACCACCGGCATACCCGTTCGCGGTGTCGATGGTGGTGATGCCGGCCGCCAGGGCGGCCTCGATCATGACCCGCGCCAGGTCAGGCGCAACCGTGTCGCCGAAGGTCATCGTGCCCAGGGCCGTGCCGGTCAAGGGCACCGGGACATCGGTCAGCTGGGGCCGTGTGATCATTCGGTCTCCTCACGGTGCAGTGCGCGAACTGCGCGGGAACCTTATCTGATGTTGCGTGTTTTGCGCCATGACGAATCGAGATGATGCTCGATCGGAATAGTTATTCGTAACATTCAGTACCTATCGGACTCCCGTACGACGTCCACGGAGTCAGGCACGCGCAGCCGTAGCATGATCAGACTGCATCCGCCGGCACAAGAAGGGCTCGACGCCGTGGCATCCAGCACGCGCAAGCGCCGCGAGGAAATCCTCCGGCTGGCCAATTCGACCGGACTGGCCAGCGTCGAGCAGCTGTCGGCGCAGTTCGGCGTCACGTCCTCCACGATCCGGCGCGATCTGGCCCAGCTGACCGCGGCCGGCCAATTGGCCCGTACGTACGGCGGTGCGATCGCCATTTCCGCCCACGCCGAGGCGTCGCTGAAACAGCGCTCCGGCGAGGCGTTCGACGCCAAACGTGGGCTGGCGCTGTGGGCGGCCACGCAGGTGACGCCGGGGGAAACGGTGCTGCTGGACGCCGGCTCGACGGTTGGCGCGTTGGCCCACGAGCTGCGCCAGACCAGCAACCTGACCGTGGTTACACCGAGCCTGACCGTCCTGGCCGAGCTGGCCAATATCGACGATATTCGCGTGGAGTGCCTCGGTGGAACGCTGCGCCCGCTCAGCCAGGGTTTCGTCGGGCCGCTGGCAGAAATCGCGTTGGAACGGCTGACCTTCGATCGCGCTTTTCTCGGCGCGGACAGCGTGACGGCCGACAACGGCATCTGCGAAGCCGATCTGGAACAGTCGCGGCTGAAAGAATTGGTGATGCGGCGTTCGGAGGCCGTGTACGTGATGGCCCACGCCGACAAGCTCGGCCGGCGGCCGTTCCATACGTGGACCATGCCGCCGCGGCCGTGGACCCTGATCACCGACGCCGGCGCGAGCGCCGAACAACTCGCTCTGTTTGCGGCGGCGGGAATCGACGTCGTCGTGGTGGACCGCGACGGCGTACCGGTGCAGTAAATAACTCTTGCCAGTCGTGCGCCAATGGTGCATTGTTCTGGCGGGGCCCCTGGAGGCCCTCCCTGGATAGCGATCCGACGCGACCGGGAGGGCGAGTTCATGCCACCAATTGACGTATCCAACGCCACGCAGCTCATCAATCAACTGCGTGAACAGACCGGGCAGTGGTTCGAATTTGTCGCCATGCCAACGCTCGGCGCGACCGATGGCGCCGCCTTTATTCACTGGCCGGACGGGCGCCCGGGTGTCCTCAGTTGCAGTAACAGATCACGGGCCGAATTGGAACGCATCGGCGATATTCTTCAACTGCTGCGTACCCGCGGCATTCCGGCGCCACATTATGACCTCATCGTCGAACTGCCCGACACAACGGTGATCGTGCAGGAACGTCTGCCCGGCGAGCCGACACCCAGGCATATCGATTATCCGATGATGGCGGCAATACTCAGCATGACCGACTCATTCAAGGGCGTGCTCGCCGATCAACCGGACGTACCGGCCTTCGAACTCGTACTGCACGGACCGCGAACCGCCTCGCTGGCAGCGTATGACGACCGTAGCCGGCGGCTGCTCGAGTGGATCCGGTCAATCGACGCCCGCACGCCGCAAATGACCGGCGATGACCTGATCCACTGCGACTACCACCGCGACAATATTCTCTTCGACGAGAATGGCACGTTGACCGGAATTGTCGACTGGCACGACGCCCGCAACCTGCGACGCGGTGATCGCCGCTATCAGGCAGTGCATTTGGCGTTCGATTTCGCGTGGGCGCTGGCGCGGGACTGGAATGTCATCGATCCCGCGGCGATGCGGCTACTCGACCGGGCAATTGCCGCAATTGATCCGGAGCTCGTGGATGCCTACTGGGCGAACGATGCTTTGCGGATGGTCGACATGCTGCTGTCCCGCGAGTGGTACGACAGCGCCGACGCCATCATCGATTTCGCCCTCACCCGCGTATCCCAATTCGATTAGATGGGCCGTCGTCAAGAAGGAGCGAGGCGGGCGCCGGTGCGAGACGTACTCGACGGCATCAGGGTCGGTGTCGGACTCGAATGCCGCGGCATCGAGATCATTCTTGGTGCGAAGCTCGGCAAGCTCCTGCTCGGATTTGGCGATCATGACCTCCCATAGCCTCCGCAAGGGACGCGATTCTCATAGCCAGCGTAGCCAATGTCCTGTCGAGTCGCCGTCAAATGTGCCGCCTCGTACCATTCGGCGACCCTATGCGGCAGCGCTGATCGCGTGCGTACAAACTGGAGGCGTGGCATCCCCTGACCTGGAACCCGTCATCGCGGACCCGGCGCAGCTCGACCGCGGCCTCATCCAGACGATCGCCGAGGGTGGCCTCGCGCCGCAGCTCGATCCCCGGTTGCAGGAGCGTCTCGATCAACGTCGGGACCAGATGCTCACCAAGCTGTCGTCGGGCAATCCGGTATACGGCGTCAATACCGGCCTCGGAGCGTTCAGCAACCGCTCGCTGGACGCGGACGCGCAGTCGCGGCATCAGGAGCAGATGATGCTGGCCCGTTCCGCCGGCGGACCGCCCTGGCTGACGCCGGCCGAGGTACGGGCTGTGCTCGCGGTGCGGCTGCGTACCTTCCTCAACGGCGATGCCGGCGTCAGCGCGCGGCTGTGCAACCGGTTGGCCGAGCATATTGAGTACGGGATATTGCCGGCAATTCCGCAGCGGTCGACCGGGGTTGCCGGTGAGATCGTGCAGATGGCGCACCTGGGAAATGCGTTGATTGGAATGGGGCAGGTGCTCGATGGCGTCATTACCGCGCCGGCCGCCGACATGCTCGCCCGAGCGGGGCTGAAGCCGATTCGCCTCGGACCCAAGGAAGGCATCGCGCTCCTGCAAGGTGTTCCGACCGCGACCGCGATGGCGCTGCTGGCCGCCAGGGATGCCCGGCGGCTGCACCGGCAACTGCTGCTGACGGTAGCAGCGGAATTCGCGTTGACCGCGTCCACAAGGGACGTACTGGATTCTGCCCTGGCCCGGTCCGATGACGTCCTCGGCCGGACAATGGCCGACCTGCGCCGGCTGGCTGGCACCGCGTCGCATACTCGCTCGCTGCAGCCTCCGGTGTCGTTTCGGGCCACGCCACAGGTGTTGGCGCACCTCGACCGTTGCATCACGCGACTCGAGGAGGCGATTGACCGGGCGTTGGCCGGCATTACCGATTCTCCCGCATTTCTCGGCGACGACTTCGTTGGCAGCGCAGGATTTTACGGGTACGACCTGGCGACCCATCTGCACGCACTGACCGTCGGGATTGTCGGTGCGACCGAACTCGCGGCCACCCGGCTGCACCGGTTGATGGACCCGGCCGTATCGGGCCTCACCCCGCAATTGGCGGCCGTACCGGGGCGGGACACCGGTGTCTCGCCGATCCACAAACGCGCGATCGGAGTGGCTCATCAACTGCGGCGGGCGGCTATGCCCGCGACCATCGGGCCGGTCGAAGCGTCCGGTGGCCAGGAAGATTCCCAGACATTCGCGTTGGAGGCAGTGGCCGCGTGCCGGGATGCGATCGAAGGCGGCATCGAGGTGACGGCATGCGAGCAGTTGGCGCTGCACCAGGCGCGTTGCCTTGGCGCAACGTTGCCGAAGGACGCCGACCTGGCCACGTTTCTGGACGCCATCGCGGCCGTACTACCGTCCACAGCCGACGACCGCGCGTTCGGACAGGACGTGGAAACTCTGCGGAAACTGATGAGGACCGAGTAAATGCCTGAGCTGCCGGAGGTCGAGTCTGCCCGCGCGGTTATTGAGCGGGCTGGCTTGCATCGTCGAATTGTCGATGTCGACGATTCCGATACGTTTGTGTGCCGGCCCCATCATCCCGGCGAAATACGGGCGGCGTTACTCGGCCACGAATTGCTCGCCGTGCATCGGCGCGGCAAGACGATGTGGGCCGACTGCGATTCGGTCACGCTCGGTCTGCACCTGGGAATGTCGGGCAAGATCGTGATCGCGGGAGCCGATGGCACCGAGATCGACGGCGGTGATTATTGGGAACGCGGTCGACGTCCCGGCGACTACCGCTGGTCCCGGTTTTCGTTGACGTTTGCCGATGGTGGCCAGCTCATCCTGGTGGATCCACGCCGCCTCGGTCGGGTGCGGCTGGAGCCGGATCTGGACGGGCTCGGGCCGGACGCACAAACGATTACGCCGGCGCAGTTCCGGTCCGCATTGTCCGCCGGCGGGGCCGCGCCGATCAAGGCGAGGCTACTGGATCAGGAGCGGATCGCCGGAATCGGAAATCTGTTGGCCGACGAAATTCTGTGGCGCGCCCGAATTCACCCGGCCCGGCCCGTCAGCGAATTGTCGCGGTCCGACCAGGATCGGCTCTTACGGGCAACCCGACGCGAAGTGAGCGCCGCGCTTCGCGACGGCGGCGTGCACGCTCTGACACTGATCCCGTATCGGAAAGAGGGCGCCGTCTGCCCACGTGATCACGCGCCTATGTGGCACGGCACGGTGGGTGGACGTACGAGTTGGTGGTGCTCGGCCGAGCAAGTGCTCGATCATGGCTGAGATCGTGCAGCTGTTGGCTTCCCCGATACACCGGTACGAAGGTCGGCCCGGCGATGGCCCGGCACCGGCGCCGGAGGGCGAAGTGGTCGAGGAAATCGAGATCCGCGCCGGACTGGGAATCGTCGGCGACCGGTATTTCGGCAAGCGCGCACACCGCGACGCTGCGATCACCGTGATGGCGGCCGAATCGCTGCCGGGCGGGGCGGATCTGCGGCAGACCCGGCGCAATGTGCTGCTGCGTGGAATCCCGGTCGACGAATTGGTCGGCCGTACGCTCGTGCTGGATTCGGGTTTCGGCCAGGTGTCGTTGGCGATCCGCCGACGGGCCAGCCCGTGCGCTTGGCTCGATGTCACGATCGCTCCCGGAACACGGTCAGCACTGCGCGGAAAAGGCGGCGTCCGGTGCGCTCCGCTCTCCGACGGCCGGTTACGACTCGGTCCGGTCGAATTCTGCGTGCAGTAACGCTGATTAGGGGATTTTGAATCCCCGGTCTCCTGCGAGGCGCTTAGACGACTGGCCGCTCCCACCCCGCCGACGCGCTGTCGTCCGTCTCGGAACTGCCGGAATCGCATATGTGGCGCGGATTGTGAGGTGTGGTGACCAAAAGTAATTCTTTTGAGCGGGTCGTTCTGGGGCCCGGTTTTGTCAGTGAGTTGTCTTAGAGTTTCGGGTATGAGCAGCACGACGATGGTGGGCCGGCATCCGGTGGCGGATGGGCTGGCGTCGATGCATGCTGCCGCCGATCGGTTTGCTGTTGGCGAGCGTTGGCGGCTCTCGGGGCCGGAGTTAGCCGATGCGCTGGAAGCCTATGAGACAGAGATGCGGCGTCTGGAGTTCGGCCGGTTGCAGTTACTGGCCGACTTTCACGCCCAAGACATAGCCGGGCAAGAAGCCGGACTATCCACCGAAGCATTCTTACAGGCCCGGCTGCGGTTGTCGCCGGCCGAGGCGAAAGCGCGAGTGTGCTCGGCCCGCGAATTAGTTGCGACGGTCAGCATTTCCGGTGAACTCATCGAACCAGAACTACCGGCCACCGCGGCCGCCGCCTCCGAAGGAGCGTTATCGGCCGAGCATGTGCGGACGATCAGTAAGGCGATAAAA
>JBEDUI010000067.1:0-23818 GCA_040414495.1 Mycobacteriales bacterium
CGGCTTATCCGCAAGCACATTCTGCCCAACGCGATCGCGCCGGTCATCGTCATCGCCACGATCACCATCGGCAGCGTCATCGTCGCGGAGGCATCGTTGACCTTTCTCGGTGTCGGTTTGCAGGCGCCGGCGATCTCCTGGGGCCTGCAGTTGGCCAACGCGCAGAACAACTTCCAGGCCCATCCGCACCTGTTGGTCTATCCGTCGATCTTCCTGTCAATCACCGTGCTCAGCTTCATCCTGCTCGGGGATGTCATCCGGGATGCGTTCGATCCGAGGTTGCGATGAGCCAGTTGGATATTGATCGGCTCTCGGTGGAATTCCGGGTTCGCGGTCAGGTAATTCGGGCCGTCGACGAGCTGAGCTATTCCCTCTCGTCGGGCCAAACCCTTGTGCTGCTGGGCGAATCCGGCTCCGGCAAGAGCGTGTCGGCGCTGGCCGTGATGGGTCTGTTGGAGACTCCCCCGGCCGTCATCACCGGCGGTGAAATCCGGTTCGACGGCACCGATCTACTCGCTCTTTCCCGCAAACAGGCCCGATCGTTCCGCGGTCGGCGCATCTCGATGATCTTCCAGGACGCTTTGTCCGCGCTCAATCCGGTGCTGAGCGTCGGATTCCAGATCGCCGAGATGATGCGTGTCCACGAGGGACTGTCCAAGGCGGACTCTCGACAGCGCGCGATCGAATTGATGGAGCGGGTCCGGATTCCGGCCGCGGCCAAGCGGTTCGGCGACTATCCCCATGAGTTCTCCGGCGGCATGCGGCAGCGCATCATGATCGCCATGGCGCTGGCATTGAGCCCCGATTTCCTCATCGCCGACGAACCAACGACCGCCCTGGATGTCACCGTACAGGCGCAGATCGTGGCGCTGCTCGGCGAGTTGCGTCAAGAAACCTCTATGGGCATGGTGCTCATCACCCACGACCTCGGTCTGGCGGCCGATGTGGCCGACCGGATCGCGGTCATGTACGCCGGCCGGATCGTGGAAGCGGCACCGGCCGCGGATCTGTATCGCGCGCCGGCGCACCCGTACACGGCCGGCCTGTTGGCCTCGATTCCGCGAGCCAGCCGCAAAGGCCATGCGCTGTTGCCGATCAAGGGCAGCCCGCCGAGCCTGGCCGCGGTGCCGAGCGGCTGCGCGTTCCATCCACGCTGCCCGATGTCGACCGAACGCTGCAGCATCGAGCGTCCGGAATTGCGTACGCTTTCCGACGGACGTACCAGCGCCTGCCACTACGCCGAGGAGGTGAGCAATGCCCTCGCCTGAGAATGTCCTCGACGTCCAGCAATTGGTGAAACATTTCCCGGTCCGCCGGAGCCTGCTGCGCCGGCAGACCGGCGCGATCAAAGCGGTTGACGGGGTCGATCTGCAGCTACGACAGGGCGAAACACTTGGCCTGGTCGGCGAATCCGGATGCGGGAAATCGACGTTGGCCCGTCTGCTGATGGCGTTGGAACGGCCGACATCCGGGCAGGTGCTGTTCCACGGCGAAGACATTCATGCGTTGTCCGGCTCGCGGCTGCGGGCATTGCGGCGCCGGATCCAGATCATCCTGCAGGATCCGTACACGTCGCTGAATCCTCGAATGACGGTCGGCGATATCGTCGGCGAGCCGTTCGAGATCCACCGCGACGCAGCACCCAGGGGTTCGAAACGCACCCGGGTTGGCGAACTGCTCGAGGTGGTCGGCCTCGACCCGGACCACGTCAATCGTTATCCGCACCAGTTCTCCGGTGGCCAGCGGCAGCGGATCGGGATCGCCCGCGCGTTGGCGCTGCGACCCGAGGTGGTGATCTGCGACGAACCGGTGTCCGCATTGGACGTTTCGGTGCAGGCGCAGGTGATCAACCTGCTGGTGTCGCTACAGTCGGAGTTCTCACTGTCCTATGTGTTCATCGCGCACGACCTGTCGGTGGTACGGCACGTGTCCGACCGGGTCGCGGTGATGTACCTCGGCAAAATCGTGGAGACCGGCAGCCACGCTGAGATCTACGATCACGCGGCGCATCCGTACACCCAGGCGCTACTGTCGGCCGCGCCCGAGCCGGACCCGGAATTGCGCGGGCAGCGGTCGACGATCGTGTTGGAAGGTGATGTGCCGAGTCCGGCCGACCCGCCCTCGGGTTGTCATTTCCGCACACGCTGCTGGCTGGCGGAGCCCCGGTGTGCCGACGAAGAACCGGAGTTGACCGTCCGGCCCGGCAGCGAACACCCGACCGCCTGTCATTTCGCCGCCGAATCGCCGAAGGTCGACCACTAACCTCGATCGGCGCACCAGCTTTAAACGCCGCCTTCAACCCTCCGACCGTGATCGTGATGGCGTACGTAACCAAAAACGTTACGAAATCCATCACGATCACGAAAACACCCAGGCCCCTCGGCCACCGCCGCCACCTCAGAGCCAACAGCTACGACTTGACCGGCCGCGTCCTCCCCGACCATGATCGTGAGTGGATTTAGTACCGAATTCGGCATCAAATCTACTCACGATCATGAAACGGACGCGGACCGGTCGGCGACCCTACGGGCTTCGACCTCGACCCTGCCGAACCATGATCGTGATGCTATTCGTCAACGAAAACGCGACAAAACCCAGCACGATCAGGTAAAACTGACGCGGGACCGCAGTCAGGGGCGCACCCAACCGCCGCGCCCGGCCGCCCCGGCGGAGTCAGAGGCCCAACGCAGGCGGCAGCGGAAATCCGATTATTCCGAGAGCTCGGCGTACGCCGGCTTGATTACGTCATTGATGAGCACCAGCCGCTCATCAAACGGAATGAACGCGGATTTCATCGCGTTCAGCGTCAGCCATTGCAGATCGCTCCACCCGTACCCGAACGTCTCCACCAGCGACATCATTTCCGAGGTCATGCTGACCCCGCTCATCAACCGGTTATCAGTATTGACGGTGACCCGGAAATACAATTGCCGCAGCAGGCCGATCGGGTGTTCCTCCAGCGATTTTGCCGCGCCGGTCTGGACATTCGACGTCGGGCACATCTCCAGCGGGATCCGGCGATCACGGACGTACGCGGCCAGCCGCCCCAATTCGACTCGACCGTCATCATGCACGGTGACATCGTCGATAATCCGCACGCCGTGCCCGAGCCGGTCCGTTCCGCACCATTGGATCGCTTCCCAAATGGACGGTAAGCCAAATCCCTCGCCCGCATGGATTGTGAAATGCGAATTTTCCCGGCGCAGATATTCGAACGCATCCAAGTGCCGAGTGGGCGGATATCCGGCCTCGGCTCCGGCAATATCAAAACCAACCGCGCCGGCGTCGCGGTATCGCACCGCCAGTTCGGCGATCTCCATCGACTGCGCGGCGTGCCGCATCGCGGTCATCAACATGCCGACGCGGATCGAATGCCCCGTCGCCGACGCCGCCGCGATTCCGCGCCGAAAGCCTTCCAGGACAGCGTCGATCGCTTCCTCGTGACTCAACCCGCGTTCAACATGCAGCTCCGGCGCGAATTTCACCTCGGCGTACACCACACCGTCGTTGGCCAGGTCCTCGACGCATTCCTGCGCAACCCGAATCAACGCCTCGCGGGTCTGCATTACGCCAACGGTGTGGGCGAACGTTTCCAGATACCGCTCCAGCGACCCGGAATGCGCGGCGCCGAGGAACCAACGGCCCAGCTCTTCCGGATCGGTCGTCGGCAGCGCGTCGTATCCAATCTCGCGGGCCAGCTCGACGACCGTACCGGCGCGCAGACCGCCGTCGAGATGATCGTGCAAGAGAACCTTCGGCGCGCTCTGGACCGCCTGCGTTGTCACCGGTGTCGACATGGAGGCACTTTAGCCGACGCGATCGACCAGCAACGGCAGCGGCACCTGCGGCCCATCCACCGATATCGCGCCGTCCAACGCCTCGGCCGCGGCCGGCAGCCGAGCCGGGTCGTGCGTGTGCAACTCGAGCAACGCCTGCCCGCGCCGTACCTCGTCGCCAACCGCGGCCAGGCAACGGATTCCGGCCACCTCCGACACCGGGTCCTCCTTGCGGGCCCGCCCGGCCCCGAGCCGCCACGCGGCCAGCCCGACCGCGTACGCATCGAGCTGCGTGAGCCGGCCGGTCTCCGGCGCGACAACCGTCTGTACCTCACGCGCCCTAGGCAGGCTCGCCGCCGGATCCCCACCCTGCGCCCGAATCATCCGCCGCCATACGTCCATTGCCCGGCCATCCCGCAGCGCGCCCGAAGGGTCCACATCGGACAATCCCGCCACGGACAGCATTTCCCGGGCCAACAGCAGCGTCAGCTCGACAACATCGGCCGGACCGCCGCCGGCCAAAACCTCCACTGCCTCGGCCACTTCCAGCGCGTTGCCGACGGCTCGACCCAACGGCCGGTCCATCGCGGTCAGTAGCGCCACGCAACGGACTCCGTTGGCCGTACCGATCTCGACCATGGTCCGGGCCAACGTACGGGCCGACTCGGCATCCTTCATGAACGCGCCGGATCCGACCTTCACGTCGAGTACAAGACCGGAGGCGCCTTCGGCGATCTTCTTGCTCATGCTCGAGCTGGCGATCAACGGGATCGACACGACGGTCCCGGTGACGTCGCGCAGCGCATACAGCTTCCGGTCGGCCGGCGCCAATTCGTCGCCAGCCGCACACACCGCCGCGCCCACATCCTTTAGCTGCGTACGGAATTCCGCGTCCGAGAGGGACGCCCGCCAGCCGGGAATGGCTTCCAGCTTGTCCAGCGTGCCCCCGGTGTGGCCCAATCCCCGGCCGGACAGCTGCGGCACGATCGCGCCGCACGCCGCCACCAACGGGGCCAGCGGCAGCGTGATCTTGTCGCCGACACCGCCGGTGGAATGCTTGTCCACAGTGGGCTTGTCCAATCCGGACAGATCACTTCGGACACCGGAGTCGATCATCGCGCCCGTCCACCGGGCCAGTTCCGCCGGCTGCATGCCCCGGAAGAAGATCGCCATCAGCAACGCCGACATCTGCTCGTCGGCGATTTCGCCGCGGGTGTACGCGTTGATGGCAAAGTCGATCTGGTCGGCGGTCAGGGCCGCACCGTCGCGCTTGGCCCGAATAACGTCGACGATCGCCATGCTCATCGGTCAGCTCCCAGATTCTCTGGCCCGAATGCCTGCGGCAGCACCTGATCCATCGTTAACACACCCTGTGGTGTGTCCACCAGAAGCGACGCGCCGCCGTGTTCCCACAACAATTGCCGGCACCGTCCACACGGCATCAGCAGCGCACCTGTCCCGTCGCAACAGGTGAACGCCACCAGCCGGCCGCCGCCACTGGCGTGTAAGGAAGAAACCAGTCCGCATTCGGCGCACAATGTCACGCCGTACGAGGCATTCTCCACATTGCACCCGACCACGATGCGGCCGTCATCAACCAGCGCCGCGGCACCAACCGGAAACCGTGAATACGGCGCGTACGCCCGGGCCATCACCTGCCGCGCCGCCGAACGCAACGCCTCCCAATCGATATCCATTACGACTTCACGTACGGCTTGCCGTCGGCGGCGGGCGCACGGACCTTGCCCACCAGACCGGCCACCGCGAACACCGTGGCTAAATAGGGCAGCATCGACAAAAACTCCGACGGGATAGGCGTTCCGACGATTCCGAGGTTAGTCTGCAACGCGTCGGCAAAACCAAAGATCAGCGCCGCGCCCAGCGCCCCGGTCGGGCTCCAACGGCCGAAGATCACCGCCGCTAGGGCGATGTAGCCCTTACCCGAGGAAATGTCCTTGCCGAACTCGCCGACCGAGCCAATTGTCAGCGAGGCACCAGCGACGCCGGCGATCAACCCGCCCAGCAGCACGGCGCGATAGCGGGTCGCCCGCACCTTGATGCCGACCGTGTCGGCCGCGGTCGGATGCTCACCAACCGCCCGCAGCCGCAGTCCCCACCTGGTCCGGAACAGCCCGAACTGCAAGACAATCAACAGGCCGTACGTGATGTAGAGAAATACGTTGGAATCGAAGAAAATCGGTCCGATGATCGGGATATCGGAGAGGCCCGGCACTTTGATGTCGTCGAAGATCTTCGGCGAATTCAAATTCTCGTGCGGCACCAGAATGCGATCGTAAAGGAAGTTGGTCAGGCCGAGCGCGAAAACGTTGAGCACCACGCCCACGATCACCTGGTCAACGAAATACCGGATTGCGAGCACCGCCAGCACCAGCGCCAGTACGGCACCAGCCAACGCCGCACCGACCAATCCCAGCCACAGGCTCGATGCCGCCGCCGCGACGATCGTTCCGGTGAACGCACCTAGCAACAGTTGGCCCTCGATCGCCAGGTTGACCACGCCCGACCGCTCGCAGATCACGCCGGACATCGCCCCCAGGATGATCGGGATCGACCGGATCAAGGTCTGGTTGCCCAGCTGCACTATCGACAGTGGACGGTTGTCGCCCGCGACCGAGGCCCAGGCCAGAAATGCGATCAGAAAAAGCGCCGCGATCAGCCACAACGCGACAATGCGGCCCCGGCGCGTCGGCCGCCCGGCCAGCAGCCAACCGCTCAGCGCGAGAACCAGAATGCCGAGCACCCAACAGGTCCAGCGCGCGGAGACGCTCACTGTCGGCACGTGCACCGGCGCGCCGGACGGGGACAGCACGAACCGGCTGTGCTCACCGGCCCGCGACTGGAAACCCAGCACAAAAATCATGATCAGGCCGAGCGCCGCACCGGAAAAACCGAGCGCGCGCTCTCGCGTCGTCGCCGCGACCTGCGGCAGTCGCACAGCCGTGGCGGTCACCCGTTCCATCCCTTCGACAGGCTCTGCCCCTCCTCGCCCCCGGCGCCGCCGCGCAGCCGGAACATCGCCCGGACCAGAGCCGGAGCGGCGATGAAGACGACGATCAGGGCCTGAATCACCGTCACCACATCGATTGGCGTTGAGGTCTGGGCTGACATCACGGTCCCGCCCGCTTGCAATGCCCCGAAAAGGAGCCCGGCCAGTACGGTGCCCCATGGCTTGGCCCGACCCAGCAGCGCCACGGTGATCGCGTTGAATCCCAATTCCGAATTCACGCCGGTGGACAGGTAATAGTCGGTGCCCAGCACCTGGGCCGTGCTGGCCAGGCCGGCCAGACCGCCGGCGATCAGCATCACCAGAATGTACGTACGACCCACGCTCATTCCGGCGGTGCGGGCCGCCTCGGGGTTGGCGCCGACCGCCTTGAATTCAAATCCCAACGTGCTGCGGTTGAACAGCCAGGCACAAGCCAGCGCGGCCAGCAACGCCACGATGATCCCGGCGTGCAACCGCAGTCCGGTCCCAGCCAGCAAAGGCAGCCGCGCATTTCCCGGAACGAAACGACTCACCGAATCGGACCGTCCGGGCCGCTGGAACACCGACTTCTGCAGGACGTACAACAGCAGGTACCCGGCGACGTAATTGAGCATGATCGTCGTAATGACCTCGTGCGCGCCGGTGCGGGCCTTGAGCCAGCCGACGATCACGCCCCACACCGCGCCACCGATGAAACCGCCGAGCAGCGCCACAATCAGGTGGATCACGATCGGCATGTGCACGCCGAAACCGAGGTAGCCGGCCAGGATCGCGCCCATGATGATCTGCCCCTGGGCACCGATGTTGAACAGACCCGCGCGGAAGGCGAATGACACCGACAGACCGGCCAGGATCAGCGGCGTGGCCTGCACAATGGTTTCCGATATCGGATAGAAGACCTGCGACAGCGACCCCTGCCCGGAGGCGTAGTCCCGGATGAAGCTCGGGTCCACAATGGACCCTTCGAACAATGCGACGTAGGCCGACCAGGCCGAATGCCAAATCGCGCCCAACGCGTCACCCGGGGCGGCGAAGAAGTAGCCGAGCTTGCTCTGTACGTCGGAATCGGAGAACGCGATGAGCAGGCCGCCGAGCACCAGTGCGATCACGATCGCCAGGAACGTCACCACAACCGAGTTGCCGCGGACGATCCCGTCCAGCACGGCCCGGCCGAATCCAGGCGGCCGCACCGGGTCGGCCGGCTCTACCTCCACAGTGGAGTCGTCCGATGTGGACGTCTCGCTCACGGCGCACCTTCTTCCAGCCGGGAGATCTCGGTCGGGTGGGCCACGCTCTCGGCGCGCGCCTGTTCTTCGGCGACCCCGGCCATCATCAGCCCGATCTCGTCCCGGGAGGCGCCGGCCGGCAGTACGCCCACGATCCGACCGCCGCACATTACGGCGATCCGGTCGGCCAGGGCGATCACCTCGTCCAGTTCGGACGAGACGATGACGACCGCCACCCCGTTGTCGCGGGCCTGCACGATCCGGCGGTGGATCGCCTCGGTCGAACCGACATCGACGCCCCGGGTCGGCTGCGAGACGATCATCAGCTTGAGCGATCGAGCCAACTCGCGGGCTACCACGACCTTTTGCTGGTTGCCGCCGGACAACGTCCCCACTGGACTGTCGATAGAGGACGTACGAATATCGAACTCGCTGACCTGCTGCTGCGCGTTGGCCCGCAGCGCCTGACGCTGCAGCGACACCCCGGCGGCGAACGGGGCCGTGTCGTACTGATCGAGCACCAGATTCTCCGCCACCGAGAATTCGGCGACCAGACCGTCGTGCTGACGATCCTCCGGGACGTAGCCGACCCCGGCGCGCAACACCTGTTTCGGCGTGGCACCGGTGATATCGCGACCGTCCACAGTGACCGAACCGGCCACCGGACGGCGCAAACCCAGCAGCGCCTCGACCAATTCGTTCTGCCCATTGCCCTGCACGCCGGCGACGGCCAGAATCTCGCCGGCCTGCACATCCAGGCTGACCTGATCCACCACCCGGTGGCCAAGCTCGCTGTCCACGCTGAGCCCGACAATCCGCAGCACCTGCGCACCCGGACGGGCCGGCGCCTTGTCGACCTGCAACACCACGTTGCGGCCGACCATCATCGAGGCCAATTCCGCCTCGCTCGTACCCGGATCGGCCGACCCGACCACCTGCCCGCGCCGGATCACGGTGATCGTGTCGGCGACCGCCTTCACTTCTTTGAGCTTGTGCGTGATGAACACGATCGATTTACCGGATTCGCGCAGCGCCCGCATCACCTTGATCAATTCATCGATCTCCTGCGGGATCAACACGGCGGTGGGCTCATCGAGAATGAGCACCTCCGCATCGCGCAACAACGCCTTGATGATTTCCACCCGTTGTTGCACGCCGACCGGGAGATCCTCGACCACCGCGTCCGGGTCCACCGGCATCCCGTACCGCTCCGACAACTCCGCGACCTCGCGACGGATCCGCCGCCGATCCAGCCAGCCCAGCCGCCGTACCCGCTCATCACCGAGCACCACGTTCTCGGCCACAGTAAAGACCGGCACCAGCATGAAGTGCTGGTGCACCATGCCGATGCCGGCCTTGATCGCGTCGCCGGGGCCGCGGAAACACACGGCCTTCCCGTCGACGAGGATCTCGCCATCGTCCGGTTCGGACAGTCCATACAGGACGTTCATCAACGTCGACTTGCCGGCGCCGTTCTCACCCAGCAGCGCATGGATCTGTCCCGGCTCGACGATCAGATCAATGTGGTCGTTGGCCACGAGCGGGCCGAACCGCTTCGTGATACCACGCAGTTCAAGCTTCAGCGTGTTCTCCCCGGTCTTACCCGAATTTCCCGCCGCGATATGGGCGGTCCGCTCGACCGCAGCGGCACGTCAGGCGGCCGGCTGGTTCGGCGAGACGACCTTGACCTTGCCCGAAATGATGTCGGCCTTCAGCTGCGTGACCTCCTTCTGCAGTGCGGCCGGCACCTTGTTCTGGAATTCATGGTACGGAGAGAGGCCCACGCCGCCATTGGCGAGCGTGCCCACGTAGGTGCCGCCCTGGAACGAGCCCTTCTTAGCGTCCGCTGCGGCCTCCTTCACCGAAGGTTCCACGCCCTTCATGACGCTGGTGATGAATAGGCTGCAGTATTGCTTGGCCTGCACGCAACCATCACTGTCGACCCAGAGCATGTGCACCTTGCCCTTGCCGTCGGCCTGGACCGCGGCGGCCGCACCTTTTCCGAGCCCACCGGCGACCGGGAAGACGATGTCGGCACCCTGCTGCATGAATTGCTCGGTGTCGTTCTTGGCCTTGGTCAGGTCCGTGAAGTTGCCGACGAACACGCCGTTCTGGCTCTTCACGTTCCAGCCAAGAACCTGCACATTCTTGTGGTGCACCTGGTTGTAATACGCGACACCGTCGGCGTAACCGTCCATATAGATCTTGACCGTGGACAGCTCCTGTCCGCCGAAGGTCGCCACCTTGCCGGTTTTGCTCATGCCGGCCGCCAGATAACCGCCCAGAAACGCGGCCTGCGCGGTGTTGTAGATCAGGCCTTTCACGTTCGCCATCGACTTCGGGTACGAAAAATCGACAATCGCGAACTTCTGCTTCGGGTATTTCTTCGCGTCCTTCTGTGTGACATCGCCCATCAGGTATCCGACGGTCACGATGATCCCGCAATTGCCCTGCACGTACGCCGCGATGTTGGGATCGTAATCGCTGGTCTGCTTGGATTCCTGATATACCTCTTGCATACCGGTCGCGCTTTTGGCGTCAATCAGACCCTGGTGTGCGGACTGATTGAACGACTGGTCGTCCACCCCGCCGGTATCGGTGACCAGGCAGGCCTTGAAACTGCTCGACTTGGCGTTGTTCGACGGTTTACTCCCGCACGCCGTCACGACCGCACTGGTCAATGTGACGGCACCCAACACCGCCACCGCTCGCATTGCAAGTCTCACGGCTCCTCCTCGTTGGCGCCGACGTTTTCCGTAGCCCCGTCCGCTGGGGCGACGAACAGCGAGCAGCTGTGCTGTGGACGGACGGGATTTGCTGACCCCGGGAGGTTCCGTCATGTGGGGCGAAACTACATGAAGAATCGCTTTCCCGATACCGTTCCGTTACTTTTGCTCGCCGCTATTCAATACCGACCCGACTTCCGACCAAGCGATTTTTACCACGCCGTGGCGATCGTTACGAATCAACTCGGTCAACGGATATCCACGCTGCCAGCGTCCTTATCTAGTGCGGTCCGGGCACTGGTTACTACGCGGAAAGAGTACGGGGGTTGCCGATGCAGATCACCAGCGAAAGCTTTGTCATCACGATGTGCGTGGTGGCCCTGCTGGCGGTTGTCGCGGTCCCGGTGCTGTGGGACTGGTGGCCCTGGCGCAAGACCGGGCGCGCGGCAACCGTACTGCTCGCGACCGTACTTGCGCTGTTTTCCGGCGGTGCGTTGATCAACGCGCAGGGCGATTTCTTTCCCACGTGGACCAGTCTGGTCGGCGGTGACTCCTCGGGCCTGGCTTCCGGTTCGAACGGCGTTGTCGGGGACATTGGTCAGCGGCATGGGCGCGAGCTGATCCAGCGGGAGTTGCGGCGATACGCCGGCCTGACCCGACACGGCAATGGTGTCGTGGTTCGGGAAGATTTCGCCGGAGCGAAAAGCCGCATCAGCCGGCCCGGCGCCGTCTATCTGCCAGCCGCGTACTTCGACCGAGCCAGCCAGAACGTGGAATTCCCGGTCATCGAGTTGCTCTCGGGCTCGCCCGGCGACCCGGCCGGCGAGTTGCGCAACCTGCGAATCGCGCAATACCTCGACCAGGAAATCCACGCCGACCGGATGCCGCCGACCATCGCCGTCATTCCCTCGACCAATCCCAGCGCATTACAGGACGACGAGTGCGTCAACGCGGTAGGCGGCCAAGCCGACGATACGTATCTCACTACTGATATACGAGCCGATATGCTGCGCGACTTCCGGGTACTTTCCGACCGACAGGATTGGTCGCTGGTCGGATACTCCACCGGCGGCTATTGCGCGGTGAACCTGACCGTCCGGCACCCGGAGTATTACAGCGCGGCGGTCAGCTTTTCCGGCTACTTCTACCCAATCACCGATTACACGACCGGCGACCTCTACCGCCGCAACCGGCAGGTCAAGGCCGCCAACAGCCCGCTGCTCACGCTGAATCGCGATACCACCGCCGGCCGGGAGCAGCCGGCGACCGCGTTCTTCCTGACCGCCGGTTCGCTCGAACACGGCCCGCCCGGGCAGATGCGGACGCTACTGAGCGAGCTACGCGCGCCCGCTTCCGGGATGGGCGTACTGGTGCCGAACGGCGGCCACGATTGGGGGCCGTGGCGGCAGGAGCTGCCGGTGGCGCTCGACTGGGTCGGTCGGCATTTCGGCGGCGCACTGGCCCCCGCGCTGATCCCCGACCACGGCGAGACGATCATCCACGCCTCGGCCGTGGGCCCGAAGCTGCTGGCCTCGCACGCCAGCGGCAAACCGGTCCCGAAGCGCGGACCGAAGGCGGTGCTGCGCCGGGTTCTGGCCCGCCGCGGTAGCCCGGTCGTGCCCACGACGCCCCCGATCGGCCAGGTCACGCCGACAGCGCTACGCGGGCATCGGGCTTAGTCATGCCGGCTCTCCGCGCCGCTGGTCCCGATCAAGCAGGCCGTTCGTTCTGATCACGCCCTGTGCGGGAGTCGAGCCAGAGCCGCCAATGCCGTACGTCCTTGATCCGCAGCACCTCGCTGACCACCCAAGGGTCCGCGTCGAAGATCGACCGGACCTCGTCCGCATCCGCCGCCTGCATGGCGAGCAACGCGACCTCGTCGGTTGCTCCGTCGATCGGACCGCCCAACACGATGACGCCCGAGTCGACGAGCCCGTCGGCGAACGCGGCGTGCGCGTCCCACTCGGCTTGTTGCCGGATGTCACGCGCCGGATCCCAGGCCGGGCCGCGGGCCGTTGTCACTGCGAAGGTAGCCATCGCCCCTCTCCTATCCGCTGCTGGCTACGAGGGTGACCGATGGGTCTGACAACTGCGGCCGGCTCGCAGTTGCGGTTCGGAGTTTGCGGATCTCCCGCTGCGTCGACACCGACCCGGGCACCTGCTTGATCGTGAGCGGAGTTGATACGGATTTCGCTACCAAATCCACTCACGATCATGAGACTCGAGCCCGATGTGCGAGCACCGAGGCAGCTGGGGCATACGGGTCCTGCGATCAACGGTCCATGATCGTGATGGCTTTCGTACGGAGATCGGCGACGAATGCCATCATGATCAAGGAACTCGCGGCCGGATGCCGGTGTGCATGCGGAGCATGAGTCGGCCCGTCGAACAATATGCACGCTCGAAACGCTGGCAAGAAAAGAAATCTGCCAAAGAGATCTGGAACGCCGGAATCGCCGCTGAGAAAGGCGACTTGGACAAGCGCGGCGTCAATACGAAAATAAGGCCGCTGGTCGACGGCTCCGGACTCCAGAATGGAACTTGTCACCGCGCAGCAGATCAGCAATGTGCTGCTGGCAGCCTCGTTTTCCGCTTGCTACGCGTTGCCGTGCTGAAGCCGTAACCTAGTCGCGACGCGACAAATTCACGGGGTGGCAGTGTGGCCGGGCTCACTCCGATATCCTGAGCGGCCATGCGTCGCTCCACTGTGTACTCCGCCCTGGCCGCCGGCTCGTTGCTCGCGGCCGTTTCGGTCGGCCCGGTAGCCGATTCCGCCGCCGCGACCCCGACTGTCGGGGGCGAACAGCTGGCCTCCCGGACCACGGTCGTCGCGGCCGGCGCGCCGCGGCTGCCCCAGGGCGTCGACGCCAAGGGCTGGCTGGTCGCCGACGCCGACACCGGACAGGTGCTCGCGGCGCACGACGCGCACGGCAAGTTCCTGCCGGCCAGCACCCAGAAAACGCTGACCGCATTGACATTGCTGCCCGAGCTGACCAACCGCCGGCAGATCGTCACCGCGACCTCGGAGGACTCCAACGTCGACGGGACCCGGGTCGGTCTGGTCCCCAATGGACACTATTCGATCGAATTGTTGTTTGAATGCATGCTGATGATGTCCGGAAATGACTGCGCGACCGCGCTCGCGCGGACCGCTGGGCACGGCAGCGTAAGCCAGACGCTGGCGGCAATGAATGCGAAGGCGCACGCGATCGGCGCCGACGACACTCACGCCGGCACACCGTCCGGGCTGGACGCGCCGGGCCAGTCGTCCTCCGCATACGACCTCGCGTTGATTTTGCGGCAGGACATCAAGATCACCGATTTCGTACGCTATAACAGCAAGCTGACCGGTTACATCCCGGCGCAGGGAAAGAAATACAAGCAATTCGGGTTCGCCAATGACGACCGGCTCCGGGCCGCGCATTACCCGGGCATCATCGCGGCCAAGAATGGCTACACCGATGCCGCGCGGCACGAATTCGTCGCCGCTGTCCGGCGAGGGGGACACACGTTGATCGTCACGCTGATGCACGCCGAACGTTATCCGGTCGATACCCAGGACCAGGCGATCCGGCTATTGGACTGGGGTTTTAGCGTCGACGGCAAGATCGCTCCGGTCGGGCAACTCGTCAATCCGGTCACGCGGCACCCGGTCACGCACCCGAGCCCGAAGCCGACCAAAGCGGCGCCGAGCACGCAGCCGGCCATCGCCGCGGCGGCGAAGTCCGAGTCGGATCGGGGTAGCGGGACCAGCTGGGAAATTCCTGCCATCATCGGTGCCGTCGTCGTGGTGGGCGCCGGCAGCCTGGCCGGCTTCATCCTCTACCGGGGCCGATCCGCCCACTGAGCTGCCCGCCTCGTATCAACCTTGCGGTTTAGTCGGCGCCGAGCTGCCGCTTGAGCGCCTCGATGCTCTGCGGGGCCGGCTCGTCGTGGTAGAAAGTCAGCGCCCAGTCCCACCGGGTCGTGCGCCACCGGTGTTGCGTCTGCGCCCAGCCCAGCTCCCACACCGCATCGGATCGCGGTCGACGGGCGAGCATTCCCATGCCCGGCTCGCCGAGGCTGGCTTCGAATGCGCCAGTCGCCTCGTTGTATTCGTGCACCAAGACAGTGAGGTCGAGCTCGACCCGCAATGGCGCGGCGGTGACATTCTCGCTGAACCATTGCCGCCGGCCCGCCAGGTCGGCTTCCCACTCGGCCTCTAATTCGGCGGTTTCCTCGTCCGGTGATCTGGTTCGCCCGTCCCAGACGAACAGGGCGGGGTCGAATTTGTCCCCGACGATGAACTCGACCCACTCGTCCACGGTGCCGAATCCGTCGTTTCGTTGTTGCAGCACGATGCCGGTTTCCGCGTCGACGACGAGCTGCATCGGGTGCGGTTTGTGGGCTGGTGGGGCGAGCTCGACCGTCCACGCGGGACGGCCGAGGAATGTGGTCCCGCCGACCGGTCCGGTGGGTCGGGTGAAATCGTCGCCGGCGAAGCCGGCCGGGTCGCGCCGGGCCAGCAGCCCGGTGCCGTTGCCGGCATAGCGCAGTGCCGTGCGGGGCGAGGCCACCGGTGTGTCGTGGTCCCGGTCGAATTGCCAGCAGGTGGTATCGCCGACGATCAGGTTGAGTGTGCCGTCGGATTCCTCGATACGTAGCCGGGGCCCGTCGCGCCAAACCCTGATCGGTGCGGCGGCCTGCTGCTGGCCGATACTGGGCCGGCTTCCGGTGAACACGGGCGGCGGCTCACCAGAATAAGCGACCCAGCCGAGCTGCTCAGTCGTCTCCTGGTCGCCGTGCCAGCTCCGGATGGCGCCACGCAACGTCGGTTCGCTATCGGGGCCGTGAACCATGAGGGTCAGCAATTCGACCCAGGACGGCGGCTCTGGGGCGCGATCGGTCCAATTGGAGTCGTCCACGCCGCCATTATCGGGCCCGTTCTCATACGTCCGCCGGAAATGTTCACGGCAACACGCCGTAAGTGCTATCGGGCTGAACGCCGCAGTCCCAACCGCGCCAGCGTCGCTCCCGAAGCCATCCCCAGCCCGACCAAGGCGGCGGCCACGGCGGCACCATTCGGCGCTGTCCGTACGGCGGTGGAATGCCGGGCCGAAGTCGCCTTGGGCACAGCAGTGTCCGCGGCAGCGGCGGACGGCTTTTCCGCAATAGCCGAGCCGCCGGAATCCGGCGTATCGTCCGAATCCTTTTTGTGCAGCGCTCTAATCGACGGCGACGACGCGGTCCACGCGGTGGCGAACAACAGCAGCCGGCACACCAGATAAATAAATACCAATAGACCAAGTACGCTACCGAATACCCCAGCCGCGGGACTTCTCCCGATCTGCGCGATGTAATACGTACCAACCAGTTTGAGGATTTCGAACCCCACGGCTGCTAACAGCGCACCCCGGAAAACCGCGCGCATCGTCAGCGGACTACGCGGCAACCGCACGAACATCCACCCGAAAATCAGGACGTCGGCGGCAATGGCGATCCCGATGCCGATGATCCAGGTAGCCGTACCCACCCCGGGGACGTTGCCCAGACCGGCCCAGGAAATCAGCTGGTGCGTGGCGCCGGTACCGAGACCGGTTATCGTCAACGACACCAGCACGGCCACGCCCAGACCGATCAGCGCGAGCAGATCGTGCGCCTTGGTGACGAAGAAATTCTCCTTCTTCGGCTCGAATTCCCAAATCGCCTGGATCGCCGTTCGCAGGTTGCCGATCCAGCCCAGCCCGGCGTACAGGGCACCGAGCAGACCGATGATCCCGACCGCGCGCCAGTGTTCGGCGGCCGAGCTCATCGCCTTGTTCAGCGGGCCGTTGTCACCGCCGAGCCCGGCCGGCGCGCTTTTGTTGACCTGATTCTGAATATCAACCAGGAGCTCGTGATTTCCCTGCAATACAAGGCCGAGAACGGCGAACCCCACGAGGATCAGCGGAAACAGCGCCAGAAAACTGAAGTACGTAACCGCCGCGGCCATATGGTCGCCGTTTTTCGCCCTGTAGTCCGAGCCGGCCCGGGCGAGGTGGTCCAGCCACGGCCGCCGGGCCCGTTCGGAACGGAAACGTTCCCGAACGCCGGACATACCTCTAATCCCTCCGCGTACCGTCCAATGTGAACTGTCGTTGCGGTCGCCATACCCCGGATTTGTCCTGTTCGAACATTGTGAACCCGGTGACGGTAAAAGACACGTCGTAGCCGCGCAGGCCGTCATAGGCCGCGTCCAGCGCGTCGTCAGGTACGTCGTGGGCGACCGTCACATGTGGATGGTACGGAAAAGGCGTCTGTCCGTAGAGCGGCCCGGACCGCACGTCGGCCTCGATCTGTTCGCAATCGGCCAGCCCGGCGGCTACCTGCACGAACACCACCTGAGACACCGGCCGGAATGTCCCCGGACCGGACAAATGCATATCGAAGGGCGGATGCACACTGGCTACCCGGGCCAGGTGCTCCTCGACCGCGGGCAGCGCGCTGGCCGGGATCTCGGTCGGCGGCAGCAACGTCACGTGCGGCGGGACGATGGCGGCCTGCGGGTCACCGGCCGCAGCCCGGCGGGCCCGCAGCTCGCTGTGGTACGGCTCGGGCAGCCCGATGACGACCCCCACGACAATGGTCGGCTCGCCGCTGCCAGATGACGCCGTCATGCCGCGCTCCCGCAGCCGAGCGGACCGACCGGACCGAGCGGACCGAGCGGACCGAGCGGACCGAACGCGGGCGTACGCCGGGCTCGCGGCCTCATACGTTCTGCGCCGGCAGGAAGCCAATGCGGTCATAAACCTGGGCCAGGGTGACCGACGCGACCTCCCGGGCCCGGGCCGCACCCTTCGCCAGCACGCGGTCCAGTTCGGTGACGTCGTCGAGCCATTCGCGGGTCCGGGCCGCGACCGGCTCGGCGAACGCGATCACCACCTCGGCCAGGTCCTTTTTCAGGTCGCCGTAGCCCCGGCCGGCATAGTCGGCCTCCAGCTGCGGAATCGTCCGGTCCGAGAGCGCCGAATAAATCGACAACAGGTTACTCACCCCGGCCTTCTGCTCGGGGTCGTACCGGATCTCGCGCTCGGTGTCGGTGACGGCGCTGCGGATCTTTTTACCCAGCGACTTGGCCGGCTCCAGCAGGTCGATCAGACCATTCGGGGTGGAGGCCGACTTGCTCATCTTGGCGGTCGGGTCCTGCAGATCGTAGATCCGCGCGGCACCGGAAACGATGTGCGGCTCGGGTACGACGAACGTCTCGCCAAACCGATTGTTGAACCGTACGGCCAGGTCCCGGGAAAGCTCCAGGTGTTGGCGCTGGTCCTCCCCCACCGGCACCTGGGCCGCGTTGTAGACCAGGATGTCGGCCGCCTGCAGGATCGGGTACGTGAACAGGCCGACGCTGACCTGTTGGGCCTTGCTCGACTTGTCCTTGAACTGGGTCATCCGGCTCGCCTCGCCGAAACCGGTGATGCAGCCCAGGACCCATTCCAGCTGTGGGTGCTCCGGTACGTGGCTCTGCACGAACAACGTGCACCGGGCCGGATCCAGGCCGAGGGCCAGCAACTGGGCCGCGGCTAGCCGGGTCCGCTGCCGCAGCACGGCCGGGTCGTGCTCAACGGTGATCGCGTGCAGATCAACCACGCAGTAAAAGGCGTCGTACGAGTCCTGCAACGCGACCCATTGCCGGATCGCCCCCAGATAATTGCCGAAATGGAACGAATCGGCGGTCGGCTGGATGCCGGAAAGGACACGGGGGCGATGAGCGTCGGGCATAAATCGCATTCTGTCAGGCCCGGTCGGGCTCCCGATGCCCCGGCCCGGCCGGTGTGACCCGGTCGCCGCCGGAAGCCGGATCCGCGGCCGGCGCGACCGCAGACGTGGGCGCGGGCGCCAGCCCTGGTACCGGACTTATCCGCAGTCGGTCCACCCGACGGCCCTCCATCGACAGCACGGTCAACCGCCGACCGGACACCTCCACGGTGTCGCCAACCATCGGCAGCCGCCCCAGCGCGCTCATCACGAAACCGGCCGCGGTCTCGTACGGACCATCCGGCAGGCGCAGACCGGTCGCCTCGCCAAATTCGTCCAGGTTCGACAACCCGTCCACCTCGGTCCGATCGACCGGCGCGGTGTCCTCGTCGTACTCATCGCGAATATCGCCGATGACCTCTTCGATGAGGTCCTCGAGCGTGACAATGCCGTCGGTGCCACCGTATTCGTCCACGACGATCGCGACGTGATGGCCTTCCCGGCGCATTTCCGACAGCGCCGCCAGCACCTTTTTCGAACCGGGTAACCGTTTCACCTCGCGGGCCAGGCTGCCGACCGTCGTGGCCCGGCCCTCGGGTTGGGATGGCGCCAGAATGTCGCGAATGTGGACGAACCCGATCACATCGTCCTGGCCACCCTCGCCAATCACCGGATAACGGGAATACGAGGAATCAACGACGATTTTGGCCGCCCGGCTCACGGTCATGCCGGCCTCGAGGAAGTCGACCTCGGTGCGGTGGATCATCACTTCGCTGACCTGGCGTTCGCCGGCAGCGAACACATCGTCGATCAGGGTGCGCTCGTCGACCGACAACGTCTCGTGCGCGGCAACCAGACCGCGCAGTTCCTCTTCGGTGATCGCCTCCCGGTTGCGGTTGGGGTCGCCGCCGAGCAGCCGGACAACCAGGTCCGTACTGTGCGAGAGCAGCCAGATGGCCGGGCGCAGCAGCCGGGCGATCCGATCCAGCGGCGGCGCCACAAAGAGCGCGATCCGCTCCGACCGCTGCAGTGCGATCCGTTTCGGCGACAATTCACCCAGTACCAGGGCGAAATACGAAACGATCAACGTAATGATGATCAGCGAGACCACCTGGGCCAGGCCGGTCGACAAACCCCAGCCGGTGAACGCCTTCTCCAGGTGGGTGGAGAGCGTGGCTTCGCCGAACGCCGCCGAGAAGAACCCGGACAGCGTCACACCGATCTGTACGGCAGCCAGGAAACGGTTGGGATTCGCGGCCAGCTTCGCGACCTTGGCGCCGCGAGAACTCTTCTCGGCCATCGACTTGAGCTGAGTCTCGCGCAGCGTCACCAGCGCCAACTCGGCCGCAGCGAACATTCCGCCGATCAGAATGAACAGACCGACGAGCGCGATGCTGCCTATCAGTTCGCTCACGGTCGTGGGGTGGTATTCGGAGGGTCGCTCACGCCGCCAGTGTACGAGCGGACCCATAATGGTGTTTCAAACGCCATGCACTGGACATTGTGGACCGCTACTGTCTGGGCGAGTCGTTATCGATCATCGGCGGACAGAGGGACTCGAGAGGAGCAGCGTGCGGCTGCTTGTCACCGGCGGCGCGGGGTACATCGGCAGCGTGGTGGCCGTGCACCTGCTTGAGGCCGGCCACCAGGTCACCGTCGTCGACGATCTGTCCACCGGGCACGCCGACGCCGTGCCGGCCGGAGCGACGTTCGTCAAAGCCGGGATCGACCAGATTGCGCCGCTTCTGGCCGAAGGATTCGACGGCGTTCTGCATTTTGCGGCGAAATCTCTGGTAGGCGAATCGGTCGAGCATCCCGAGCGGTATTGGCATAACAACGTCGGCGGAACGATGGCGTTGTTGGATGCGATCCGGGCCGCGGCCGTACCGCGCATGGTGTTCTCCTCAACCGCCGCCACGTATGGCGAGCCGGAAGAGGTACCGATCACCGAGACCGCCCCGACCAAGCCGACGAATCCCTACGGCGCCAGCAAACTCGCGGTCGACATGATGCTGGCCGGCGAGGCGAACGCGCACGGACTGGCGGCGGTAAGCCTTCGCTACTTCAACGTTGCCGGTGCCGTAGGCAAACAGGGCGAGCGGCACACCACTGAAACGCATCTGATCCCAATCGCCTTGCAGGCCGCGGCCGGACGCCGCGACTCGCTGACCATTTACGGCGACGATTACCCCACCCCGGACGGCACATGCGTACGGGACTACATCCACGTCGACGATCTGGCCCGGGCCCATCTGCTCGCCCTTGATGCGGCCACCGGCGGCGAACACCGTATTTACAATCTCGGTAATGGCGCGGGATTCTCGGTACGGCAGGTCATTGACGCCGTCGAAACGGCAACGGGACGGCGGATTCCGGTAACGATCGGAGCCCGCCGGGCCGGCGATCCGGCTACGTTGGTGGCGTCCTCGGCACGCATCCGGGAAGAGCTCGGTTGGGTGCCACGTAAACCATCGGTGGAAGAAATGGCCGCCGATGCCTGGCAATTTCTACAGGAAAGCGGATGATCACGGGAGACCGTCCGCGAATTCGCCCGGGAAAGTCCCGGGCCCGAGTGCGTCGGAGCAGATAGCAGCGATGGTGAACGCTTTGGGGGGCTTCACTGTGGGTGACGCCGCGGTAGACGACTTCCGAGCCGTATTCGGCCGGACCCCCGACACCGCGTGGGCGGCGCCCGGTCGAGTCAACGTGATCGGCGAGCACACCGACTACAACGACGGATTCTCGCTGCCTATCGCGCTGCCATTGCAAACCGTCGCGGCGGTATCCCGGCGCGACGACCAGGTGCTCCGGGTCGGCTCCCGCCAACGTCCCGGCGAGATCGTGACGATCGAGCAGGTGCAGCCGGGCGCGGTCAGCGGTTGGGCTGGCTACGTCGCCGGCATTGTCTGGTCGCTGCGCGAAGCCGGGCACGATGCCGGTGGTCTGGACATTCTCGTCGACAGCGAGGTACCCGAAGGTGCCGGTCTGTCCTCTTCGGCCGCCCTGGAGTGCGCGGTCGGCGGCGCCATCGCCGAACTATCCGGTTGGGACATCGAGGCCGACGCCGACCGGGCCACGCTGGCCCGCCTGGCCCAACACGCGGAGAACGACTTCGTCGGCGCGCCGACCGGCATCATGGACCAGACCGCGTCGCTGCGCTGCACCGACAAGCACGCCCTGCTCCTGGACGCCCGCAGCCTCGAGGTGTCGCAGATCCCGTTCGACCTGCACGGCGAAGGGTTGGCCCTGCTGGTCATCGACTCACGCGCACCGCACCGGCACGTCGACGGCGAGTACGCCGACCGCCGGCGTAGCTGCGAGGAGGCGGCCCGCACCCTGGGCGTGGCCTCGCTGCGCGACCTGACCGAGGCCGATCTGCGGTCGCCGGCGGTGAGCGCGTTGGAGGAGACCAGCTTCCGCCGGGTCCGGCACGTGGTGACCGAAAACGCCCGGGTGCTGCGGACCGTAGACCTGCTCGAGGACGGCCGAGTCCGCGAAATCGGCCCGATGTTGACCGCCTCGCACGCCTCACTGCGCGATGATTACGAAGTGTCCGTTCCGCAGACCGACGCCGCCGTGGACGCGGCCCTGGACGCCGGTGCGTACGGCGCCCGGATCACCGGTGGCGGATTCGGCGGCTGCGTCATCGCGTTGGCCGACGCCGATTCGGTCAAACAGCTCAAGTCCGAGGTACGCCGGGCCTACGAAGCCCGCGACTTCGCTGAGCCACGGTTCTACAGCGTGGTACCCAGCGACGGCGCCCACCGCCTGTAGTTTTCGGTCGTGACGGTCACCGGCGCGGCCCAGATCAACGACCAGCGAGAGATCTCCCGGTGGGCGATGTACTCGTTCGCCAACCACGCCTGGGTGACGACCGTCGGCACTGTGCTGATCGGGCCGTGGCTGCTGGCGTTGGCCAAGTCGGCCGCGGGGTCCAGCCACGCCACATTGTTCTCTCTGTTCGGCTGGCACCTGTCGGCCGCCGCGTATCCGTCGTTCATGCTGGCCGTGGCGGCGCTGCTGCAGGTGCTGATATTGCCGGCACTGGGCGCCTCGGCTGATGCGTTCGCGGCCAAGCGGCGAATTCTGTTCTTCTGCTGCGGTGTGGGTTCGTTCCTGGCCGCGCTGTTGGCGACGACCGGCGGCTCGCAGTGGCTGTACGCCGGATTGGTCTTCCTCGCCGGCAACCTCGTTTTCGGCGCCAGCGACGTGGTCTACAACGCGTTCCTGCCGCAGCTGTGCACCCCCGACCGGCGCGACGCCACGTCCAGTCGCGGGTTCGCGATCGGCTACCTGGGTTCGGGTCTGCTGTTGGCGATCAACCTCGTCCTGTTGCAGATCCACGGCTCGATCGGCATGTCGAAGTCGACCGCGGTCCGGATCTGTTTCGTCGAGGCCGGCGTGTGGTGGGCCGCGTTCGGCTTCTACGCGATCAAAGGGCTGCGCGAACGCGGCTCCGCCAGCGGCGCTCGCATCGGGCACGGGCTGGGTGAGTTGTGGGAAGCGTTGTCCGTACTGCGCGGCATGCCGAACGGGTTCCGCTACCTCGTCGCGTACCTGTTCTTCTCCGACGCGATCTCGGCCGTGATCGGGCTGTCCTCGACGTACATCACGCACGAGCTCTACAACGACAACGCGACCAAGGCATCCTCGTTCCTGTTCGAGTTGATCCTGCTGATCCAGTTCGTCGCGATCGGCGGCGCGTTGCTCTTCGCCCGGATCGCCCGCGTGCTGGGTACGAAGCGGACCGTTCTGCTCTCGTTGGTCATCTGGTGTTTCGTCGTCGTCTACGCCTATCTGGCGTTGCGCAGCAAGGCCGAGGCGGTATTCATGGGCGTCGTGTTGGCGCTCGTGCTCGGCGGCTCGCAGGCGCTGTCCCGGTCGCTGTATTCGCAGATGGTGCCGCGTGGGCGGGAGGCCACATTCTTCGGTCTGTACGAGATTTGCGACCGCGGTACATCATGGTTGGCGCCGCTGCTGTTTACGCTGGTGGTCAATACGACTGGGTCGTTCCGGCAGGCCATCCTGTCGCTGGTGGCGCTGTTCCTGATCGGTCTGGTGCTGTTGGCTCGGACCGATACGGACAAGGCCCACGCCGAAGCCGCCGCCGCTCAGACCTGATCTCCCGCGCCCTGCTGCAGCAAACGCAAACCCGTATTTGCAACGACGTCTTTCTCCGATCGCCCTGCTGCAGTGACGTCTTCTCCACCCGCCCTTAGTGCAATGACGTCTTCTCCGCCCGCCCCTCCCGCAACGCCGTCTTCTCCGATGGCCCTACTGCAGTGACGTCTTCTCCGCCCACCCTACTGCAGTGACGTCTTCTCCGATCGCCCCTCCCGCAACGACATCCTCTCCACCCACCCCCAC
>JBEDUI010000068.1:0-30452 GCA_040414495.1 Mycobacteriales bacterium
TGGAAAAGCACACCGCCGAATTGGCCGGGCGCGGTATCGCGCTCGGTCCAGTCATGACTACCAATAAGAATGCGAAATTGGCGCCGGTCGCCGATCCGTCCGGCAATGCAATTACGTTTGTCGAAAATCCGTCGACCTGAGCTGCCGGACATGATCAGGACGGCGCTCGCTGCCGCCTTCGGTGCGGACATCGTAAAACCCGCCAAGGCCGCCCGGCGCCGCCGCTGAATCATGATCAAAGGCATTGCCGTCGGCAGTCCGGACCGCCACACTGGCGCGGTGTCTACGACGCCGACGTTCGAGGAACTGCTGGCCGAGGGTGAGGCGGTACCGGTCGAGGGCTGGGACTTTTCCTGGTTCGAGGGCCGTGCGACCGAGGAACGCCCGTCCTGGGGTTATTCGCGGTTGATCGGTGAACGGATGGCCACCGCGATGGCGGGGCTGGATATCCAGACCGGTGGAGGCGAGGTCCTGGCGACGATTCCGCATCCGCCGGCCACGTTGCTGGCCACCGAGTCCTGGCCGCCCAATCTTGAGATAGCTCAGCGCAATCTGCGTCCCCTGGGCGGATCGGTCATAGGTGTGCCCGACGACGCCGACCTGCCGTTCGCCGACGCCTCGTTCGATCTGGTCGTCAGCCGGCACCCGACCGTGGTGCTGTGGCGGGAAATCGCCCGGGTGCTGCGGCCCGGCGGGACCTATCTGTCCCAACAGGTCGGCGACGGCTCCGTGCACGAGCTGACCGACTACATCATGGGACCGCAGCCGATCGACGACAGCCGCAGCGCCAAGCGGGCCCGGGCCGATGCCGAAGCGGCCGGACTGTCCATTGTGGACCTACCGTACGAGTCGCTACGGATGGAATTCTTCGATATCGCCGCGGTGGTGCATTTCCTGCGCAAGGTCATCTGGATCGTGCCTGGTTTCACTGTGGCGCGGTACCGGGACCGGCTCGAGTCGCTGCACCGGCAGATCCAGGCCGAGGGGCCGTTCGTCGCCCACTCAACCCGAATGCTGGTCGAGGCGAGGAAGTCCTAACCGAGCAGCCGGGCCGCCATGGCGCGGGCTTCGTACGCGGGATCCTTGATAACTCCGAGCGCACCGGCGGCGAACACGCCCTCAATGAGCACGGCCAGCTGGCGGGCCAACTGCTTGGGGTGACGCAGGTTGGCCTCCTGCGCCAACCTGGTCAGGTAGCTCAGCAGCCAGCGCTTCTGCTCCAGCACGGCGATCCGGGCCGGGTGCTCGGGGTCGGGGAATTCGGCGCAGGCATTCACGAATCCGCAGCCGCGCGGCTCCTCCTGACGCATCCAGCTGTCGAGCGCGTCGAACGTGGTCAGCAGCCGGTCCTTCGGGCTGGTGGCGTGTTCGTTGACGAACGTGGTCAGCCAGCTGCGCCACTTCTGGTCCCGGGCCCGCAGATAGCTGGCGACCAATTCATCCTTCGAGCCGAACCGGTCGTAAAGCGTCTTTTTCGTGACGCCGGCGGATGAGGCCAGCATTTCGACGCCGACGGCGCGGATGCCCTGTTCGTAAAACAGCCGGGACGCCGTGTCCAGAATTCGTTGTGCAGCCGGGGTCATAGGGCGTTCAGGCGAAGGCGACGGAGTTACCGGCTGTTCAACGATCATCAGCAGACGGTACACCTCATCGTTTGTTGATTGTTCATTCAAAATGGCTGGCAGCGCAGACATGCCACGTACCCAACGGCGTCCGGATCGGACATGCGGGCTACCCGACTTCTGCCGTAGCAGCAGCGAATCCGGACCTATAGTCGAGATCTCGATCTGGCTGTCGCGACGACGAAACGGATGGTGAGCTCATGACCGCTACCGCCGCCCTGCCTGGCGCGGATTCCCTGTTGGCCCGCTCCCACCGGGGTGTGTTGATCACGCTCAAACGCGATGGCCGACCACAGCTGTCCAACGTCGGGTACGCCTACGACCCGGCGAGCGGGCTGATCCGCGTTTCGGTGACCGACGACCGGGCCAAGACCCGTAATGCCCGGCGCGATCCGCGGGTCAGCCTGCATGTCACGACACCGGACTTCTGGCATTACCAGGTGGCCGAGGGCGACGCCGAGCTGAGCCCGGTGGCGGCCGACCCGAACGATGCCACGAACGACGAGTTGGTGGAGCTGTACCGGGTGGTCGGCGGCGAGCACCCGGACTGGCAGGAGTTCCGCGAGGCGATGGTGAGTGAACACCGTCTCGTACTGCGGATACATGTCAGGCGGGCCTACGGCGCCGGCTGATCGTCAGGGCGCGAACCGGTAACCCATGCCCGGCTCGGTCAGCAGGTATCGCGGCCGGGACGGGTCCGGCTCCAGCTTGCGGCGTAACCGGGCCAGGTACAGCCGCAGGTAGTGGGTCTCCCGTACGTACGTGGGACCCCACACGTCATTGAGCAACTGGCGCTGGCTGACCAACTTGCCGGGGTTACGCAGCAGGATTTCCAGGCCGTGCCACTCGGTCGGGGTCAGCTTGATCTCGTGGTCGGCGCCGGTGATCTGTCGGGCGGCCAGATCGATGGTGAGCGGCCCCATCGTGATGCGCGGGTCGTCGGTCGGCGCGGACCGACGTTCGGCGGCCCGGACCCGGGCCAGCAGCTCGCCGATCGAAAACGGCTTGGTGATGTAGTCGTCCGCGCCGGCGTCCAACGCGTCGATCTTGTCGCCGGAGTCGGCCCGGCCGGACAGCACGATGATCGGCGCGCTGGTCCACCCGCGTAACCCGCTGATCACCTCCATGCCGTCCAGGTCGGGCAGCCCGAGGTCCAGCAGTACGAGATCCGGCGGTTGGTACGAGGCCGCGGCCAGCGCCGAGTGCCCGTCGGCCGCGGTGGCTACGTCGTAGCCGCGGGCGTGCAGGTTGATCGAGAGCGCGCGGACGATCTGCGGCTCGTCGTCGACGACCAGGACACGTGTCACGTCATGCTCTCCGTGGAAACAGCCGGGGCCACATGGCCGACCGCCGGCAGGGTCAACACCATGGTCAGCCCACCACCAGGCGTGTCCTCGGGGCTGAGCGCCCCACCCATCGCCTCGGCCAGACCGCGAGCCAGCGCGAGTCCGAGGCCAAGGCCGGCGCTGTTGTCGCGGTCGCCCAGTCGCTGGAACGGGGCGAAGATCGCGTCGCGCTGGGCCGGCGGGACACCGGGTCCGCGGTCGATGATCCGCAGTTCGACCCGATCGGCCAGGGCGCTGCCGGTGACGAGCGGCGGCCCGGCGCTGCCCGCGTGCCGCAGCGCGTTGCCGACCAGGTTGACCAGAATGCGTTCGACCAGACCGGGATCGGCCAGGATCTCCGGCAGCGTGGTCGGCACCTGCACCCGTACCGTCCGGGCCTGCGGACCGAGGTCGTCCAGTGCCAGCGGCACCACCTCGGCCAGCCCGAATGGCCGCGGAAATACCGGCAGCGCGCCGGCCTGCAATCGGCTCATGTCCAGCAGGTCGCCGACCAGTCGGGTCAGCTTGTCCAGCGACTCATCGGCGGTGGCCAGTAGCTCGGCCTCGTCCTCCTTGCTCCACGTGACGTCCATGTCGCGCAGGCTGGTGATGGCCGCCTTGGCCGAGGCCAGGGGAGAACGCAGGTCGTGGCTGACCGCGGCCAGCAGTGCGGTCCGGGTCCGGTCCAGCTCGGCCAGCGGTTCGGCTGCCGCGGCGGCCTCGGCCAGTTGCCGTTGTCGCAGTACGACCGCGGCCTGGGTCGCGAACGCCTCCAGCACCCGCTGGTCGGCCGCCGGCAGGACCCGGCCGCGCAACGCCAGCCGGTACCCGTCGGCCACGTCGAGCACGGTGTCGGCCGATCCGGGTGAGGAACAGATCGGCTCGCCGGCCGCGGCGACGGTCTGCCAGGACTGCCCCGACGGCTGCAGCAGCGTCACCGATTCCATGCCGAAAGTCTCGCGCAGCCGACTCAACAATGCCGGCAACGCGCCCTGACCGCGCAACACGCTGCCGGCCAGCACCGCCATTGTCTCGGCCTCGGCCGCCGCCCGGGACGCCTGCCGGGTGCGGCGGGCGTTCAGGTCGACCACCCAGCTCACCGCGATCGCGACGATCAGGAAAACGATCAGGGAGATGACGTTGTTGGCCTCGGAGATGGTGAACGTGTGCAGCGGCGGAGCGAAGAAGTAGTTGAGCAGAATCGAGGCGGCAACCGCCGAGGCCAGAGCCGGCCCGAGCCCGCCCAGCAACGTCACCGCGATGACCGTCAGCAGGTAGAACAGGATCTGGCTGTTGAAGCTCAGCTCGCTTCGTAGCTGCGTTAGTACGACGGTCAGTACCGGCAGCAGCACCACGCCCAGCCCGATGCCGGCCAGACGGCGCCGGGCCGAGAGCCCGCCGGTCAGGTCCGGTAGCCGGCCGCTGTGCCGGGACTCCTCGTGGGTGACGATGTGCACGTCGATATCGCCGGAGTGGCGGATGACGGTGGCGCCGATTCCCGGACCGGTGAGGAAATGCGCCCACCGGCCGCGCCGACTGGTCCCGACGACCAGCTGCGTCGCGTTCTGGGCGTGCGCGAAATCCAGCAGCGCGCCGGGGATGTCGTCGCCGATTACCTGGTGATACGTACCGCCGAGCGACTCCACCAGCTGCCGCTGTTCGTCCAGTGTGGACGGTGACGCGCCGGTCAGACCGTCGCCGCGGGATACGTGCAGCGCGAGCAGTTCGCCGCCGGTCGAGCGGGCCGCGATCCGGGCCGCGCGGCGGATCAGCGTCGAGCTTTCCGGGCCGCCGGTGATCGCCACCACCACGCGTTCGCGGGTTTCCCAGGTGCCGGCGATGTCGTGCTGTTCGCGGTATTTCTGCAGGCCTTCGTCGACCCGGTCGGCCAGCCACAGCAACGCCAACTCCCGCAGTGCGGCGAGGTTGCCGACCCGGAAGTAGTTCGCCAGCGCGGCGTCCACCTTGTCCGGTGCATAGATGTTGCCGTGCGCCATCCGCCGGCGCAGCGCCTCGGGCGAGGAATCGACCAGCTCGATCTGGTCGGCCGCCCGTACCACGGCATCGGGCACCGTCTCCTGCTGGACGATGCCGGTGATCTGCTCGACCACGTCGTTGAGGGATTCCAGGTGCTGCACGTTGACGGTCGTGATGACGTCGATGCCCGCGGCCAGCAGCTCCTCGACGTCCTGCCAGCGCTTCTCGTGCCGGCCGCCGGGCACGTTGCGGTGGGCCAATTCGTCGACCAGCGCGACCTTGGGATGGCGGGCCAGCACCGCGTCGACGTCCATGTCCTCGAACAACGCACCCCGGTACCGCCGGGTCAGCCGCGGCACGATCTCCAAGCCGACCAGTTGTTCCTCGGTGCGCAGCCGGCCGTGGCTCTCGACGTAGCCGACGACGATGTCGGTACCGCGGCTGAGCCGGCGATGTGCTTCACCCAACATCGCGTACGTCTTGCCCACACCCGGTGCGGCACCGAGATACACCCGTAGCACTCCGCGCCCGGTTTCCGCCGTGGGGTCCGGCTCGGGCCGCAGGTCGCGGTTACTGGTCATTGCCGCGCCTTTCCTAATTACGTACGGTGCTACGGCTGATGAGGCGAGGGTGCCACGAATGTACGGGCGACCGTGCATGGGACTGCCCTGGCGTACGGCCGTGATCGGCACGTCGGTTTTGGGGGGATGGGAGCGGCAAAGACAGCTAGGTACGCAACAGACCGGATCGGGGAGGACTGTGTGAGTTGGGACCGACGGCACCGCCAATTGGTGCTCGCCGCGGGGGTTCTGACAATGACGTTGATCGCGGCCGCATGCGGCACCGCGAAGGCCAACTGGCGGGACGGACTCGCTCTGCCGAGCACATCGGCGGCGGCCGGAAAGGACCCGCTGACGACGAAACCCACGAAACCCAAGGCAGGTGCCCGGCGTACGACCCCAACGGCTCCATCGACCAACAAGCCCAGCCGGACGGTCCCGCGGTCCTCGGCCTCGGCGCCTGATCCGCCCTCCCGCCCGACCCCGACCAGCCGCACTCCGCGAACCACGGCGCCGCATCACACGCCGCGGCCGACCACCAGCACCCGGCCGCGGCCGACCGAACACCCGACCCCGACCCGGCCGCCTTCGACCGCGGCCGAGCCGGCCGCGGACCGGCCGATCGTGGCGTACTACGGCGCCGGTACCCACCTGCCCGTTCTGGGTGTGCTCGGCCAGTCCGATCCGGAGGTGGCTTGGAGCCGGCTGGAGAGCGAGGCCGCCCACTACGAACGGCCGGGCCGCCCGGTGCAGCCGGCCTTCGAGTTGATCGCCACCATCGCCAGCGCCACGCCGGGGCCGGACGGGACGTACCGGCGGCGGCAACCGGCCAGCGTGTTGGACCGCTATCTGAAGGTCGTGCGGCGCCATCACGGTCTGCTGATCCTGGACATCCAGCCCGGCCGGTCGGACTTCCTCACGGAGGCGAAGGCGCTGCGACCCTGGCTGCTGCAGCCCGATGTCGGCCTGGCCCTCGACCCGGAGTGGCGGATGGGTGCGACCGAGTTGCCGGGCAAGGTGATCGGCTCGGTGTCGGCGGCCGAGGTCAACACCGTGTCGGCCTGGCTGGAGGAGCTGGTCGTCAACCATCACCTGCCGACCAAAGTCTTCCTGCTGCACAAATTCCGCGCCACGATGATTCAGGACGAGCCGGCGTTGGCGAATCGCTCGCACCTGCGAGAGGTCGTGAACATGGACGGCTTCGGCACCCCACACGAGAAGCTCAGTGAATACGCCGAATTCGCCGCCGCCACGCCATTCCAGATGGGCCTCAAGCTCTTTTACCACCAGGACATCGACCTGCTGGCGCCCAGTTCGGTGGCACGGCTGGACCCCGTCCCTGACCTGATCGACTACCAGTAGTCGCTGCGGGCCGGGCGCGACCAGCGCCCGGCCCGCTATTGCTAATTCTTGGCGGCGCCGAACCACCTCGGCAGGTGGCCGATCAGACCCTCCTGGTCTTCGCCGACCCATGCCACATGCCCGTCCGGTCGCAGCAGTACGGCCGGCACGTCCAGTTCCTCGCTGACGTCCACGACGTGGTTGACCCGGTCGGCCCAACCGGCTACCGAGAGCCGGCCGGTCTGATCCAGCAGCAGCCCGCGCCCCGCGTGCATCAGTTCGTAGAGCCGGCCCCGTTTCAGCGGTACGTCGCGCAGCCGCCGGCCGAGCAGGTCCGGACCAGCGCCGAAGTCGTACCGGATCGCGGTCGCGATGATCTTCTCGGTCAGGTACCGGTTCACGGCGTCGAAGTCCATCAGCTGCGCGATCAGCCGGCGTACGGCCTGCGCTCCGGGCTCGGTCGACATCAGCTCGGCCTGCGCCCGGGTGTTCTCCAGAACGTCGGCCGCGACCGGGTGCCGTTCGTTCTGGTAGCTCTCCAGCAGATCCGCCGGCGCCCACCCGGCGACTTCGGCCGCGAGCTTCCAGCCCAGGTTGAACGCGTCCTGTACGCCGAGGTTCAGGCCCTGCCCGCCCATCGGCGGATGGATGTGCGCCGCGTCGCCGGCCAGCAGCACCCGGCCGACGCGGTACCGCTCGGCCTGCCGGGTGGCGTCGCCGAAGCGGGAGATCCACCGCGGTGAGTGGACCCCGAAGTCGGTGCCGGCGGTCGCCCGCAGCTGCTGCTTGACCTCCTCCAGGGTCGGCGGGACCGTGCGATCCTCGGCCAGCCCGGCCGCCGGCACGACGACCCGGAAGGCACCACCCATCGGCCCGACGCCGAACCGCTTCTGGGTCTGTCGGACCTCGGTCACGATGGCCGCCACCTCCTCGGCCGGCAGGCCGACCTCCATCTCGCCCACCAGCGTCTCGACCCGGGTCGGCTCGCCCGGGAAGCCAACCCCGAGCAGCTTGCGGACCGTGCTGCGCCCGCCGTCGCAGCCGACGAGGTAGCGCGCGCGGACCGTGGTGCCGTCGGCCAGCTCGGCACTCACGCCGCCCTCGTCCTGGCTCAGCCCGACCAGTTCGCAGCCGCGCCGGATCTGCGCCCCGAGTTCGGCGGCGTGCTCTTCCAGCAACCGATCGATGATCGTCTGCGGGATGCCAAGGACGTAGCCATGCGAGGTGTCCAGCCGTTCCGGTGTCGGCTTGGAGATCGCGGCGAAGAAACCGTGCAGCGGATATTTGGTGCCCAGCTCGAGGAACCGCTCCAGTAGACCGCGCTGATCCATGACCTCGATGCTGCGCGCGTGCAGCCCGAGCGCGCGGACGTAGGGAGCCCGCTCGGTCTCTTTCTCCAGCACGACCACCTGCACGTCGTGCAGCCGTAACTCGCTGGCGAGCATCATGCCGGTCGGTCCGCCGCCGGCAATGATCACGTCAAACACGAAGTTCTCCCCTTGGTGCGATTTTCTGCGATCGGTCGTTCCACGCGGATCCGCGTCCGCATACGTCGACAGGTACGACTCCCATTTCCCCGGGTCGGGCGTGTCTCGTGATTCCTGTCCGCCGTGGCAGACCGACGATGTGAGAGACAGCCCTCATGGCTTCGGCCGGCGAATTGTGCGGCACGACCGGGGTCTTGCCGCAAGACCCCCCATGCGCTATATGTTGAAAGTGGCAGGGAGTACAGCTCCCTGCTTTTTCTTTGCCCGCGGCGGCTGCGGGTTTCCTCGATCGACTGTTGCGCCCGGCCCAGCGCCTTGCCTAGAATTCGAACATACGTTCTATTCGCTGATAGGGGTGCCGAGTGCGCAACGAGTTCGGGCGAGGCGGCCGGTGACGGGCGGGACGCTGCTCGAGGAGCGGCTGATGACGAGCGACAACGAATGCGGCACCGAGCGGGCCGAGGTGCTCAAGGAGCAGTACGGACGTCAGGTGATCCGGGTGGGCCGGCGCGTGCTGCGCAGCACCGGATGGTGGACGCCTGCCGTGCACGAGCTGCTGAATCACCTGCAGGAAAGGGGTTTTCCGTATTCACCGCGGGTTTTACCCACCGGTGAACGCGGGCTGGAGGCGTTGAGCTATATAGCCGGTGAGGCGGGCGCGGTCGGCTGGGCCCGAGTGGTGGATCTCGACGGATTACGGCAATTTGCCCGGCTGCTGCGCCGATATCACGACGCCGTAAGGGATTTTCGGTCGACGTCGGGTTCGATCTGGGCGACCTCGGATCGCTCGCCCGGTCCGGGGGAAATCATCTGTCACGGTGATTTTGGCCCGTGGAATGTGGTGTGGCGTAAAGGCCGGCCGGTGGGAATTCTGGATTGGGATTTCGCCGGTCCCGGTCGGCCCATCGACGATGTGGCCTACGCATTGGAATACTGCGCGCCATTTCGGGACGACGACAGCGCGATGCGGTGGCTCGGATATTCCAGCCCGCCGGATCGTCGGCGGCGCATCGAGGTCTTTTTCGACGGATATGGCGGCGACGTTCCGCCCGACATGGTTGATCAGGTGGCCAGCCGGCAGTTGCTCGATATCAGCCGGGTGGCGCAGTTGGCGGTGCGGGGCGTGGAACCGCAGGCGACGTGGGTCGCCACCGGCTTGATGGACGAGTTGCACCGGCGGGCCCGGTGGACCGTCGAGCACCGGGAGTTGTTCGAGTGATGGCCATCGATTCGGCTCCGTGCAAAGCGCTGATATTGACTCGGTTTGTTGGGCCAATTTATCCTGCCGGCGATGGACCTGCAGATCACCCTCGAGGGCCGCCACGACATGTCGGGTCAGATATACCGGCAGATCCGGGCCGCCGTCGTCGACGGGCGGCTCAGCCCGGGGGAGCCGGTCCCGCCCTCACGCGACCTGGCCGGTTGGCTCAGCGTCTCGCGCAACACGGTCGCGGCGGCCTACGACCGGCTGGTGGCTGAGGGGTTCCTGGTCGGGCGGGTGGGCGCCGGGACGTTCGTCAACGAAGTGTCGGAGGGCATCCGCCGGGCGCTGCCGCCGACCGTATTGCAGCCGCGCGCGATCTGGAATGAACTCGATCAGGGTGAGCTGGCTGGAAACGAACTGGCCTGGAATCAACTGACCGACCCGGCCGAGGGAGGCGATGCGCCGGAATTCGATTTGCGCCCCGGAATGCCCGATACCACGCTGTTTCCGTACGTCACGTGGCGCCGCCTGTTGGGTCGGTCGGTGCTGGAATACGACGGACCCGGCGATCCGTGTGGTCATGCCGGGCTACGGGTGGCGGTTGCCGGCCAACTCACGCAGTCGCGGACGGTCCAGGTCGATGCCGCCGACGTCGTCGTGACCAACGGCGGCCAACAGGCGCTGGACCTTATCGGGCGGGTGCTGTTCGATCCGGGTGCGGTGGTGGCCGTCGAGGATCCGGGGTACCCGGGGGCGCGGCAGGCGTTCACCGCGCTGGGCGCGCGGGTGGTGACGGTGCCGGTGGACGCCGAGGGCCTGATGGTCGACACGATCCCGCAGGAGGCGCGGTGCGTCTATACGACCCCGTCGCATCAGTACCCGTTGGGGATGCCGATGTCGCTGGCTCGCCGAATCGCGTTGCTGCGGTGGGCCGAGGACCACGACGCCGCGTTGATCGAGGATGATTACGACAGCGAATTCCGGTTCGGTGGTCGCCCGATCGAGCCGATGCGCCGGCTGGACCGCGCCGGTCGGGTTATTTACGTCGGATCGTTTTCCAAGACACTGCTTCCTACGCTGCGCTTGGGTTTTCTGCTCACGCCGCCGTCGTTACGCCGCGCGTTCCGGGTCGCCAAGCTCGTGACCGATCGGCATTCGGCGTTGCCGGCGCAGGCGGCGTTGGCCGATTTTATTGACGGCGGCCATTTCGCCCGGCACGTCAAACGACTGCGTCCGCAATACGAGGAGCGGCACGAACGCATTGTGAGTATTCTGCGCCGCGATTTCGGCGCCTGGCTCAGTCCGGTCGAATCGGTTGCGGGGCTGCATCTTTGCGCCCGGGCACATTCCGGTGATTTGGATGACCTTGCCGTAGCGGCGAAAGCCAACGCGCTCGGCCTTGCGCTGCAGCCATTGTCGGCGTTGTACGCCGGGGCGGTTCGTCGGCCCGGATTCGTCATTGGTTACGGCAGAATTCCCCTCACCGATATTGATGCCGCGCTCGTCCGGTTACGTCAGGTCCTTGCGGAGTAGGCGCTAAAGCCAACAAGCGCAATCGCGTTCATTTCGTTTGCGTACCGACGCGAGCCGTTCCATGATCTGCGGGTCCGTATCGCGGGAGGCATTCAGCAGGCCGGGCTAATCCCTCGGCAAAGGCCAGAGATGTCAACGCCATTCGTTCCGCAGTGGCCACTGGATGCGCAGCGTCGACGACGGTCGGGGTGACACGGTGCGCAGGATATTTCTGGCGATTACGGCGGTTACGGCCTTACTGATAATGGGGGCGCCCGGGCACGCCGTTGCGGCATCCATCCGCAACGGCGAGCTCGTGGCGGATGGCGCGTGGTCCTGGTTCCAGGATCCGCGGGCGGTGCATTACGTCGGCGTACACGACCGCACCTACATCGGATATGTGACGCCGTCCGGTGATATCGACGTGGTGAGTCAGGACAATCGCTCCGCGGCGATGGCGCATTCGCGGCTGCACGTCGCGCTGGCTAGCGACGACCACGCCGCTCCGGGACTGGAGGTGCTGCCCAGCCGGCATATCGCGGTTTTCTATTCCGGTCATTCCGGTGCGAAAATGTACTACCGGATCTCCAAGCACGCGGAGGACATCGGCTCGTTCGGGCCCGAGCATGCCCTTCCGGTCAAGAATAACGGGGCGCGTGGATTTACCTACGCCAACCCGATTTATCTGTCCGACGAGCATCGTACGTATCTATTCTTTCGCGGCGGCAATTTCAAACCATCGGTCACATGGAGCGACGACAACCTGCATACCTGGGCGCCTATTCGTACCCTGATAATCCCCGACGCACTGCAAACCTCCCTGGCCCGGCCTTACGTTCAGTACGCCACGAACGGCTTCGACACGATCGTTTTCGCCTTCACCGACGGTCATCCGCGCGATATCGCCACCAATTCGGTGTACGCGCTGCGCTACCGGGCCGGCGTGATCCGGCGCATGGACGGCGTGCCGGTGGCGACGTTAGGGCAGCGGATATCCGGTATTCACCCGATTCCGGTGCACACCCGCTCGGTCCCCCCGCTGTACGACGGCTCGGGCCCGGACGGAAAAGCATGGGTACAAGACGCCGCTTTGGACCGTAGCGGCGCTCCGGTGGTCGCTTTCGCCTCCTTCCCGCGCAGTACCGATCACCGATACCACTACGCGCGCTGGACCGGGACCAGGTGGGTGCAGACCGCATTCGCCAAGGGCGGTGGCAGCATCGACACGAGCGGAAAAGAACCGGACTATTCCGGCGGCGTAGCCCTGAATTCGGCCGATCCGGCGGTGGTTTATACCTCCCGGGTCGTGCATGGGCAGTGGGAAATTCAACGCTGGCGGACGACCGACGGCGGGCGGACGTTCGGCTGCCCGGTCGCGGTAACCCGGAATTCGAGCGGCAAGAATGTCCGGCCGGTGGTGCCGTGGGGTCCGCCGGGTCGGATCAAGGTGCTGTGGATGGCCGGGCGGTACACGCATTACTCGAACGGTGGCTACCAGACCCAGATCCGGGAACTGACCAGCGGCCCGGCCCCGACCACCACCCGGATGTCGGTTGCCGGCACGAGTTCGGGGCGAGGGACACGGATCACCGGCCGGGTCGTGCGCGGTGTGGGCGGAGTGCCGATCGGTGGCGTACCGGTCGTGTTGTGGGGTCATCGGCCGGGGCAGGCGTATCACGTGGTCCGGACCGCCCGAACGAATTCGCAGGGACTGGTGCATTTCACGGTGACCCAGCGGCAAGCCATGCGGTATCAGCTACGGACGGCGGGGTCAGCGACCTGGGGCTCGTCGCAATCCGCCTCCGCGGTGGTGCACAGGCCAGTGCGCTCGGCGATGCGGATCAGCGGCCAGCCGTCGGTGGTACGTCCGGGCACGGCGGTCGTGATCGGTATGCGGGTGGTCAATGCCGGCAACCGGCAGGGCCTGGCCGGCGCGCACGCCCAGCTGTGGCAGCGGGTCGGCGCCGGCCGGTGGCGAATGCGGGGCACGTTTACTCTCGACCGGCACGGACTGGCGAGCGTACGGGTCCGCCCAGCGCGAGGCGCGTATTACCAGGCCCGCTACGTCGGCAACGCCGTGTACGGATCGAGCAAGAGCGCGGCCCGGCACGTCATGGTGCGCGGTTAAGCGCGCGTTTAGTGCGGAAATATCGAACGCGCCGGAGTTTCAACGGTTGCGGGGGAGTTTACGTCCGGGTTTCGGTTGCGTCGGAGCTTTCGGTCGCCAGGGCTCAGCGCGATGTTCGGTTGCCGCCGGTTTCGGCGGGATAGGCCGCCGGTTTCAGGTCCGAGCGGTCAGGCCGCGCCGCCCTCCGGATCGCGCAGCGGCCGGGCCGAGCCGACGAACCGGGTCACCCCGACCCGCTCCAACACCCGCTCGGGCAACTGCCCCCGGCCGGCCCGCCGCGAGATCTCCTCGAACGGCAGCGGGTCATCGGAGGCGAGGTACACCAGGTTGCCCGACTCCTTGCCCCGCAGCACATCGGCGTCGGTGCACAACACCACATGCGCGAACACCTCCAGCAGCACCGCGCCCTCGGCCCGGGCGAACGCCAACGGCGGCGCGTCGATCACGTTCATGGCGTACACACCGCCCGGCCGCAACACGGTCCGCACCAACTGCGCGAACTCGACCGTGGCCAGATGCTCGGGGATGTGCCGGCCGACAAACGCGTCGCCCACAATCACGTCGGCCGAGTCGGGCGACCGGTGGGCCAACCGGGCCCGGGCGTCCCCGATCTTCACCCGCAGATGCGGCGACGTCTTGAGCCCCAACTCCGAACGGGCCAGCTCAACCAGCCCCTCGTCGTACTCGTACACAATCTGGCGCGAGGCCGGTCGGGTGGCCGCGACGTAGGCCGGCAGCGAGAAGCCGCCGCCGCCAAGATGGGTGACCCGGACCGGCGCGCCGGTCGGGGCGATCAGGTCGATGACGTCGGCGAGCCGGCGGATGTAACCGAACTCGATATGCGTCGGATCGGACAGGTCGACGTACGAGCATTCGATCCCGTCCAGGTACAGCAACCGTCCGGAGGGACGGGACGGATCGGTCTCGATCAGGGCATCGGCGTGCGAGGTCTGCACTCCGATCGCGGGGATCCTCGGTTTGGCCACCCGAACATCATCGTTGCTGTGGCAACCTGTCCTGACATGACCCCGCATACGACGTTGGCGTACGTGTTCTGGCATCAGCCGAGGCCCGATGTCGGGACCGAGGAGTACGAGTCGGCATTGCGTGCTTTTCACGCCCGGCTGGCCGACGCCGGCGTGCCCGGCTTCATCGACTCCTGGTCGGTACGTGCCTCGACAGTGCCCTGGTTGGGCGGCGGTGCCGGCTACGAGGACCGGTATCTGGTCGCCGACTTCGCCGCGCTCGGCGAGCTGAACGTCGCCGCCGTCGCCGGGGCGCAGCAGGCGGCCCACGATGCCGCCGCGGCTAGCGCGCTCGACGGAATCGCCGGGCTGTACCGGCTCGTATCCGGCGAGGTGCAACGGCAAGCCACCTCGGCCTCATGGTTCGGCAAGCCGGAGGGCGTGGCGTACCCGGACTTCCTGGCCGACCTCGACATCGGTGATGCCGCGTTGTGGCAGCGGCAGATGACACTCGGCCCGACCCCTGAGTTCCAGGCGACGGGGCGCTCGCCGCTGCCGTTCGCCGAATACGAGATCGAGCTGGCGGCGCTGTGACACCAGCCAGCCGGATCGTCGAGTCGGTTCGGCGCCGGTGTATTGCCGACGACCGGATTCGGGCCGCGCTTACGTACGGTTCGGTCGCCCAGGGCATCGACGATGCGTATTCCGACGCCGAATTCTGGCTGTTTCCAGCCGATTCCGCGCTCGAGGAACGACGGTGGGTCAACGACGCGGTCGACTGCCTTTATCTGGCCGACAACGAATTCAGCGGATTGGTGGCGTTTCTGGCCGGTGGATTACGGGTCGAATTCCATTTCCATTCGGATATCGAGGTGGTCACCGAATGGCCGGGTCGCGGGGCCAGCGTCGAGGCGATGGTGTTGGTCGACCGCGATGGCACATTGGCCGACGCGCTTGCCCGGCTGCCCGATGTCGCACCGGCGGAGCCGGCCCAAACCGTGTGCGGCCGGTTCGTCAACTGGTGGCTGTTGGGGTGGAACGTGTTGGCGCGAGGGGAGTACGAACGGTCCCTGGACGCGTTGGCGCACACCCGGCGTGAGCTGTTGCGGCTGGCCCGGCTGCGGCAGGGCGTGACCGATCCGTGGCTCACTCCGTCCCGGCGGTTCGAACGCCAGCTGCGGCCGGCCGATGTGGCCAGCCTGGCCGTCACGTCGTCCACTGTGGACCCGGGCGGGTTGCGCACGGCGTACGTGGCGGCCTGGCAGCTCGGCGAGCGGTGGTGGCGGGAATTGGCCGACCCGCCGGAGGAATTGTTCGCCGATCTGCGGGCACTGCAGGGCACGCTGCAGCGTCCGGCCGGACTGGGTTGGCCGCGCGAGACCGCGTAGATGTTGTCAGTCCCGGCTCGTAGGGTTCGCCGGTACCGAACACGAGGAGCCGATATGACTGACAGCACGCGCCTGGCCCCGCTCCTTGCGCAGTGGGACACCTCGCTCGGGATGCTCTCGGAACGGATGACCGGTCTCACCGACGCCGAGTGGCTGTGGGAGCCGTCGCCGGGCGCGACCAGCATCGCGCCGCTGACCGACGGCGCCTGGCGGCCACCACGCCCGACCGATGACGCACCCCGGACCCGGACCATTGCCTGGCTGGCCGGACATTTGGGGGAGATGGGCGTGCTGCGGGCCGACTACCTGACCGGCAGCCACCAAGCCCAACCCGAGGACGTCGTGTGGCCGGACACCGCCGCCGAGGGCATCGACTCGATGCACCGGGGTCTGGCCCGGTGGCGCGATGCGCTGGCGACGATGACCGATGACGATCTCGACCAGGTTGGGCGTAGCCAGTGCCCGTGGGGCTGGGATCCGAAGCTGCCCCTGCTCGACATCGTGTGGTGGATGAATCGAGAGCTGATCCACCATGCGGCCGAGATCGCTTTCGTACGGGATCTGTACGCGTCGACCCGCCCGCCGGTCAGCTCTCGCTGAGCGCGAGCCGAGCCCGGGCCCGGCGCAGCAGTCGCGGCGCGTACCAGGCGTGCGGTCCCAGGACCCGCATGGCCGCGGGCACCAGGATCGCGCGCACCAGGGTGGCGTCGATGAGGATGGCCAGACCCGCGCCGAGCCCGAACAGCTGCAGGAAGTTCACGCTGCCGACCATGAACGCGAAGAACGTCACCGCGAGCAGGCTGGCGGCCGCCGTGACGATCCGCCCGGTCCGGGCCAGGCCTGAGCTCACGGCTTCGGCCGTATCGGCGCCGGCATCGTGCAGCTCCTTGATCCGGCTCGTCACGAACACCTCGTAATCCATCGACAACCCGAACGCCACGCAGAACAGCAACACGGTCATCGCGGTGTCGGTCGGCGTCGCGGTGAAGCCGAGCAGGCCGGAGAAATGCCCGTGCTGGAACACCCACACCACCACGCCCAGCGTCGCCGACAGGCTCAATGCGCTCAGCAGTAGCGCCCGCAGCGGCTGCACGACGCTGCCGGTGAACAGGAACAGCAGCACGAACGTGGTCAACGCGATCATCGGGATCGCGATCATCAGCCGGCTGGAGATGACGCTGTTGTTGTCGACCAGTTGCGCGGTATCTCCGCCCACCAGCGTGCTGACCTCACCCGGCGCCGGTACGTCGCGGATCTGCCGGACCAGGTCCTGCGCCGCCAGCGAGGTCGGATCGAGCCGGGTGTCGACCACGAAGAGGGCCGCGTCCGGTCGGGTCAGGTCGCGCTGGGTCGCCGGGCCGGCCGGATGGCCGCCAACGAACTGACCGGCCCCGGCCTGCACCGCGCTCACCCCGTGTAGCTCGGACAGCGAGCGGGCGTACGACGCGGTGGCGGAGCGGTCCAGCGGCGCCGTCGTGATGACCGAGATCTGGCTCGTACCGGCCCCGCCGAACTCGGACCGCAGCACGTCGCCGACCTGGCGCGAGGCGACGCTGGTCCGCAGTACCCGGTCGTCGGGCGAGCCGAAATGCAGGCTGCCCAGCGGAATCGCCAGCACGACCAGCAGTGCCACAACGGGCAGTGCGGTACGGGCCGGGTGCCGCATGACCGCGCGGGCGATGCGGCCCCAGATCGGCGCCTCGATGCGTTCCGGCGAGAACCACGGCATCTTTCCGGCGTTGACCCGATGCCCGAGCAGCGCGAGCACCGCCGGCGTCACGAGCACCGCGGCCAACGCGGCGATCACGACCACCCCGATTCCGGCGTACGCGAACGAGCGCAGGAAGTACTGCGGGAACACCAGAAGCGCGGCCAGTGCGACCGCGACCGTCGACGCGGAGAACAGGATCGTCCGACCGGCAGTGGCGACCGTACGGCGGACCGCCTCCTGCACCGAGTCGCCGGCGGCCAACCGCTCGCGGTACCGGCTCACCAGCAGCAGGCCGTAGTCGATGCCCAGCCCGAGCCCGAGGCCGGTGGTGAGGTTGATGGCGAAGATCGACACGTTGGTCACGTCGGCCAGCAAGGACAGCTCAGCGAACGTACCGAGGATCGCGATGCCGCCGATCATCAACGGCAGCAGCGCCGAGACCAGGCTGCCGAACACGAACAGCAGCAGCACCAGCAGGATCGGTACGGCGATCGCCTCGGCCAGCGCGAGGGAGCGGCCGACCGTGCCGCCGACGTCGTGGTTGAACCCGGCATCGCCACCGGCTCTGATGCTGTACGCGGAGGTGGAGTGGGCATAGCGGTCGATGAGCGCGTTGTTCGCGCTGTCGTTGCCCTTGGTCCGGACCAGGACGAGCGCGTCCCGTCCATTGTGAGATTTCAGGTTCGCAGTCTTGCCCGGCCAGTACGACTGGACGCCGGACACGCTTTTGGCGCCATTGAGTGAGTGGGTGAGGCTGGCGCCAGCGGCGCTGGTGGTCGGCGAGTCGACCGTGCCAGTGCGGGCGTGGACCAGGAAGACCAGGTCGTTCTGCCCACCGAACTTCTTGTCGATGAGGTTTTGCGCCTGTACGGATTCTGAGTGCGGATCGTCCTGGCCGCCGTTCTGCAGCTTGCCGAACGCCCCGAAGCCGAGCACGGCCGCGGCGATGAGCAGGACGAATGCGGTCACCAGTACCAGCCGCGCTCTGCGCACCAAGACGGTGCCAAGTCGAGACAGCATTCCCGGTCGTCCCTTCGCTGAGAGCTCCGAGACGGTGAGCCCCGAAGCAATGTTTACTCCGTAAACTTCATCCGGGACAGCGTTGCATTCGAATGATGACACTGTCAACTTCGAGATTCTGGTGGCACGATGGGGCAAGTGAAAGAGAGGGCAGCCGGTGGATAGTACGGACAAAGTGGACGGTCAGGTCGGTCAGGTCGAAGGCGGCGCGCCCGTGCGGCGCCGCGACAGCTACCACCACGGCGATCTGCGCAACGCGTTGATCGACGCGGCCACCGAGTTGGCCCGCAAGGGCGGACCGGAGGCGGTGGTGCTACGCGAGGCGGCGCGGCACGTCGGAGTGTCGGCCACGGCCGCGTACCGGCATTTCGCCAGTCACGCCGACCTGATCGCCGCGGTCAAGGAACGGTCGCTGGCCGCTCTGGCCACCTCGATGCGGGCCGAGTTGGCCGAACTCGAGCCGACCGGCGACCCGCGGGTCGATGCGACGAACCGGCTCAGCGCACTGGGTCGGGCCTACGTCCACTTCGCGTTGAGCAACACCGGGCTGTTCCGGACCGCGTTCTTCCACCGGGAGGTGATCAAGGACAAACCGCCGCAGCGGACCGACACCGCCTACGAGCTGTTGGCCGCCGCGGTCGAGGGCTTGGCGAGCGCGGGCGTGCTGCCGCCCGAGCGCCGGGCGCACACCGAGACCGCGGCCTGGGCCGCCGTACACGGGCTGTCGGTGCTGATGCTGGACGGCCCGCTGCGGGCCATGCCCGAATCCGAACGGGAGGCGGCGCTGAACCGTACCGTTCAGGTGGTCATTCAGGGAGTGTGAACGGAGTCCATTGTGGATATTGCCGAGTTGATTCGGCGCGGTTACTTCGGTAGCGGCAAACCCCGCGGTGGCACCGGAACCGACTGCACGATAGACGTCGTCGTCTGCCCGTACAGCAGGAACTGGTCCAGTACCTCCTCGATAGTGTCCACAGTGGACGTATGCAGCTTGAGTAGGAAGCAGTCTTCGCCGGTGATTCGGTAGCACTCGACCACCTGCGGCAGTTCCTGGGCCAGCGCGGCGACCTTGGGCAGTTGACCGGGCGCGGGGCGGATCCGGACCCAGGAGGCGACCGGAAACCCCAGTGCGGCCGAGTCGAGCACCACTCGGTAGCCGGCGATGACGCCGGCCCGCTCGAGCCGCTGCACCCGCTCGGTGACCGCGGGCGCTGACATCCGGACCCGGCGGGCCAACTCCGACATCGTCATCCGCGGATTGGCCCGTAATTCCTCCAATAACGCCACGTTCACCTTGTCCAACAGGCCATCCGTGGAATTGAAGGTCGATCCGGGCCGCGGCCGTTGATGCGTAACCAATTGAGGGCCTCCACTCGTGATGTCGCCATTCCGCTGGCGGAGGTTTCCTCGGATCATGCTCCTGTGGCATACGGCGAGGCAACGCGGACGCGCGATCGGGTGCCGCCACAGGCGTATTTCTGCATCAGTGCGGTCTTCCACTACCTCGGTCCGGCGCTCGCGGTCCTGCTCTTCGCGCATGTCGCGGTGCTGGGCGTGGCGTGGCTGCGGATCTTCGGCGCGGCCCTCGTGTTCGCCCTGTGGCGACGGCCATGGCGGGTCGTGCGCCGGCTCGATCGTGCTCAGCGCCGAACCCTGGTGGCTTTCGCCGCGGTATTGGCGGTGATGAATTCGCTGTTCTATTTGGCGGTGGATCGGTTGCCGTTGGCTACGGTCGGCGCGATTGAATTCCTCGGCACGATTGCGTTGGCCGCGATAGGGGTGCGCAGTTGGCGCAATACCGCGGCTTTGCTATTGGCGGCCGGCGGCGTTGTGGTGCTGACGAATATTGCTGTTACCGGGCAGCCGTGGGGTTTTGTTTTCGCATTCGGTAATTGCGCATTGTTCATGTTGTACGTCGTGCTCGGCCATCGGGTCGCCAATTCCGGCGTCAGCGGCATCGATCTGCTCGGGGTTGCGATGCTGGTCGCCGCGGTGATCGCCGCGCCGTGGGGATTCTGGTACGCGATTCCGGCGCTTATTGATCCACGGTGGTTGGCGGCCGGAATTGTGGTGGGAATTTGTTCGTCGGTAATTCCGTACGTTATCGACCAGGTCGTGATGGCCGGCCTGCCGCGGGCCACATTCGCCCTCATGCTGGCGATTCTGCCGGCCTGCGCGACCATTATCGGTGCGATCGTGCTCGGCCAGATACCGTCGTTCGTCGACTGTTGCGGAATTCTTCTGGTCATTGCCGGGGTCGCGGTGCACCGGCCGGCCTGACCGCGTCGGGCCAACCCGGCCCCGCCGCGCCCGCTGCCCAGGCTCACCCCTCCCGCCGCGCCCGCGGCCCAGCCTCGCCCCTCGCAGCTACCCGGACTGGCCTCTCGCAGCTACCCGGACTTGCCCTTTTCGCCTGGCCAGACTCGCCTCTCGCGCGTGCCAGACTCGCGCCTCGCCACCTGCCCGGACTCGCCTCTCGCGCATGCCCGGACTCGCCCCTTTCGCCTGCCCAGAATTTGTTGATCATGAAGTTCCCGACGAAATTGGCGGCGTGTCGCCGGCGTGTCGCGCAGGGAACCTCATGATCAACATTTGCGGGGGACGAAAAGGGCCGGCGGTGCCGGGCCGGCCCGGTCGAAAAGGGCCGGCGGCGCCAGGCCGGGCTCGTCGAAAACGGCCCGTCGAAAAGGGCCGGCGGTGCCGGGCCGGGCTCGTCGAAAACGGCCCGTCGAAAAGGGCTGGCGGCGCTGGGCGGGCTCATCGAAAAGGGCCTGTCGAAAAGGGCTTGGCGAAAAGGGTTTGGCGAAAAGCGTCTGGCGGCACGGGCGCTGCGGGTGGCCGGGGCGCTGCGGGGTGGGCCGCGAGGTCGCCCCGGGTTGGCGGACTCGCGATGAGCACCTGCACGGTGTTGTCGGCGGCATCGATTACGGTTGTCTGCGCCCGTCCGTACGACCGATGATCGCCGCAGAACGGCGATGTCACAGGGAGTGTGTAGCAGCCGTGTCACCAAGTCCCGTCGGCGTTCTGCAGGAAGAATCGGGTCTGCCAGCGAGACTGATCGTGACCGGATCGGCTCGTTCGATCGGTGACTGAGCCCACCAGGGGGCTGCGTACCTGGCAGCGTGAGGCGCTCGACGCCTACGCTGCTGCCGGCGCGCCCAACGACTTCCTCGTCACCGCGACCCCGGGCGCGGGCAAGACCGCCTTCGCGCTCACGTTGGCCCGCGGTTTGCTTGACCGCAAGGCGATCCGGCGCATCATCGTCGTCTGCCCGACCGATCACTTGCGGGTGCAGTGGGCCGAAGCGGCCAACCGGTTCGGGATCGCGCTCGACCCGTCGCTGCCCAACCAGGTCGGCCCGATCGCGGAGGATTTCCACGGCTGTGTGGTGACCTACGCCCAGGTCGCCGCCCGTCCCGCGCTGCACGAACGCCGGGCCACCAGCATGAGCACGCTCGTGGTGCTCGACGAGATCCACCACGCCGGCGACGGATTGAGCTGGGGCGAGGCGGTGCTGGAGGCGTTCAGTTCGGCCCGCCGTCGGCTGGGCCTGACCGGTACGCCGTTCCGGACCTCGGCCAGCGAGAAGATCCCGTTCGTCCGGTACGAGACCGAGCCGGACGGATCGCTGCGCTCGGTCGCGGACTACACGTACGGATACACCTCGGCGCTGGCCGATTCGGTGGTGCGCCCGGTGATCTTCGCAGCGTATTCGGGTGTGGCCCGGTGGCGTACCAGCGCCGGCGAGGTGGTAGCGGCTTCACTGTCCGAGCCGCTGACCCGGGACGCGGAAATGGTGGCGTGGCGCACCGTGCTTGATCCGCGCGGCGACTGGATCCGGCACGTCTGCGTCGCCGCCGACACGCGGTTGACCGAGGTACGCGAGCAGATCCCGGACGCCGGCGCGATGTTGCTCGCCTCGGACCAGGAGCAGGCCCGCGCTTACGCCGACGTACTGGCCGAGGTGACCGGCGAGCATCCGACCGTGGTGCTCTCCGACGATGCCCGGGCCTCGAGCCGGATCGAGGAGTTCGCCGCGTCGGATGGTCGCTGGCTGGTGGCGGTACGGATGGTCAGTGAGGGCGTGGACATTCCCCGGCTCAGCGTCGGGATCTGGGCCACGTCGTACCGCACTCCGCTGTTCTTCGCCCAGGCGATCGGCCGGTTCGTCCGGGCCCGCCACCGCTCGGAAACCGCGACCGTGTTCCTGCCGGCGGTACGGCCGCTGCTGACGATGGCGGCCGAACTGGAAACCGAACGCGACCACGTACTGGCCGCGCCCAAACAGGCCGACCCCGAGCTGGACGATATCTCCGGTCTGGAGAAGGTCGAGACCGAACGCGGCGAGAACAACGAGTGGGAAGCGGTCGAGGCCGAGGCCCAGTTCGCGCACGTGCTCTACGGTGGGCGGGCCATGATGGGCGACGCGCCGGCCGAGGTCTCCAGCGCGGACGAGGAATTCATCGGCATTCCCGGACTGCTATCGGCCGAGCAGACCGCGGCGTTGCTCAAGAGCCGCGAGGCCGAGGTCAAGAAATTGGCCAGCGTGAAACGGGAAGCGCCGCCGCGCCCGGAGCCGTCGCCACTGATGCACGAGCAGTCCTCGGCGCTGCGCCGGGAGATCAACCGGCTCGTCGGCCGGATTGCCCGGCAGACCGGTCAGCCACACGCACAGCTGCATGCGCGGCTGCGGCGCAGCGTCCCGGGTCCGCCTTCGGCCTCGGCGCCGATCGGAATCCTGCAGCAGCGGCGGGACAAGCTGAAAGAGGAGCTGGCCGGCGGCCGTTAAAACCGGCTCGTACGGCCATTGAAACCGGCCGCCGGCGGAAATCCAGCGTTAGTGCCGGAAGCCCTCGGTCTGAACCGGGGCGGGCGCGGGCAGCTTCTTCAGCCGTTCAACCGCGGCCGACAGGTCGTCCAGCAGGATATCGGCCAGGTCGCCGCTGAAGCTGTTGCGAATGACGATCCGCAGCACGGCCAGGTCCTCCCGGTTGGCCGGGAACGTATACGCGGGCACCGTCCAACCGCGCTCCCGCAGCACCCGGGAGACGTCGAACACGGTGTAGTTCGTGATCTCCGGCTTGAGCGCGAACGCGAAGACCGGCAGCTCCGAACCGTCGGTCAGCAACCAGAACGGCCCCAGCTCGGCGATCCGGCTCGACAGGGACGTGGCGACGTCGCGGCAGTTCTGTTGCACCCGGCGGAATCCCTCGATGCCCAGGCGCAGGAACGTGTAGTACTGCGCCACCACCTGGGCCCCCGGTCGGGAGAAGTTCAACGCGAACGTCGGCATCTCGCCGCCGAGGTAGTTGACCTTGAACACCAGGTCGTCGGGCAGGGCGGCCTGATCGCGCCACAAAATCCAGCCGACTCCGGGATAGATCAGGCCGTACTTGTGCCCGGAGGTATTGATCGAGGCGACCCGGGGCAGCCGGAAATCCCATTCCAAATGCGGGTCGAGGAACGGCGCGACCATCGCCCCAGACGCCCCGTCGACGTGCACCGGAATGTCCAGTCCGGTGCGTTCCTGCAGGGCATCCAGCGCGTCGCAGATCTCGGCGATGGGTTCGTAGCTGCCATCGAACGTCGAACCGAGCACACCGACGACGCCGATCGTGTTTTCGTCGCAGTGGCTGACCGCTTCCTCGGCCGAGAGGTGGTAGCGGTCGCCGGCCATCGGCACGTACCGCGGCTCGACCTCGAAGTAGTTGGCGAATTTCTCCCAACACACCTGGACATTGCTGCCCATGACGATGTTCGGCCAGACCGTGGCCTTGCTCGCGGCCCGGCGCTTGTGCTGCCAGCGGCGTTTGAGCGCCAAGCCGCCGAGCATCGCCGCCTCGCTCGAGCCGGTGGTCGAACAGCCGGTCGCGGACGCGGGGACCGGGGCGTTCCACAACCGGGCCAGCATCGAGACGCAGCGCGACTCTAGCTCCGCGGTCTGCGGGTACTCGTCCTTGTCGATCATGTTCTTGTCGAAGCACTCGGTCATCAGGACCTTGGCTTCGGGTTCCATCCACGTGCTGACGAACGTGGCCAGGTTGAGCCGGGCGTTGCCGTCGAGCATCAGCTCGTCGTGCACGATCTGGTACGCCGTAGTCGGCAGCATTTCGTCGGCGGGCATTTCGGTCCGCGGCACCGAGCCGAGATGCACACCCCGTGAATGCATCGGGTTGACGGCGAGCTCCGCGGAGCGGTGGTTGTCGCCGTTGCCGGGTGTGAGCGGCACAAGTCCTCCTCTGGGCTAACCAGGCTGACCAAACCGGGCTGACCAGGCTGGCCACTGCGTGATAACCGTACCGGTCGGGTGATCATGCTGATGCGGCAAGAGCGAGAGGAGCGGTATGTCCGGCGGCTTGATGTCGTTATTGGGCGCCCGGCGCGGGCATTTCCGGTTCGAGTCTGGGCATCACGGCGAGCTGTGGCTGGATCTGGATCTGCTGTTGCGGCGGCCGGCCCGGCTGCTGCCGTACGTACGGGAGCTGGCTGCGCTGCTGGCTCCGTACGAGCCCGAGGTGATCTGTGGTCCGCTGACCGGTGGCGCGTTCGTGGCCAGCATGGTCGCGGCCGAGTTGGACGCGCGGTTCTGTTTCTCCGAACGCGTCGCGGCCCCGGGTGCCGCGCTTTATTCGGCGCGGTACGAGGTGCCGGACGGGTCGTGGTTGGTCGGTGCCCGGGTGGCGATCGTCGATGACGCGATCAACGCCGGGTCCGCGGTCGGGTCGAGCGCGGCGAGCCTTCAGGCGCTGGGGGCCAGGTCGGTCGCGCTCGGGGCATTGTTGGTGCTCGGCGATTCGGCCGCTGCGTTGGCGGACTCGTTGGGGGCCGGGCTGGAATCGGTGGAACGGGCCGGCAACTCGCTCTGGTCGCCGGATTCGTGTCCGGCCTGCGCCGCCGGCGTTCCGTTGACCTCCTGAGCCGGCTCGTCGGCTTCGGGTTCAGGGATGCGGCGCAGCTCGTCGCGATGCAGGAAGAGGTGGCCGACGAAGTAGTCGACCGCCTCGTGCACGGTGTCGAACTCCGTTCCCTTACGACTTTCGCCGCGTTGCTGGAAAACCCGCCAACGGCTGCCGTCGCGCGACAGACACCAGGCGTTGTCGCGAACGCCATCAACGCAATACCGGTCCGGGTCGATGTCCAGCGACTGCGCCGCTTCGGCCGCCCGCGCCAGGGTCGCCCGCAGCTCGGGGCTGTCCGACGGATGCTCGTCGCGGGGTGCGTTGCGCGGGGCCGGGACGATCGGTTCGGGCTGCGGTGCGATCGGAACCTCAGGACCAGCCTGTACGGGTTCGTGCAGCTGCGGTGGCGCTGCCGGCTCGTCCGCGTCGTGCTCGGCAGCCGGCCGCGGCGCGGGGATCGGTGCGCCGGTCACGGTCGCCAGCGCCACGGCCAGTGCGTCCGGACTGACCGGGGCGAGGGCGTAGCGCTGCCGGCGGATGTGGTCGAGCAGCTCGGGTTGCGGCGCCAAACGGTGCACGTGCAGGTAGTAGATGACGCTGCCGGACCAGATCCACTGTCCGTCGGTGTGCCACGTCGAGGGCACCACGTCGCCGCGGCGCGGGTCGAGCAGATCCGGGCCCGGCGCGCCGGGTGGCGTGACCATCGCCGCTGCCTGCAGGTAGCCCGCCACCGCGTCGAATTCGCCCGGCGGAACCGGCTCGCGGCGGACGAGCGGGCGACCGTCCGGGTCGCTGCCGTCGAAGACCCACGCTACGGGCAGTGGTTGGGCGGTCGCTTCGTGTGGCGGCGGGGAGGAAGGTTCTGCCTCGAATGCCGCCGTCGCTTGCATTCTGGCCATGTACGACTAGTCCTCACCCCGAGTTGTTGCTCTTACATAGAACACCGCCGCGTCGCGTCGCGCGACCGGGTTGTCCGAAGTCACAGGCGCACCCGCGCGCGTCCTGAGACCGGCCGATCGTCCGCCACACCACCGAAACGGGGGCGGGACGTAAGTCACTAGGCTGTGGACCACAGCCAGCATCAGACCGTTCCAGCACTGTTCCTGCCCAGGGAGATTTCATGCCACGTCACAGCCTGCTCCTACTGCCCGGCGACGGGATCGGTCCGGAGGTGCTGCGTGAGGTCGAGAAGCTGATCGCGTGGTGCGGCAAGGCCGGCGTGGTCGACCTGGACACCGAGACCGACCTGGTCGGCGGGTCCGCCTACGACGCGCACGGCGTGGCGATCACCGACGAGACGATGCAGCGGGCCATGAGCACCGACGCGGTGCTGTTCGGCGCGGTCGGCGGTCCGAAGTGGGATGGCGTTCCGTACGAGGCACGCCCCGAGGCCGGGCTGCTGCGGCTGCGTAAGGATCTCGGCCTGTTCGCCAACATCCGCCCGGCGATCTGCTACCCGGCGCTGGCCGACGCCTCCTCGCTCAAGCGCGAGCTGGTCGAGGGCCTGGACATCGTGATCATCCGCGAGCTGACCGGCGGCGTGTACTTCGGTGAGCCGAAGGAGATCGTGACGCTGGAGAACGGCCAGAAGCGGGCCGTGGACACCCAGCTCTACACGACCGGCGAGATCGAGCGGATCGCCCGGGTCGCGTTCGAATTGGCCAAGGCCCGGCGTAATCACGTCACGTCCGCCGAGAAGCACAACGTGATGCGTTCGGGCGTGCTGTGGAAGAACGTGGTCAGTGACGTGCACGCGGCGGAATTCCCCGACGTACAGCTGGATCACGCGTTGGCCGACAGCTTCGCCATGCAATTGGTGCGCCGGCCCAAGCAGTTCGACGTCGTGGTGACCGACAACCTGTTCGGCGACATGCTCTCGGACATCGCCGCCACGTTGACCGGGTCGCTGGGCATGCTGCCCTCCGCTTCGTTGGGTGAGGTCGACCCGCAGACCGGCGGCCGTAAGGCGATGTACGAGCCGGTGCACGGCTCGGCTCCGGACATCGCCGGCAAGGGGCTGGCCAACCCGCTGGCCATGATCGGCTCGTTCGCGATGGCGCTGCGGTATTCGTTCGGCCTCCTGGAGGCGGCCGACCTGGTCGACCGGGCCTGCGCCCAGGTTCTGGAGGACGGGCTGCGCACCGCTGACCTGGCGACGGACGGGAAGGCCAACACGGACACCGCCGGGATGGGCGACGCCGTGCTCAAGGCGGTCGAGAAGCTCGCCGGCTGAGCCATGCGGATCCGCCTCGCCTACGGGCAGACCGGTCTGGCGGTCGACCTGCCGGACGAGCGCACCACGGTCGTGGCGCCGGCCCATCCGACCCCGGCCGCCGATGCCCGAGCTGAGGTACGCCGGGCGTTGCGGGCACCGGTGGTCGGGCCGTCGCTGCGGGAACGGGTGGCGCAGGCCCGCCGTAACCGTGGCGGCGCGCACGTGGCGATCTCGGTCTGCGACGGCACCCGGGCCCAGCCGCGGGACATCATGGTCCCGGCCGTACTGGAAGAACTCGACGGCCTGGTCAAGCCCGAGGACGTCGTGGTCCTCATCGCCACCGGAACCCATCGCGGCAACACCGAGGCCGAACTGCGCGAGATGCTCGGCGACGAGGTCGTCGGCCGGGTCCGGATCGTCAACCACGACGCCCGCGACAAATCCAGCCTGACCTGGATGGGCCGGTACGGCGCCGACGTACCGGTATGGCTCAACACCGAATGGGCCCGGGCCGACGTCCGGATCACGACCGGATTCGTCGAACCGCATTTCTTCGCCGGCTTCTCCGGTGGGCCGAAAATGGTCGCGCCGGGCCTGGCCGCGTTGGAGACCGTACTGACCCTGCACGACGCCCGGCGGATCGGCGACCCGCGCGCTACCTGGGGCGTGATCGAGGGCAACCCGGTGCACGACGACGTACGAGCCATCGCCGCTGGGACCGGGGTGGATTTCGCCCTCGACGTGGTGCTGGATGCGCAGCAGCGGATCGTGGCCGCGTTCGGCGGCGAGCTGTTCGCCATGCACGCGGCCGCCCGCGCGGTGGCCCGGACGGCGGCGATGCAGCCGGTCGACGCGCCGTTCGACGTGGTGGTCACTACGAATTCCGGTTATCCGCTGGATCAGAACCTCTACCAGTCGGTGAAGGGCATGTCGGCCGCCGCCCAGGTCGTCAAGCCCGGCGGCACGATCATCTGCGCCGCCGAATGCCGGGACGGGTTCCCCGACCATGGCCAGTACCGCAGCGAGCTGACCGCGCACGCCTCGCCGGCGGCCCTGCTGGCGGCCATCAATGCGCGCGAGTCGACCGTGCCGGATCAGTGGCAGATCCAGGTGCAGGCCCGGATCCAGGACCGGGCCCGGGTCGTGATGCACACCGGTTATCTCACCGACGCGGATCTGGCCGCGGCGCACCTGGAACAGACAGCTGATATTGGCGCGACGATTGCCGTGGCCGGTCCTGCCGCGACAGTATGTGCGTTGCCGGAGGGGCCGCAGACAATTCCGTACGTGAAATGAGGCCAGATGCAGCGTGTGGCGCAGGTGATCCGGGTCCGCCCTGAAAAAATCGAGGAGTACAAGCGGTTACACGCGCAGGTATGGCCGGCGGTGCTTGACCGGATCCGGAAGTCGAACATTCGAAACTATTCGATTCACCTGCACGACAACCTGCTCTTCGGCTATTTCGAATATCACGGTGACGACCTGGCGGCCGACATGAAGGCAATGGCCGAGGACGGCCCGACCCAGGACTGGTGGAAGGTCACCGCGCCCTGTCAACAGCCCGTACCGACGGCCGAAACCGGCGACTGGTGGGCAACGATGGAGCAGGTTTTCTTGATGGAGGATTAGCCTCGGCGGTGAAATCCGCGAGGGAATTTCGTACGTACGACGACTGCTGGAGGACTGCTCGTGTCAGATCGCTCGCTCGCCTGGGGCATCATCGGTCCGGGAAACATCGCGCACCGATTCGCCAGCCAGCTCCCGCAGTCCCGGACCGGTCGTCTGGTTGCGGTCGGTTCCCGGCAGCTGGCCCGGGCGCAGGAATTCGCTGCGAAGTACGACGCGCCGCGCAGCTATGGCAGCTACGAGGAGCTGCTGGCCGATGACGGTGTGGACGCGGTCTACATCGCCACGCCACACCCGGGCCACGCCGAATGGGCGGTCAAGGCGGCCGAGGCGGGCAAGCACATCCTGGTCGAAAAGCCGTTGAGCCTGAACCACGCCTGGGCGATGGCGATGATCGAGGCGGCGCGGGCGCATGACGTCTTCCTGATGGAGGCGTACATGTACCGCTGCCACCCGCAGGCCAAGCGGCTGGCCGAGCTGATCCGGTCCGGCGCGATCGGTACGGTGCTGCAGATCGAGGCCTCGTTCGCGTTCGCGGCCGGTTTCAACCCGACCAGCCGACTGTTCGACCCGAACCTGGGCGGCGGCGGAATCCTCGACGTGGGTGGCTATCCGGTGTCGGTCGCGCGGCTGATCGCTGGTGCCGCGACCGGTCAGCCGTTCGCGAACCCGGTCGAGGTGAGCGCGGTCGGTCAGCTGGGGGAGTCCGGCATCGACGAGTGGACGACGGCCACGCTGCGGTTCGCTGACGGGATCAGCGCCCATGTGACGACAGGTGTCCGGCTCGGGGCCGAGAACGTCGTTCGCGTCATCGGCTCGCAGGGCTACCTCGTGGTGCCGGAGCCGTGGCTGCCCAGCCCGACCGAGCCGTCGCAGCTGGTGCTGCACCGGATCGGGGCCGAAGCCGAGGAGATCACGGTCGAGGCGAACTACCAGTACGCCAGCGAGGCCGACGCGGTGGCCGACCACCTCGCCGAGCGGCAGGCGCCGGAAATGAGCTGGGACGACTCGCTGGGCAACATCGCCGTAATGGACAAATGGCGGGCGGCGATCGGCCTGGAATACCCGGCCGAACGCGGCGACGCCAACATTCCCACGATCACCGGCGCCCCGTTGCGTAGGCGCGAGAACCACACGATGCGCTACGGGCACGTCGACGGGATCGACAAGCAGATTTCCCGGCTCGTGATGGGCGTGGACAACCAGCCCAACCTGCCGCACGCCACGATGATGTTCGACGATTTCATCCAGCGCGGCGGAAATGCGTTCGACACCGCGCATATTTACGGTGGCGGCCGGCACGAACCGCTGTTGGGCCAGTGGGTCACCAACCGCGGAATTCGCGACGACATTGTCATCATCGGCAAGGGCGCGCACACACCGCACTGCGACCCGGAATCAATCACCAGACAGCTGAAGATCAGCCTGGAACGGCTACAGACCGATTACCTCGACATTTATTTCATGCACCG
>JBEDUI010000069.1:0-7692 GCA_040414495.1 Mycobacteriales bacterium
CTGGACAGCACCTGCCAGTGGTCCTCGATACGCAGCGGATCGGCCCCGATCAGCAGCTCGGACATCTCCTCGACCGCGGTCTGCACGGTGCCCGCCTTACCCTCGACGATCGGCTCACCCCAGCCCACCACGCCGTCGTCGGTCTCGATCCGCAGGAACAGCCAGCGCGGGGCGACCAGAAACGTTTCCATTCTGGCGATCTTCATCCGTACTCCATCCAGTTCGCGGTACGTACGCGCCATTATCCCCGCCGGGCTTGATCTGCCGGCACGGCGGCGGAAACATCGAAATACGACCGGAACCGGTCAACGAATTAAACGAATTCCGCTCTCGTTAATTATGCGACGTAGCATTGAGTCGACTGGGGAGGATTTCACCGTGGCACCAGCATTCCAGGCACTCACCGACGCTGACGCACAACACTTCCTCGATAAGGGATACGTCGTCATTCACGACTGTTTTTCCCCGGAAGCGGCTTCTGAATACACCGACTCGGTGTGGACCCGGCTCGGGTACGACCCGGACGACAAGTCGACCTGGGCCCAGACCTCGATCCACATGCCCGGGCATCGCCGGATCGACGTGGCAACGTTCGCACCCAAGGCGTGGCAGGCGGCGTGCGACCTCGTCGGCGGCGAGGACCGGGTGCAGAAGCCGTACACCTGGGGTGACGGGTTCATCGTCAACCTCAGCGAGGGCGCGGACCGGCCGTGGGCCGACGCTTCGGCCGAATCCGGCGGCTTTCACAAGGACGGCGATTTCTTCCGGCACTTCCTCGACTCGCCCGAGCAGGGCCTGTTGACGCTGGTGCTCTGGTCCGACGTACAGCATCAGGGCGGGGCGACGTTCGTGGCGGCCGACTCGGTCGGGCCGATCGCGCGCCGGCTGGCCGCTCATCCCGAGGGTTTGCTGCCAAACTCGTTCTCCGACGTAATTTCAGAATGCAGCGAATTCGTCGAGGCCACCGGTCGGGTGGGCGACGTATTCTTGTTGCACCCGTTCATCCTGCACGCCAAGGCGCAAAATGTGTTGAAGTTGCCGCGGCTCATCACCAATCCGCCGATTCACCTGCGCGAGCCGATGCGGTTCGACCGGGAGAATCCGGCCGACCATTCATTGGTAGAACAGGCTGTGTTACGTGGTTTGGGTGTTGACCGGTACGAATTCCGGGCTACGGCGCCGCGGGAGAAAATCGTGCCGGAACGGGTACGCCGACAGCAGGCAATGAAAATCGCTGAAGAGGCCCGCCTCGCGTCCCGTTAAAACACCCTGCTAGACCCGCGTTCATGATCGTGATGGCTTTCGTACTGCCATCGTTGACGAACGCCATCACGATCTCCTTGGGGCCCTAGCAGCCGGCCCGGCCACGACCAACCGCCCAAGCGCCCAAGCGCCCAAGCGCCCAAGCGCCCTCCATGATCATGATGGCTTCCGTACCGCGACCGTTGACGAACGCCATCACGATCATGATTTGCAGCAGCGAATGCCGACCGAAACAACCAAGCCCGCGAATCGCCGACCTAAACAACCAGCCCAGCGGCGAATCGCCGACCGAGACAACAGCGCTCGGCCCCCTCGCCTTGTTTCTCCGGCGCCGCTCGACCGCCTCGCCTGATCTCCGTTGCCGTTCAGCCTTTTCATGATCATGAGTGGATTTGCTACCGATTCCGGCATCAAATCCACTCATGATCATGGTCGTCGAACCGACCACAGGCTCTTCGCGTCCCGCGAGTCGGACTAACCGGTATCAACCCGGCGGCGTCGCGCGCCGCGTCCTTGATCGTGATGGCTTTTGTACGCAGATCGTTGACGAACGCCATCACGATCACGGTCGTCTCGGACAGCTAGCAACAAAGACCGGCGGTCGTCTCAGACACCTGCCGACAAGGACCGGCGATCGTCTCAGGCGCTGGCCACCGAGGCCGGCAGCCGGCTCAGCCACGGAGCAGTCGCCTAAAGCGCGCCAACCGAGCCACGGCCCACAGATGCACCCCAAGCCAGGGTTGACATGTGAGTGGCCAATCACTAACTTCTTCGGCATGGCACCGACCAGCACCATCCGACAGACCGCCGAGCAGCGCCGGGAGGCCGTCCTCCGAGCGGCCATGATCGAGTTTGCTCAGGGCGGCCTGGACGGGACCAGCACACAGACCATTGCCGCCCGCGCCGGGATCAGCCAGCCGTACCTGTTCCGGCTCTTCCCCAACAAAAAGGCCCTGTTCATCGAGGCCATTCAGACCGCCAACCAGCAGATTGTCGCGAAGTTCGAGGCCGCCGCCGGCACCACATCCGGCCAGGACGCCCTCACCGCGATGGCCGTGGCCTACACCGAGTTGATCGCCGACCGCACGTTCCTGCTGCTGTCGCTGCACGGCTTTGCCTCCTGTGGCGACGAAGAGGTACGGGCCGCCTGCCGGCGGTGTTTCCGCGACGTCTGGTACACGATCGAGCGCTTGTCCGGACTTGATCCGGACACGGTCCGGCAGTTCTACGCCACGGGCATGCTGTGCAACGTCATCACCGCGATGCAGCTGGACGATGTGGACGAACGCTGGGCCAAGCTCGCGCGCCCCGGCGACCCGCGGGAATCGAAGCCGGAAGGCAAGTAAGCAAAGCACCCGTAAGACCCGGCCTACTCATGACCTCAGTTGTTAGTGACCAATTACTACTTAGGAGTCCAGCGATGTCGCGCAATCGCCTTATCTGGACGTTCGTGGTGACCTCGGTTGCCGCGTTCATGGGCGCCCTCGACAACCTCGTCGTGACGATGGCGCTGCCCTCGATTCGGGAATCTCTGCACGCGGGCCTGTCCGGTCTGGAGTGGACAGTCAACGCGTACACCCTGACCTTCGCGGTCTTCCTGCTCACCGCGGCCGCGCTCGGCGACCGGTTCGGCCGACGCCGCGTCTTCACCGCCGGGCTGACCGTCTTCACACTGGCCAGCGCCGCGGCCGCGCTCGCGCCCAATGTCGAGACCCTGATCGCCGCCCGCGCGATCCAGGGCCTAGGCGCGGCGACCATCCTGCCGCTGTCGATGACGATCCTGTCGGCCGCCGTTCCCGCTGCCCGGCGCGGTGCCGCGTTGGGTATCTGGGGCGCGGTGTCCGGGCTTGGCGTCGCGGTCGGACCGGTGGTCGGTGGTGCGGTCGTCGAGGGCGCGGCCTGGCAGTGGATCTTCTGGCTGAACGTGCCGGTCGGCCTGCTGGCTATCCCGCTGGCCCGGACCAAACTGGCTGAGACCTTCGGCCCGAACAGCCGGCTGGACATCACCGGCGTACTGCTCGCCAGCGCCGGCCTCTTCGGCGTCATCTTCGGTGTGGTGCGCGGCAACTCGCACGGCTGGACCAGCATGAGCGTGCTGGCCGGTCTGATCGGCGGCGGCCTTCTGGTCCTGGCTTTCCTGGCCTACGAACGGCGCACCGCGGCCCCGATGCTGCCGCTGCGGTTCTTCCGCGACCGGTCATTCAGCGCGGTCAATTTGGCCAGCATTCTGTTCAGCTTCGGGATGTTCGGCGCGATCTTCCTGCTGGCTCAGTCGCTGCAGATCGTGCAGCACTACTCGCCGCTGCAGGCGGGAATTCGTACGCTGCCCTGGACCGGCATGCCGCTGCTGTTGGCTCCGCTCGTCGGCCCGCTCGCGGATCGGATCGGTGGCCGTCCGTTGATCGCCGGTGGCCTGGCGATGATGGCCGGTGGCCTGACCTGGCTGGCCGTGGTGATGTCGCCGACCGTCTCGTACGCCTCGCTGGTGCCGGCGTTCGTCCTGTCCGGCGTCGGAATGAGCATGTTCTTCGTTCCGGTTGGGACCGTGGTGCTCGGGGCGGTACGGCCGCAGGAGGAGGGTCTGGCTTCTGGCGCCAACAACGCGATCCGCGAACTGGGCGGTGTGTTCGGTGTGGCGGTGCTCTCCAGCGTTTTCTCCGCCAGCGGTAGCTACATCAGTTCACAGTCCTTCGTGGACGGTTTGAAGCCGGCCGTCGCGGTAGGCGCTGGGATCGTGGCGATCGGTGCGGTGGCGGCGTTGGGGATCCGGCGCCTCCGCCCGGATACGGCGGTCGAGACCGAGGTCGCCCCGACGGCGCAACTGGAACCAGCGCAGTAAAAAAGAATTCGAAACGGCGTCCCGGTCGATATGGCCGGGACGCCGTTTCTTATATTCCAACGATGGCGGCGCCACAGGTTCGGGTGGGGGTCCGACGACACTGCGGCGCGCCGGCTCTAATGTGGCGCGTCCACTAAGGACACTATGGAACGTACCGCTCCAAGATGCTGGTGATTTCACCGGCGGAATCCACGTGCAGTACGGCGTAGGGCCTATTGCCCGAGTGCAGCGCGGCCGCCAACTGCGCTGGGCTGCACGCCTTGTCGGCATTCCCGTTACGGTCCATCGTGACCTGTCCGTTCGAGCAAATACCGACCGCGCTGCGAATGGTCGGGTCGCTCGCCAGCGGCAACGAATGAGTTCTGGTACCGACGTCGTAGTGCCCATTGTCCACACCGCCGGAAACCCAGGTCGCGGTCCGGAAACTCAGCGTCCCGTCTGCGTACGAGGTGAGGTAGCCGGTCTCGGTCTTGTTCGCGTACGGGGCCGAGGTCTTCGGCGATACGAGAACCGCCTGCTCGGCGGTGGCGGCCTGCTGACGGTGGCTGGCGGCGGCCGGGGTCGTGGTGTGCCCATCGCGTCCGGCAGCGTAGATCGCGGCACCAGCGGCGAGACCCGTGACGGGGACGAGCAATCCAGCGAGCAGGGTGCGGTTCATGGCCGTACCTCCCAAACCGTGTCAGCGGTGATTCCGCTAGTGACACTGCGTCCGATTCGCATCATGACGCGAAGGTTGGAAGGTATGGCCCAGATCACATCTGACTGGCCAATGTGGACAGTTCCGCGGCGACCGCCTGCTGGGCAACCCGGGCCAGGCCGCCGCCCAGGCTGATCCGCGCCACACCCAGCTGGGCCAAGCGGGAAAGGCCGGGAGTCTGCGGCCGCAACAGCACGTTCACCGGCGCGCCGGCCTCGGCCACGAACCGGCTCACGAGCGCCTCATCGGCCAGCAGGATGGGATAGACACAATCGGCACCGGCGGCCACGTATTGCACCGCCCGCTGCAGGCCGGCCTCGAACGCGGCCGCATCCTGTCCCCGCAGAAAGGTATCGGTACGGGCGTTCACGACAATGTCCACACCGGACTCTTTGCCGGCCGCTTTGATCGCGGCGATCCGATCCGCCTGCTCGGTCGCGTCACGCAACCCGCCGGTAGAGTGATCCGAATCCTCGTAATTCAGGCCGACCGCACCGGCTTCGAGCATCCGCTCGACCAACTCGGCCGGCGCCAGCCCGTACCCACTCTCCAAATCAGCGGTCACCGGAACATCGACGGCGGCGCAAATACGCCGTAGCGCGGCGAATACCTCCGCGGCCGGCGCATTTTCCCCGTCGGTGAAGCCAAGGCTTTCGGCGACTCCGCTACTCGTGGTGGCAATCGCCGGAAATCCCCGGTCGGCGACAAGCCGGGCACTGCCGGCATCCCAGATATTCGGCAGGATCAGCGGTGTATCGGCATGGTGAAATTGCCGTAATGCATCGGCTTTCGCAGTCAGATCCGTCATGGGCGTGGCACCGTGCGGCTGCTGATCGCCAGGCGGTTCAACGCATTGATGCCGGCGATCGCGAGCACCAGATGGGCCATTTCGGCCGGCGTGAATTCCTTTTCGGCCCGCTCCCACACATCATCCGGAACATGAGTCTCGGAGACGAGCGTGATCGACTCGGTCAACTCCAACGCGGCCCGCTCGCGGGCGGTGAAGAACGGCGATTCGTGCCAGGCCGTGACCGCGAATAGTCGACGTTCGTCCTCCCCGGCCTCCAGCGAATCCCGGGTGTGCATGTCAACGCAGAGCGAACAGCCGTTGATCTGCGACGCCCGTAATTTGATCAGCCCACCCAGGATGGGATCAATATTCTCCTCGACCGTGCGGTTGAATGCGATCAACGCACGGTATGCGTCCCGCGCCTCCGCCGGCACGGAAATCCTCGGTTGTGGAACGACGTATTCACTCATACCTGTACGGTACGGCGAAGCTGGACCAATCGTATGATCCAGAATCGTGCCGGAATCTTGGACCAGAGTGCACGACCTGCACCTGCGTATCGAACCCGGAAAGGGCCGCCGCGCCGCGCTGGAAGAGGCGTTGCGCGACGCCATTCGCGCTGGTCGGCTACAAGCCGGCACCGACCTGCCATCCTCCCGTACCCTCGCCACCGACCTTGGCCTCGCTCGCGGCACGGTCGTGGAGGCGTACGCCCAACTGACCGCCGAGGGCTACCTGCGTACCCGGGCCCGCTCGGGCACCCAAGTGGCGACCGCTCCAAGCACGCCATCCCCGGCGGCGGTGCCGCGGCCCGAGGCGACGACCAGGCCGCGATACGACCTGCGCCCGATCACCGCCGACGTGGGCGCGTTCCCGCGTAACGCCTGGCTCACCTCGTTGCGGCACGCGGTCCGCACCGCACCGGACGACGCCTTCCGGTACGGCGCCACGCAGGGCCACGTCCGGCTGCGAACGGCGTTGGCCGCTTATTTGGGCCGGGCCCGCGGGGTACGCACCACGCCGGACCGGATCGTCATCTGCGCCGGCTTCGCCCATGGGCTGGCCCTGGTCGGCCGGGTCCTGGCTGAGCGTGGCCGGGGTCGGCTGGCGGTCGAGGATCCGGGCCTGCGGCCGAGCCGGGATACCGCCGAACATGCCGGCCTGACGACGATCGGTACGCCCGTCGACGCGCACGGCCTGCGGGTCGATGCGTTGCCGGACGCCGACGCGTGCCTGGTCACGCCGGCGCATCAATTGCCGCTGGGTGTGACGTTGCATGCCGACCGGCGGGCGTCGTTGCTGGCGTGGGCCGGCGCCGGGTCGCGGCTCGTGCTGGAGGACGACTACGACGGTGAGTTCCGGTACGACCGGCAGCCGTTGGGCGCTATCCAGGGCCTGTCGCCGGATCAGGTGGTGTACTTCGGTACGGCCAGCAAATCGCTGAGTCCGGCGCTGCGGCTGGGGTGGCTGGCGCTGCCCGAGTCGCTGGTCGGGCCGGTCGTACGGCAGCGGGCGCGGATTGACCGGCACAGCCCAACGTTGGATCAGCTGGCGCTGGCGCATTTGATCGAAAGCGGCGCGCTGGACCGGCATTTGCGCCGGATGCGGCTGCGCTACCGGCATCGGCGCAAGATCCTGCTCGAGGCGCTGGCGACCGTACCTGGTGTCGAGGTCACCGGGATCGCGGCCGGGTACCACATCACGCTGCTGCTTCCGGCTGGCCTGGCCGAGTCGATGGCTGTGGAACGGCTGGCCGCCGCGGGGGTCGCGGTCGACCCGCTGTCGTTCTACCGGGCCGAACACGCCGGACCGCCCGGGCTGGTTATCGGGTACGGCAGTCCGGCCGAGAATGCCTACCCGGCCGCGCTCGCGGCCCTGGTCTCGGCGTTGCGTTCAGCGTTGCGGTGAATTCCCGCGTTGCGGTGCTGCCAGTGCGACCCGTACCTCTGCTTTCTGCAATTCACGTAATTTCAGCGAGGCCCCGTACGTCTGCATTTCTGCAGCGAACGTGACAAGAGAGCAGCCCAGTACCGCACTTCCGCAGCGAACGTGACAAGAGAGCAGCCCAGTACCGCACTTCCGCAGCGAACGTGACAAGAGACC
>JBEDUI010000070.1:0-31817 GCA_040414495.1 Mycobacteriales bacterium
GCCGCGGTGACCGCCGCTGTACGGTCCGAGACGCCCAATTTCCCGAACGTCCGCAGCAAATGCGTTTTCACCGTCGCCTCGCTGACGAACAATTCCCGGCCGATTTCCGCATTCGTCCGACCCGCACCGACGAGGCGCAGCACCTCAATTTCGCGCGGGGTCAGGTCGACCGGCGAACGCATCCGGGACATCAGCCGCGCCGCGACCGCCGGGGCGAGCACCGTTTTCCCGCGCGCCGCCTCCCGAATCGCCCCGGCCAGTTCACTCCGACCGGCGTCCTTCAACAGATATCCGGTAGCTCCGGCCTCCACCGCCCGCAGAATGTCCGCGTCATTCTCGTACGTGGTGAGCACGACCACCCGGCAGCTCAGGTCCCGGGCCAGCAGGTCCCGCGTCGCCTGTACTCCGTCGCCGTCCGGCATCCGCAAATCCATCAGCACCACGTCCGGCTCGTACGCCCGTGCCATCGCGACCGCATCCGCCGCCGACCCGGCGTCGCCCACAACCTCGATGTCGTCCTCCACGCTCAGAATGCCGCGCAGGCCCTCCCGTACGACCGGGTGATCGTCCACGAGCAGTACCCGGATCACGCCGGCACCTCCACTGTGAGCACGGTGCCGGAACCCGGCGCACTACGGATGGCCAGGTGGCCGCCGGCGTGCGTGACCCGCTCACGCATGCCGGCCAGACCGAAGCCCGCCGCGGCGGTCGGGTCAAAGCCGGCGCCGTCGTCCGAAATCTCCAACCGGATCCCGCCTGGCAGGTACTGCAGGTGAACCGCCGCCCGCGCCGCGTCCGCATGCCGCCGTACGTTCGTCAACGCCTCCTGCGCGCACCGCAGCACGATCACCTCCGTACCCGCGGGCAGCCCCCGCGGCTCGCCGGTCACCTCCAACGACGTCGCCACACCGGTCTCCTCGCCGAGCCGGTCGACCAGCCGGCGCAGCGCATCCGGCAACGAGGAACCGGCCAGCTCCGTCGGAGGCTGAGCCGCTACGAGGGCGCGCGCCTCGACGAGGTTCTCCCGGGCGGCGCGCGCCGCGTGCTCCCGGTGCACCTGTGCCTCCGCCGGCGGAGCCGATTCGGCCGCCTCCAACAACATGAGAATGCTGGTGAAACCTTGCGCCAGCGTGTCGTGGATTTCCATGGCCAGCCGCTGCCGCTCGGCGAGCATCCCCGCCTGCCGCTCCGACTCGGCCAGCTCCGCGCGGGTCGCGACGAGTTGCGCGATGAGATCAGCGCGCTCGCGGCTCTGCTGGATGATCCGCTGGATCCACCAGCTGAACTGCCCGCCAAAAGCCACGCACAGCGCCACTACGCCGACGACCGCCAGAACACCAAAGCTCGGCGCGTTGACCGCCTCGACGACCGGCACCACGTTGAACAGTGCCAGCGCGAGCATGCCGCAGCCGATTGGCAGCAACATGAACGACTGCGGGACCAGCGCGAACAGCACCACCGAACTGGTGACCGTACCCACCTGCGCGGTCACCAACAGGCCCAGCACGCCAAGCTGATAGCAGACGGTTCGGGCCGGCACCGGGCTTTCCCGCTGAGCCCGGCGCCCGACCAGGCCGTACCAGGGGACGAGCGCGCACAGCGCGGCGATCGATACGACGCGCCCGATGCCCGCGCCCGTACCACACACCGCGGCGACCGACCCGGCCAGCACAACCCCGTAATACGCGTCGCGCATGATTGCCCCCCGTTGCCAGGCATGCTCGTTCGACACGTGGGGCAGGGTCTGCGACACGCGGACAAGCATGCCGTACGGATCAACCCGCGCGGCGCTCCCGGTACGCGGCGGCCAGCGCGTGCACCGCCCCCCGAGCCTCGACTTCGATCTTCTCCCCCTCGGCCAACGCGATGGTCACCTGCTGCCAGCTGCGCCCAGGGGCCACGGTGATGTCCGTGATGCGGTCCAGCGAAACCTGACCGACGTGCTCGCCGACCCGGTCCAGCATCGGGTCCGCGCGCCAGACGTGCAGCGCATCGGCCGTAATGCCGAGGATCATCGCCGCGTCCAGCGGTACGTCGGTGCGTTCGGTAATGCGCTGCGCGGCGGCCCGCGCCGCCGGCCGGGCGATGAGGTAATTGCCCAACGGGGAAAGCATTCGGGCCGGGCTGAGCACGGTATCGACCCGGGCGTATACGGCGGCGCGCAATTCCTGGCCGAGCTCGGCGGACAGCGCGGGAACCAGTTCGTCGTCCTTGAGATGTCTCATGCCCAAAGCATCGCTGCCGGCGCGGCCATCCGCAGTCGACCGGTCGTTGACGCCCGCGTCAACCGATCGACTGACGGCAAGGCAACGGTACGACCCGGGTCGAGCGCTCGGCCAGGCACCACTGAAGATGCCGAGTCTGTCCTGTGTGGACAGTCCAGGGCGAGCCGGGCGGAACATGAATGCCCGTTGCAGCCGGACCTGAATGCCGACCGCGGTGCGTATTGAGCTGATTTTCTCCGGACCAACCACCTAGGGCCACCAGGCGAAGATGCTGAACACCACACTGACGAGAGTGAGGATCACCCCAGGCGCGCCCGCACCGAAACCGATCACCATGGCCTGCCCGATGGCTACGTCGGTCTGATCGACCCCGCCATGCCAGGTCAGCCGCGCATCGACGCCGGGGATCGTGCGCCAGGGAGAATATGCGGCCAGCGTGCCATGGGCCTCGGCGATCCTCAGGCCGTCGCGCATCAGTCGGGACGTGCGCAGCCCGGTCGGCTGGAGCTCATAGCTTCGGCCAACCGCAGCAGCACGCCGGATGTGCGATGCTCGGCGTAACTGCCAGCGGCCGGGCTGGGACAGCGAAACACGCTGCCCGTTCACCGCCATGGCGCCATGCTCGCCCCGGTTGGGAGCGATTCTGACGGTCAGCTGCTCGCCTACCGACACCTCGACAACTCTGGTTGGCCAACGGTCGTGCCGGAGTTGGATCGGCCCGAACGGGCCATCCAGCGTCCGTACCAGCACACGTTTCTTACGGCGATTGTCACGGGACACAGTCGGTTCCCATCGTCGGCGTGGGAACCAGTTCGTCGTCCTTGCGATGTCTCACGCAGAAAGCATTTCTGCCGGCGCGGCCATCCGCATCGACTGGTCGTTGACGCCCGCGTCCACCGATCGACTTACGGCCGTCAAGAGACCGATGCGGATTCGGTCGGTGGAGCCGCCCGCGTGTGCGCCGATCGTGGCAGCAGCAGGCTGACCAGGGCGATAGCCACGCCTAGTCCGGCCGCCACGAGAAATACCAGGTCGTAGCCCGCGGCGAGGGCCACCGGAACTTTCCCGTTGCCGTGCGGCGCGGATCTGGTGCCGGCGATCGTCGTGAGCGCCGCCAGGCCGATCGACCCGCCGACCTGATTCGCGGTAGCGGCGAGGCCACCAACAATCCCGGCGTCGCCATCGGGAACATTTGCGGTCGCCGCGGCCATGAGGGTCGGGAACGTCAGCCCGATCCCGACCGCGATAAGCAATGTCGGCCCGAACACGCTGGCGAAATAGCTACTGTTGGCCTGAGCCTGGGCGAGCCAGCCGAACCCGATCAGAAAACCCGTACAACCCGCCAACACCAACGGGCGTACGCCAACTCGCGGCAGCAGGACGGCGGCTCGGCGCGCAATTAACAGGAATGTCACCGCCGCGGGTGTCTGCCCGAGCCCAGCGCGAAACGCGCTATAACCCAGGACGTTCTGCAGGAACAACGAGGTGAAATAGAACATCGCGATGGCAATCGCGCCGAACAGCAGCAACATGCCGTCGCCGACCGCGACTCTCCGGATCCTGAACAGTCGCAGCGGCAGCATCGCCTGTGTGGCGAAACGCGCCTGGATCACGACGAACACGACGAGCAGGAGCACGCCCGCGACCACGGGAGCGACGACCAGTACGGACGTCCACCCATGATCGGTGCCTTGCATAATCCCGAAAATCAATGCGGCCAAGCCCGCCGTCGCGGTGACCGCGCCGCTGACGTCGAGCGACACTCGCCGGCTTGGACGCGCGTCGGCCAAAGACGTCATGGCCGTGAGGATCAGCACCGCGCCGATCGGCGCGTTGATCAGGAATACCCACCGCCACGACAGCCCAGTGGTCAGGGCGCCACCCGCGACCGCGCCGGCCATGCCGCCGACACCGCCGGCGGCGGACCATGCACCGAACGCGCGGGCCCGCGCGTGCACGTCGATGAAGCTGGTGTTGATCACGGCCAATGTCGCCGGGGCAAGCATGGCGGCTCCCATGCCCTGCGCGACCCGGGTCGCCACCAGCACCTCCGGAGCCGTGGCCAGGCCGCCCAACAAACTCGAGGCGGAAAACAGGAACAGCCCGGCGCTCAGCATGCGCCGATGGCCGAACAGGTCAGCGGCACTCCCACCCAGCAGCATGAACCCGGCGAACGTCAGTACGTAACCATTCACCACCCAGGCCAGCCCGGTGACCGAAAAGCCAAGGTCCCGCTGGATCGAGGGCAGGGCAACATTCACGATCGACGCGTCCAGAATCACCATGAATTGGCAGGCGCACACCAGCGGCAGGATCACCCAGGCGGGGCCGGTCCGTACTTTCGTATCTCCGCGGACCAGCTGATCCGCTCGCCACAAGCGTTTCCTGGATGAGGAATCGGCGCTTTCCCTTAGTGGGTGCTGCATTTCTCGAGACCTCCCGAGACGTCACGGAGTGTCGGGTAGTCGGTGTAGCCGCGGTGGCCGCCGCCGTAATACGAGGCGGGGTCCGGCGTGTTGTACGGGCCGCCGGCGGCGAGGCGGGCGGGCAGGTCGGGATTGGCCAGGAACAGCTCTCCGAAGGCGATCAGGTCGGCGGTGCCGTCTTCGATGAGTTCCAGCGCTGCCGGGCCGATCGGCCCGGGCTGGGCGTGCGGGTTGAGGATGAATGGGCCGGGCCAGTACTTGCGCAGCCGGCCGGTCAGGTCGCGGTCCGAACCCTCCATCAGGTGCAGATAGCCCAGCCCCAGCGCGCCCAGCCGGGCAACCAGCGCGCCGTACATCTCCTCCAGGTCGCCCTCGACAATGTCGTTGAACGGGTTGCCGGGCGAGACGCGGAATCCGACCTTCTCCGCACCGACCGTCTCGGCCACCGCGGTCGCCACCTCGATGGCGAAGCGGATCCGCCCCTGGATCGACCCGCCCCACCCATCGGTACGGCGGTTGGTGTTAGTTGCGATGAACTGATGAATCAGGTATCCGTTCCCGCCGTGCAGTTCCACCCCGTCGAACCCGGCGGCGATGGCGTTGCGTGCCGCCTCGGCGAAGTCGTCGATTGTCTGCGCGATCGCGGACCCGGTCAGTTCCTTCGGCGTGACGAAATCCTTGGGGCCGTTATGGGTGAACACTTGCCCGCTGGCCGCCACCGCGGACGGAGCGACCGGGTGCAGGCCATCCGGCAACAGGCTGGGATGGCCGATTCGGCCGGTATGCAGCAGTTGCGCGTAGATCAGCCCACCGGCGCCGTGCACGGCGGTCGTCACCGTTCCCCAGGCCGCGACCTGTTCGGCGGTGTGCAGGCCAGGCGTGTCGGGGTAGCCCTGGCCGAGCGGCGACGGCTGGGTGCCCTCGGTGATGATCAGGCCGGCGCTGGCGCGTTGCGCGTAGTACTCCGCGGTCAGGCCAGTCGGGCTGGCCCCAGGCCCGTAGGCACGACTGCGGGTCATCGGCGCCATCACAATGCGGTTGGCTAGGCGCTTGCCGGCTAGCTCGTACGTGTCGAATGCGGTTGGCATGGTCAGCGTCCTCGACGTCGCGGTAGGATTAGTTATGCACATAATGTTATGCGCATAACTAATCCGTCAAGGAGAGCCATGGATTTCGAACGCGCCGATGCCATCAACCAGGCAATCCGTCTGCTGAGCCTGCGACACCGGGCCAGAGCCGCTGGATTGTTAGCGCCGCTCGGCCTGCACCCGGGGCAGGAGGCGCTGCTGCTCGAACTCGACCGGTCCGGTCCGACGATTCAGGCGCAGCTCGGCGACGCGCTCGGCTGCGAGCCACCCAGCGTCACACTCATGACCCGAAAACTCGAAGCTTCCGGCCATATCCGTCGCACGCAAGCTGCCTCGGACAAGCGCGCCACCGTCGTCGAACTCACTGAGCGCGGCGAGGCCCTGACCAAGCAGGTCAAGAAGGTCTGGCGCGCCTTGGCGGAGGAGACAGTGGCCGGCCTGCCCGCCGAAACGGTTGCCGAACTACCCAACGTTCTGAACACCCTGACCAGCAATGTAGATACCAGGCGCTCCGGTGCCCGCGCGGCTACCGGGAAGGTGGATAAGGCGCCGCGTTGAGCAACGCTGGTTGGTGATTCGGTGACGTTGATTGTCGCGCCGCTAGCTGCCCGAGACGTACAGCTCCCACTCCGCGATGCCGAACGGCTCGCACCAAGCGCCCGTTGTACCGTCGCGAACGATGTTCGCCTCTGCCTCGCATTCGTCGTAGGTGCCAAATATCTCCCCGGTAGCGCCCGCGGGGCGCACGACAGAGGCAGCGTACTGCGATACCGGCGCGGCGTTAGCTATTTCCGGCGCCGCGAGCAGAATGCCCGCGGTGGCCACCGACAGCAATCCGACCTTAGCCAGCGCGCTCTTCATCATTTGAGTCCAATCGAGTTCGTCAATGAGTTGATCACTGGTCCTCTGTGTCGACGACCGATCAGATTGATCGGTTTCACACCAGTCGACCGTATTTCCCCGCCCTGTGGTCCCCAGGAACAAGGCACGACGGCCTATTTGTTTCACGCGGGAAAGCCAGCCGGGATCGGGCGTTATTGTGTCTCCGTGTTGATCAAGTGGGTCAAATGTCACGCACTGGACGTCGGTTCCTTTGGACGGGCACAACTGGCCTGGTCTGAACTGTCGGGCCTTCCCGGTTTCCTGGGGCAGTGCGGCGGATGGAGCCGCCGTGAGTCTGGTGTGGCACACCTCTTTGCGCGGTGGCGCAACCAACGTGACCATCAGAGGTTCCTCGCCGGAGCGCACGACCGTCTCGCGGCCGATCAGGTGGGGACCTACGACGCGATCGAGGTCCGCCTCTGGGAGCACCGCTTGGATATCGGCGTCGGATTTCCCTCCGACTTCTCCGCCGGATCAGTGGTACGTCTGGCACACTGCCAGGTCAAGGCCGGCCGCGGGGAACACTTTGTCCGCGCGCAGGCGGAGGTGTGGAATCCGGGCATGCAAGCAGCGCCCGGCATGCGGGGCGGAGTGTTCGCCGCACGCGGCCAGACCGAGTTCCTGGTGCTCTCGCTGTGGAAATCGATGGCCGATCACGAGCGCTACCGCGCGGACCACTTTCCCGATCTACGCCGCGAAGCGCGAGCGGCCGACGATCTCGATGACATCACCGGAGATCTGCTCGAACTCGAACCCGCATGGACCGTCGCCGCCTAATTGCAAGGTTTGACCGAGTACGCGGCACACGCGCTGGATCAGCGCGGACACGGTGACGTGGCTGTCCCTTGTAGACTGTGGAGGTTTTTATGTCAGGCGATCGAGAACGGTTGCTGGTTGACTGGTGCACCTTCCCGCCCGTGGGTCACGCGGTGGAAGGGTTACGCATGGCGGGCTCGTTCAAAGCCGCGAATCCTCGGCTGGATGTGTCCCTTGTGCTCAATGCCCGTACGGCTTTGGATCTTGCGACATGCTGCCCGTGGCTGACGTCTTTGCACACGGTCGATCTCGATGTATTCGCAGAACAACTGCCAGGCGATGCCTTCGCTGACGTGCCACGGGACTGGGACTGGATTCATTTAGGCGGATATCGAGGTCCAGATTTCTTCGCCGCGTTTCCCCAGATCGAGCGGCTCACCATCGCAGCGACCGCTCACCACCGTCCGGTCCACAATGGAACGCCTCCACGAGAACAGGAATGGCCGCTGCGGCTGGAATTACCGGCCGCTGCACGTGAGCAGGCCGAGCAGATACTCGGCGATGGCGGCAGGCCAATCCTTTCCGTGCTGCCCAGCGGCGGCGGTGACCGTTCGCTATATCCCTCTCTGGGATCCTGGACGCTGTTGCTTAATGAGCTGCGTCGCGGCTTTCCCGACGCCACCATTGTCCTGTTGGGCAAGTCAACCGGATATCGTCCAAGCGGGCTCGTCGGTGACGAACGATTAAAGCTGTTGGAAACAGCGGGCGGGATCGACGGCTACGACCTTCCGCTGCTCGTGCAACTGGCAATCGTCGAACGAAGCGGCCTGCTCTTCTCCCCGCACTCGGGATTCGGATTCACCGCATCCGCCGTCGGCACGCCATGGCTGACACTCTCCGGCGGCCCCTACCCCGAGTATTTCCTCAACGGAACCCCTTTTCATTCCCTACTTCCCGACACGACGCGCTTTCCCGCGTTGGATGATCAAACGCACCCCACGACTGATGACGACGCCACCGGCCAGCGGGAAGCCTCAATGACCCGCGCCCGCATCCTGGACACACTCCCGGAATTGGTACCCGCGGCGGAAGAGCTCCTTGCCGGGACCAGCAGCTACGACGAATGCCTGGCCAGCTACTTCCCCGCGCTCCTGAATGCGTTTCACGGCGACCGATCGAAAGTCGGCTCGTGGGATAACGTCCACGCGCGCTACATCTTCGGCTAACGGTGTCGTGGTGGCAGAATGTGCGTCTATGACCGAGGTTCGCATCCGCTCCGCGACTCTGCAAGACGTTGAGGAACTGATCGAATTCTGGTCAGTCGCCGGGGAGAACGGCTCTCGGCCGGCCGACCGGCCGGACCTCGTTGTTTGTCTGCTTCAACGTGATCCCGATGCTGTGATTGTCGCCGAGCTTGACGGCGCGATCGTCGGCACGATCATCTGCGGCTGGGATGGCTGGCGGGGAAGCCTTTATCGGTTGGCGGTTGCGCCCGCGCTCCGCCGGCAGGGCGTCGGACGGCGCCTTCTCGCGGCGGCCGAGGAGCGGCTGTCCAGCCTTGGCGCGGAGCGTTTTCACGCGATGGTGCTGGACGAGAACGAGCGTGGGCAGTCGATCTGGAAAGCCGCCGGATACGCACCCCAGCACGATTGGAGCCGCTGGGTAAAGCCTCGCTCGTGACACAGCGATCAGATCACTTCTGAGGCAAAGCCAACTCGTAACGGCTGACCCAGGTGACCGGACCGTCCTCAAGACGCTGGCCAGGAGCGCCTCCCACGGGTACGTCTCCGCGGTGCGCGAAGCCGCGAGTTTCGTAGTAGGCACGCAGCCGATCGTTGGACTTCACGCAGTCCAGGCGTAGGAAGTCGGCGCCCCGCCGCCGTGCCTCATCGGCGGCCCAACCGAGCATGCGAGCTCCGAGTCCTGCCGCCCATCGGCGCGTAGCCATCCGGTGCACGTATCCGGCTGAGCCGTCAGCATCCGTCCACAGTGGATCCGCCCAGTCCAAGGTGACCGTCCCCGCCACCTTGTCCTCGATCGCCACCAGCCACGTCTCCCCTTGCGAGATGGCTTCCTCGATCCATGCACTCTCAAAGGTTGCTGGCCACTGCGCGATCCCGCGAGCGTTGAGCCATCCCCCCGCTTCATCGAGGACGCTCAGTACCTCGTCCATACGGTCGACGCCAGCACGCTCGAAGACGACCTCTGTGCCCTCCCAATCCACCGCCATGGCCTGAATGGTCGCACAGCATTTCCGATCGGCTGAAAGTCACAGCAAATCGGAGCCGGCAGGTCCAGCTTGGGAATTGTTTGCGCCTTTTCACGTGTGGTTCTGGGAGACTGAGCAACATGGGAGCTGTGGTGGAGGCGGTGAGCCGGGATGGCGCACACCGGTTCAGTAAGAATGTGGTGGACCAGATCGAGTTGCTCGCCGGCATCGGAGTCGCTGGCGACGCACACTCCGGGGTAACCGTGCAGCACCGGTCCCGGGTGGCGGCGGACCCGACGCAGCCGAATCTCCGGCAGGTCCACCTCATCGCCGCCGAGCTACACGAGGAGCTTGGCGCGCAGGGCTTCGCGGTCGGCGCCGGTCAGTTGGGCGAGAACGTCACCACCCGCGGCATTGACCTCCAGCGCCTGCCTCGCGGCGCGGTCCTGCGCCTGGGACCCCAGGCGGTCATCGAGGTCACCGGACTACGTAACCCGTGTAATCAGATCAACGGCTTCCGGCCCGGGTTGCTCAAAGAGGTGCTGGGTCGCGACGAAGCGGGAAACGTAGTCCGCCGGGCGGGCATCATGGCGGTGGTCCGAGTCGGCGGACCGGTCCGGGCGGGCGACCGGATCGTCACCGAATTGCCGGCCGGCCCTTTTCTGCCGCTGGAACGGGTGTAATTGGTCCGCGCGATTTGTGGTTGCTTATGGTTCGGAGCCTGGCGACGATAAGCGCATGAGCGTTATCGAACCCGATTATGAATCGGATCCGGATCGGTCCGCCGCATGGAATCCATCATGGATTGTTGGGGATGAGGATTGGGACGAGGGCGCCGGGCGCTTCGTGGCGGAGGGGCTCTCGCCCGTCCTCGATGTTGGTTGCGGTTACGGAGGCTACGCCGCACGATTGCCACCACAGGCGCGGTGGATTGGCATCGACGCATCTTCCTCGATGCTGACGAAGGTGACGGCACGTCCCGTACTACAAGCCGACGCCTTGCGGCTGCCATTTCGCGACCACAGCGTCGGTGGCGTCGTATGCCGGAACATGCTCTACCACTTCGACCGACCCACTGATGTCATCGCCGAAGCGCATCGCGTGCTCCGGACCGGCGGGCTCTTCCTCGCGCAAACCAAAGCCCGCTCTCAGGATCCCGAGTTGGTCCCGGACGGATACCCACCCAGCACATTCGACGCCGAGGAAGCTCCACAGATCGTCGCATCGGTCTTCGGCGCCGGAAGGGTGGAAGTCGAGCCGTGGGACGGTCCGTTCATGGTGCTCCCCGATCCAGCAGCCGTAGCGACCTACGTGCGACACAGCCAATTGCCACCCGGTACGGGAGCGGAACTAAGCACTCCGCTCACCCTCACCAAACGGGGCTGTCTCGTCCGGGCCCGAAAATAAGAATGGACAATCCCGCGTCGTCGCCGCTAGGTTCGAATGAATTGTCGTGGGAGGACGAAGGGGGTGCACCCGATGCCGGACTACTCGATCGCGGTGCAACCCGTCTGCCGTTCCTGAGACCTCCCCGACTGGTACGCGGGCCACCGCACTCATTCTGCGGAAGGGCTCCACTGTGTCATTGTCAGACAAAGAATTGCAGCAGCGGACTGTCTCAAATCGCTATCCGCGGTCGTCGAAATATCCGGCCCGTTGGCTGGTCGAGAATGCCATGGGACCGAACCCGATCTGGCTCGCCGAGGCGTTGGCTGAGGTAATGCCGCTGCGGCCGGGCATGCGGGTGCTCGACATGGGCTGCGGTACGGCGTTGACGTCAATCTTTCTGGCCCGGGAATTCGGCGTACAGGTGTGGGCGACCGATCTGTGGGTCAAGCCCAGCGACAACCTGCCGCGCATCATCGAGCAGGGCGTAGCCGATCAGGTGTTTCCGATCTATGCCGAGGCGCGATCACTGCCGTACGCGGAAGATTTCTTCGACGCGGCAGTCAGCTTCGATGCGTACCATTATTTCGGCACCGACGACCTCTACATCGGCTACTACTCCCGATTCGTCAAGCCCGGCGGCGCCATCGGATTTGTCGTACCTGGAATTGCCGAGGAACAGGACTCACTGCCGCCGGAGCACATCGCCCGAGATTGGCCGTGGGATTTCTGCACATTTCACAGTCCCCTGTGGTGGCGCCAGCATCTGGAGAAATCCGGCCAGGTAAAGGTGGAGCTCGCCGATCGACTCCCCGACGGCTGGCGCGACTGGCTGCGCTGGAACGAGATGTGCGACGAACATCGCGGGAAAGCCGGCTGGGAGGCAGAAATGCTCCGTATCGACGCCGGAAAGCTGCTCGGCTTCACCCGTGTAGTTGCCCGTCGTGGCTGATTCTGGCCGTTGAGGCGCCATTCAAAGTGCCGGGGTCAACACACTCGACGGTTGACCCCGGCAGACGCAGCAGTTTCCGGCAAAACTGCGACACGTGGCTGCATGGCCGTCCCGTAAGGCGTTGCCTAGCGTCAGCACCGAGGCTCGGCACCGCCAGCCAACTCCACGAGGAGACGCCCGTGCACCCGCATGCCCGCCCCGTTCCGCGCCGCTCCGTTCTCGCCGCCGGTGCCGCTGCCGCCGCCGCAGCCGCTGTTGGCACCGTCGCCCGCGCCACCCCGGCCGCCGCCGACACCGCCTCGCTTAATGGGTACGTCGACGTCCAGCTCACCAACATCACCGACATTCACGGCTACATCGCCCCGCCGGCCGCCAACGACGGTGGCTCAATACCCAACCCAGCGGGCGGATCCCCGATCACCGTCGGCGGCGCCGCCTATCTCGCCACACACCTAGAGCGAATTCGGGAGGGTCACGACAATTCACTTTTCTTCTCCGCCGGCGACAACTTTTCCGGCTGGGCCAACTACGCCCAGATGGAGAACAACGAGGGCACCATCGAGGCGCTCAACGCCCTGGGAATCCGGTTCTCCACGCTCGGCAACCACGAGCTGGACAAGGGCATGGACTTCACGATGAACCACATGGTGCGCGGCGAGCACTATGAATACGACGCGCCCTTCGAGAGCTTCCGGCAGTCCACCGGAGCCCGCTTCGAGGGCGCCGACTGGACGTACTACACCGGCAACGTAATCAGCCTTTCCGACGGCCTCCAGATCCTGCCGGCGTGGAACATCGAATACGTCACCGGCCCGGGCGGGCGCCGACTGCCCATCGGGTTTATCCACCTCACCGTCGAAGGCGCCGTCGAGGGCCCCAATTTCAACTGCTCTTACCAACCCACCCTCAAAACCACCGACATGATCGCGAGCGCCAACCGCTCCGCCGCCCAATTGAAGGCGCGCGGCGTCAACGCGCTCGTCATCGTCATGCACCAGGGCGGGTACGCCGGCGACGACTACAACTCCGGCACCAGCCCGACCGGTCCGGCCTTCGACCTGGCCGCCCAGGCCGACCCCGATATCGCGGCCATCGTCACCGGTCATTGGCACTGCCGCTTCAACATGATGATCCCAGGACCCGACGGAGTGTCCCGCCCGGTCGTCGAGGCCGGCTATTACGGCCAGCTCATCAACGAAATCAACCTCAAGCTGGATCCGAAAACCGGGAAAGTCGTCCGCGAGCTGACCTCGTCCACCAACCACGCCGTCACCCGCGACGTCCCGCAGGACGCGCAACTCGCCGACATCGTCGGCTATTGGAGCGGCCGCACCTCCGACCAGCTCTCCGCCACCCGCATCGCGCGCCTGACCGGCGACATCACCCGCACCGCGAACGCATCCGGGGAATCCACGCTCGGCAATCTGGTCGCCGACTTCATGAAATGGGAGTCCACCCAATACGCCGAACGGGGTGTCGCCCGCTCCCCTGGTGCCGCCGACCTGGCCATGCTGCCCAGCAAACCACCCATGGCACTGAGCGCGTTGCGGGGCGACCTGCTCTACGCGGGCAGCGGCGCCAAGGGCGACGCCGATGGCGTGATCACCTATAGCGAAGCCTGGAATGCGTATGGCTTCAACAGCCCCAACATGACCGCCACGTACACCGGCGCGAATATCCACCAAATCCTTGAGGAGCAGTGGCAAACCGCCTCCGACGGCACCGTCGGCTTCTATCCGGTCGCGGTGTCGAATGAGGTGCGGTACGTCTACGACACCTCGCGGCCGGTCGGATCTCGCGTCGACCCGACGAAGGTCACGATCGGTGGTCGCAAGCTCGACCTGGACGGAAATTACCGGCTCACCACCAACGCCTACAGCATGCTCGCCTACGACGGCTACAAGGCGTTCACCGTCTACACCGACCCCGTACGCCACAACCTCGACCACGAGGGTTTCCTGCGCTACCTGATGAAGCAGCGCACCGTTTCCCCGCCCGCGCTGGGCCGGGCCACACCGGCCTAAGGGAATTCAGGACGCGGAATTCCGGAAAACCCGAGCCCGGTACGCGGTGGGTGCGATGCCGAACCGGGCCCGGAATTGACGGCTGAAATAGTACGGAGAGGAGAAGCCCACGTCGGTGGCGATCTGTCCCACGCTCCGGTCGGAGAATTCGAGCAACGAGGCGGCCTTACGCAGCCGGGTAGCCATCACGACGTTGCCGATCGAATCGCCGACCTCTCGCCGGAACAGGTGCGAGAGCCGGGACGGGGACAGCGCCACCTCGCAGGCCATGTCGTCGATACGGAACGAGCCCCCGGGATCGGCGGCGATCTGCTCCAGGATCAGCCGAATCCGGGGGTCCGGCGCGGGTGTCTTCTGCTGCTCGTGTTCGACCACGGCGAGCAGCAGGATCTCCTCGATCGCATTCAGCGCCAATTCAGTGGCGTACATGCCGGTCAACGTGGGGCGCACCACGACCTCGCCGGGGGCCGAATACATCGTGGAGAGCATCGCGTAACGGTGCACTCGCTCGAACGCGGCCTCGGCCTGGCGCAACCGATCCCCGATACCGAACCTGGTCAGACTGAATCCCGGCGACAGCTCGGGCAGCCGCAGCCAGCTGAACCAGGCCGCACGCGGCTGGAAATGCGCCCACCAATACCCCCAGGGACCGTCGTCGGGCGCCGCGCGATAGTGCTGCTTCGTATCCGGGGCGATCAGTACAAGATCACCAGGAACCGCGGTCAGATGCCGCTCCCCGGCCCAGTAGTCGCTGGAGTTGGCGACGGTGAGGCTGAGGAACCAATTCCGCGCGCCGCGCTCCCGGTACACGGTGAATCCCGGCACCTGGTCGAAGCGACCCGAACACAGCAGATCCGCAGCGGGAACCTCGGTGTACACGCCGGCCCCTCCTCAGCAACGCCTACTGACCTGCAACTCCACCAATCCCGCGCGCGGCACGGCCAGCCGGCGCAGGCCCGTATCGACCGACACCGGATGATCCGGCACCGGCTGCCCGCAGTGATCGCGGACGGCACTCACCCGGACCGCGGTGTCCGACGCGACGTCGAGCACCAAACCGTCGGTCCCGGTCGCGTTCACGAGTATCACCTCTGGCCCGTCTTCGGCGTTGACGGTTACCGGCAATTCCGCGTACGCGGCGACAATGGACTTCTGTGCGCCACGGGCCCGCACCACGGGATAGCCGAGGTCCGGACGCGAAGCCTCGATGCAGCCGAGCAGCGCGTCTGAGTGCTTCCCGTGGAATCCGAGCCAGTACCGCAACATCCGCCGGTGTTCGGCCGGCAACGCGGACAGCTCGACCGAGACCTGCGGAACGCTGAATAGCCCGGATAGCAACTGTTCCGCCGCGTGGAGGGCGGACTCGGTCGGATTCCACAGGATCGGGTCGGAGTGCACTGCACGGCCGGGCAGCATCAATCGCAGGTCGATTGTGCGGGTGCGCTGGTCCACGATGTCCATCGGGCAGTCAGCGGCCCGGAAGATGTTGCCGTACCGCTGTACCGCCGGCCCGGTGTAGTTCTGCCGGAATTCCAGCAATAGGTCAGAACGCCGGCTGAGCAGGGCGTCACGCAATTCGGCCAGCCATCGGTGCACCGCTGTCTCGACATCGGCGATGTCGGCCCCAACACCCGCCGGCGGCGTCTCGGTCAGAACCCACGCGTCGAGGAAATCGAGCTTCAACCCATCCAGGTCGGCGGACTCCAATAGCCGAACGCAGCTGTCGGTGAGGTGCTCGCGTACCTCCGGATATCGCGGGTCGAGGACGTCGGCGTCCTGCGCGGCCAGCGACCCGAGCACCCGGTCAGCGAACCTGGCGCGGGCCAGACTGCGTCGGCCCAGCAACGGCGGCGCCACCCACAGCAGGTAGCGCAGGCCGGTTCGGTGTACCCGGTCCACGTGTTCGCGCAACTGCCCCAGCTTGCCGGCCGCAACCTGCCAGTCACCGCAGTACCAGTAGCCGCGCGAGGTGTCGTCGGTCTGCCAGCCGTCGTCCACGATCACCGTGCCGAAACCGAGCGCACTCGCCTCCTGCGCCGCCCGCTCCACCCGCTCGGCGGTCAGCTCTTGGTGCATCGAGTACCAGGTGCAGTACGCCGGCAGCCGCCCGGTGGCCGGCGCCGGGATCGGCGGTGGCTCGGTTACGAGGCCGTCCCACCAGGTCGACACATCGTGCAGCGCCGACCAGTACGGCAGCGGACGCCGGTCCACCCGCAGGACCACGGGATGGCCCTCGGCCACCGGTACGGTTAGCGTGCACCGGAACCGCGCGGACTCCTCCCGGATCCCCTCCCGCCGCACTTCGAGCCGCCGTGCGGTCTCGGACAATGCCCAACTCGCGACGTTGCGGTCGGCGGCATCGACGAGCGCCCCGACCGGCGCCGACCGCAGCAGGCTCACCGACCGGCTCGATCCCCACTCGGCCGGCAGATGCCGCCGCTGGCCGTAATCCGGCTGCCAATACGCCGTAGCGCCGCCAGCTGGCACATCCCAGTCGACTGCCATGGTGCTTGCCGCCGGCGGCGGCGTCAGGTGAATCTCCAGCAGGTCCGGCTCCGGGTTCACGAGCCGGATAGCCGGCGGCCCGCTGTCGGTTTCGACGTGCAGGAACACTCCCTGGATGTCGACGGAGTCGGTGGATGGGGGCGCGGTCGTCAGGGTCACCGGATCGGCGGTCATATATATGCGGCTGCCTTACGAGGAGATCTGCTGGTTGAGTTGCTGTACAAGCTGTTTCGCGGTCGCGGACGGGGCTTTCTGGCCCTGGAACATGGTCTCGAATGTGTTGTCAATCTTCGTTTCGAACGCGTTCCACTCCGGCGTTTCCGGGAGCAGGTCGGTCTTTCCATTCGCCGCGTCCTGGAACGGCCCCAGGTCCTGGCCTTTCTTTTTCCAGTACGTCAGGTAGGTGTCCGCGAGGTCCTTACGCGCTGGCCATACGTATCCACCGGAGCCCAGGATCCGTTGCGACTCCTCCGATCCCAACCACTTGACGACCTTCCACGCCGCGTCCTGGTTGTGGCCATTCGCGCTCATCCCGATGGACAGGCCGTTGACGCCATTGACCGCACCGAGCGGGCCGCTCGGCAGCGCGGTGACACCGACGTCGAAGTTCACCTTGGGCACGATGAACGGAAGAATCGCGTTGACGCACGGGTACATGGCGATCTGCCCGCGGTTGAACAGGTCCAGGGCCGCACCGGCGGACGGCGGCGGTGAGACGTGCCATTTGTTGATCAGGTCCGACTGCCACTGCAGCGCCTGCACCGCTTTCGGGTCATCGAAGGTAAATTTGCCGAACGGCTTGGACATGAATTGCCCGCCGTTTTCGGGGATCCAGTTCAGGTACTGGGTCTGGTTGTGGTTCTCCGCCATGAAGCCCCACTGCTTGACGTGCTGCGGGTCGAAACCGGCCTCGTTCGGTCGCTTTCCATTGTGGTCAATAGTGAGTTTGCGTGCCGTCGCCAACAGGCTGCCGGAGCCGTCCGGGGCCCAGGTCAGCGTTCCGGGCGGGGATATGTTTGCGGTCTTGAACAGCTTGGCGTTGTACACCATGCCGGTGATGCCGAAGTCGGCCGGCATTCCGTACAGCTTTCCCTTATAGCGGTAGGAATCGGTGACCTGGGTGTAGTACGCCGACAGGTCGACTGAGTCGCGCTTCATCAGGTCGTCCATCGGCACCAGCACGCCGCGGGTGACCAACTCCGGGAAGTAGGACACCGTGTTCCAGAAGATATCCGGTCCTTTGCCGGCGGCCACCTCACTGACCAGCTTGGACCAATACTGCGGATACGGCAGTTGCTCGACGTTGACCTTGATGTCGGGGTTGCGCCGGTGAAATTCGGCCACCGACTTCTGGTATCCGGGAAGCTGCGTCTCATCCCAGATCCGGAACACCACAGTGCCCTTGCCGTTGCCCTTTCCGCCGCTCTTTTTCCCACAGCCGGCGGCCGCCAGCGCGAGACCGCCCATGGCGCCGAGCAGCGTGCGCCTCCGTATTGCCTCCATGGTTTCCTCCTTGCTGGTACCGGAGAATTACTTCAAACCGGTGAGCGCTACCGAGCGCACGATCGACCGTTGGAAAAACAGGAACACCACGATGAGCGGGACCAGCGCGACGAAGCTGCCGGCCATCATCAGGTCGTAGTCGGCGCCCAGATTCCCCTGCAGCGAGGCGATTCCGACGGTGAGCACCCTGGTGCTGTTGCTCGAGGTGATGGTCAATGGCCACAGGAAGTTGTGCCAGGCGAACACCACGGTAAGGATCGTCAGCGTGCCCAGGATCGGCTTGCTCAGCGGCAGAATGACGCGGGTCAGGATCGCCAGCGTCCCGGCGCCGTCGATCCGCGCGGCGTCCTCGAGATCCACCGGCAGGGTCCGGAAGTACTGCCGCATAAGGAAAATCCCGTATGGTGAGCCGAAGATGTACGGGGCGAGCAGGCCCGTCCAGGTGTCGACCCAACCGAATTGCTGCATGATCAGGTATAGCGGGACCATGGTCACCACGTTCGGCACCATCAGCGTCGCCACGTAGGCCCAGAACAGGAGTTCCCGGCCCGGGAACCGCATCCGCGCAAAGGCGTACGCGGCGAGCGTGGTGAATACCAATTGCCCGGCCGTCAGTGCCACCGTCATCATCACGGTGTGCAGAAGGTACGCGGGGAACGAGACGTTGGCGATGGAGCCGTTGAACAGCTTGCGGAAGTTGTCCAGCGTCGGCGGAATTGCCGGCCGCCACGGCGCCGTCGAATTCAGCTGCGGCGCGGTTTTCAACGAGGTGAAGACGACGGTTATGTAAGGGAACACCGACAGAAACGCGCCCACTAGTAGCACCGCGTATATGCCGGTTTTGCGGATCAACGTCATGTCCCCTCCTAGCCGAGCTCGTAAGTGGTGCGCTTACGGAAGAAGCGGACCTGCACCAAGGTGAGCAGCAGGAGCAGGCCGAACAGCAGCATTGCCAGCGCCGAGGCGTAACCGTCATCGAAGCTCTGGAACGCCGTCGTCCAGATCTTGAAATTGAGCACGCTGGTCGCCTCGCCCGGGCCGCCGAGCGTCATCGCGTACACCGTGTCGAAAACCTGGAACGAGCCGATAATGCTGGTGACCAAAACGAAGAACATCGTCGGCTGCAATAGCGGCAGGGTGATCGTGAAGAACTGCTGCGATCTTCCGGCGCCGTCCAGTCGCGCTGCCTCGTACAGCGACTCCGGGATGCTTTGCAGGCCAGCCAAGAAGAACAGCATCGTGTAGCCGGTTCCGCTCCAGACACCGACCGCGGCGACCGCCGGCAGCGAGAAAGTGGGCGATGCCAACCAGGGCACAGGGTCCACACCGAACAGCCCGAGAAATCCATTGAGAGCGCCGTTCTGAGTGGAGAATATCCACTTCCACACCTCGCCCATCACAACCGGTGTGGCCATCCACGGAATGACGAAGAACGCACGCAGTGCCCGGATCCCGCGCAGTCGGGTATTTAGCAGCATGGCCAATAGCAGCGCCAGGACCGTTTGCGTCGGGATGGTGAACACGACGTACAGCGCGGTCACGCCGACCGAGTGCCAGACGCTTCCATCGCCTGCCATGCGGCGATAATTGGCCAGCCCGACGAATTGCGGCGAGGTCAGCATGCTCCACTTGAACAGGCTCAACACGGCGACGATGACCACCGGCGCCAGCAGGAACGCCAGCACACCGAACAGGCTAGGTCCCAGGAATAGGTACGCCGTGAGTGCGTCACGGACCTGCCGTCTGCGGGCACGATGGCGGGGCTGAGCTCCCTGGAGTCCCGCTCTGCTCGTGGCCGCCATGCCCACCATCTCGGCCTCCTCCTGGTCGCGAGAATGCTTCCGACCGATCGTCCAGCCGGGCTTTGATTTCAGAGAGATTAGGTTCGGATCGGCGCGGAGAACATGGCCGCTGCTGCCGTGGATGTGCACGATCCTGCTGCCCGAACGTTCAACCCCGCGCTCCAGTACCGTTCACAATAGATATGTCTTTGTCGTACGCGGCCCAGGTCTGGTTGACTCTGGCCACTGCTTTATCGAGCGAGGAGGTCCGCCATGCGTGCCGCACCTGTGTTTACGAGTCACATCGTCTCGATACAGGGCAGGCCTTACCTTGGCGACACTCAATCTGGGGATCCTGGCGCATATTGACGCCGGCAAAACAACTCTGACTGAACGGTTGCTGTTCACCGCCGGGGTCATTGACCAGATCGGTAGCGTGGATTCGGGCAGTACGCAGACCGACTCGCTGGAGTTGGAGCGACGCCGCGGAATCACCATCAAATCCGCGGTGGTTTCGTTCGATATCCAAGGCGTGACGATCAACCTGATCGACACGCCTGGTCACCCCGACTTCATCGCGGAGGTCGAGCGAGTCCTCGATGTTCTTAACGGTGTGGTGCTCGTGATCTCCGCCGTCGAGGGCGTGCAGGCCCAGACCCTGGTCCTGATGCGTGCATTGCAGCGTCTCCACGTGCCGACTCTCATTTTCGTCAACAAAATCGACCGTCCGGGCGCGGACCTGGACCGTATCGTCGCGCAGGTAGCCGGTCGTCTCACACCCGCTGTCGTGCAGATGGGCATGGCAAAACACCAGGGCACGCCGGAAGCGCAATACATCCCCTACGCATCTGACGATCCCGCGTTTACCGCGCAGCTACTCGAGCAGCTCAGCGACAATGACGATGCATTGACAGCTGACTACGTTTCCGGCAAAGCAATCGCTGCACAGCGGCTCGTGGAGTGTTTACGCGATCAGACCGCGCACGCTCGGATTCATCCGGTCTTCGCCGGCTCGGCGATCACAGCTGCCGGCCTTAACCCGCTGATCTCCGGGATCACCGGACTCCTGCCGGTCAAGTCGCCTGCCACCGATGGCCCGACCGCGGGTGCAATCTTCAAGGTCGATCGTGGCCCGGACGGCGAGAAAATCGCCTATCTCCACGTCACCAGCGGAACCGTCCACACCCGCGACCGGATGCACTTTGATGACGACCGGGAAGGAAAAGTGACTGCAATCCGGGTGTTCGAACAAGGCCAGCTGATCCGACGTGATGCCATAACGGCAGGCCACATCGCCCAAGTCTCCGGTCTCAAGAACGTCCACATCGGTGACACCGTCGGACAGGCCAACCGCGCCGAGCAGCACTTCCCGCCGCCATCGCTGGAAACCGTGGTTATCCCGATCCGGCCCGAGCAGGGAGTCGCAGTGCATACCGCTCTCAGCCAACTCGCCGAGCAAGATCCACTGATCAACCTCCGCCACGACGAGGACCGTCACGAAACCCACGTGTCCTTGTACGGAGAAGTGCAGAAGGAAGTCATCCAGGCAACCTTGGCCGAGGAGTACGGGCTACACGTCACCTTCGAGCAGACCACACCCATCTGCATCGAACGCGCTGTCGAAACCGGATCATCAACCGAGTTCCTGGGCAAAGGCGGGAATCCCTACGTGGCCACGGCCGGTTTCCGCATCGACCCTGGCGCGGATGGCAGCGGGATTCAGTTTCACTCCGACGTGACGGTCGACGGCATACCCATCCACGTCTACAAACACGCTGGAGCCTTCCACGACGCGATCGAGCGCACCGTCCGCGCCACCCTGCAGCAAGGCCTCCATGGCTGGCAGGTCACCGACTGCGTCGTAACCATGACCCACGCCGGCTACACACCGGCTACGATCGCCAAAGATTTCCGCCTGCTCACACCGCTGGTACTGATGGATGCGTTGAATCGAGCCGGGACCATCGTCTGCGAGCCCATTCACCGATTCGTACTCGACATTCCCACCGATACCGTCGGTCAAATTCTCACCGCTCTCGGTGGTCTCGGTGCCATCCCAGATTCTCCCGCTACGCAGGGGCCGACCACCATTGTTCAGGGACAGATTCCCGCGACCGCCGTCGATGCACTACAACGACGCCTATCCAGCCTGACCCGAGGCGAAGGAATTCTGGAATCCGTACTGGATCATCATCGACCCGTCAACGGACCAGCCCCGACCCGCAGACGCACCGGCATCAACCCACTCGACCGAAACGACTACCTACGGCGGAATCCACGCGGTGTCTGACCTCTCGGTGAAAAGCCGCCGATCGCGTCCGAACGGTGGCGAATGAGGCCAAAACCGAGACCGGCGATCAGAGAGCGCCGATACTCAGATCGTGTCCAAGCTGCCTCGCCCGCTGGCCGAAGCCATCACAGCGAGTCTGCAGAGTGTCATGCCCGCTGGAGTAACACTGAGCGTCTCCGGCAGGGGCGGTTACCTCCTGTGTGAGGGGTACGGCTTCATCGCTGACAGTGCTTTCCAGAGCGTGATGTATCCGATCGTCGGCAAGCGCATCGCGCTTCGGGACTCGGTGGCCTGCGCGATGGAAACCGCACTCGACGCAGCTCAACGCCCAGGCCTGCGGTGGCCTCCAGGAGTCGACCGCAGGCCCACACCGCATATCGATATCGCCGCGGGCATCCTGCACATGAGCTACCTCCACGACGGCCGAACCATTGTCGAATGCCCACCCGTTCGGCTACCGGCAAGGTGGAACTGACCGCACGTTGTCGACAAGCTCCAGCCCCGCGGTCACCGCCGGCCCGGGACGGACTGCGGCGAATGAGACCAAAACTGAGACCACCGTCGCTGGCGCACGTCCGCGGCTAGCCTGACCGTAAGGACCTGGCACGGCCGGCCGTGGTACGCCTCGTGAATTAATAGCGGGAGGACCATAGGTTCATGGCCGCCAGAGACTTGGTGATCGAGCCAGGCGATCGCGTCCGTGCCTGGGGTCAGTTCGTGGTCAACCGAGCCGGACACTGGTTGGACCTGGCCCGCGTCGACAATCTGCTCCCGAAACCTGCCGGTTGGACGTCCGCGTGGTCGATTCGATTGGTCGGGGCCGACGTCGATGCAGTTCCCACCGACTTCGCCCCGAACCAGAGCCCTGGCTATATCTCGGTGATCGGAATATGGCACGGAGACAGCATCGAGGTCGAGGAACAATCGCCCGATATCCCTAGTTTTTCGGGGCCCATTCTCCATCGGAACCCACCATGCCCGCCACCAACCGGCGGCTGGCCGCGTAGCGCAGAACAAGACCCGCCGGATCCGGACCTCGGCGATCTGGAATCGTCCGGGGCGCTCGTCACCCTCGTGGCATTCCGCCCCTCAGCAGACCAGATCGTCGTTGTTGTCGCCGCCACCGATATCGATGCAGTAACTCGAAAGCTTGCCCCGCAACTACCGAATCGACTGTGCGTAGTGGAAAGCCGTTTCACCCGAGCCCAGCTCGGCAACGTCCGCAATGTCCTCACGACTCATTGGCGGGACTGGCGCCTAGAAAAATTCGCTATCGGCGGTGCGGACGAGCAGGCCCAGCCATTCGCCGACGCAGCGCCATTCAGAGTTACCACCGAACTGGCCCAGTGGGCCGACACGCTACCCGCGGGGCTGCTGCGCCTTTATCCATTGCTTTTACCCGCTTAAGAACTGGGCTGGCACCTATGGACGACCGCGCTAGCCAAACGGAACGCCCTTACCGAGTAGGCCTGTGGTCGTAGCTCAGAATCAGGTGACGCCAAGCTAGGTCGTCGACTCCAGTGATGAAGACGGCCACCTGACGGTCAGCATCACCGAGTCCTCCTCCGCATGCCAGGAGTGATCGATACCGGGACCCCAGACCGCATAGTCGCCCGGCTTTTCAAGAATCACCGTGCGGACGGAAAGGTCGAGCCGCCAACGGCCTTCGATGAGGATTAGCAGCGTCGTCCGGTGGTCGCCGACTGTCCACTCAGGCCGAGTCTCGCCGGCCGGGTGGACACCCCATTTGACTTCGACCGCGTCTGAGGAGAGCACGCCGCCGGTCTCCGGATCGATGAAATGCCCCAGAATCCAACCGCGATTGGGTGCGCCGTCAATCGCCGCGTTGCCGGTGTACCAGTTATCGGCCATGCTCATCCTTCCGCTGCGTTTGGGTGACTCTGACGCGGTCCGGCCTGTAATAGCTTGTATTTACGGTGTTGCCGTTAGGTGGGTTTCAGTCTGTGGTGGTAGCCGGCAGTGCGTAGAAGATCGCGATGAGCCCGCAGATTGCCAACGTCACGTACGGGCTGAGGAGCGCGGCGGCGGTGGCAAGGGTGTACGGGGCGAGACCGATGGCGTTTCTGCGCAGGATGGATCGTCGGACGTGTTCGTCGATGTTTTCCTCCAGCAGGTGCGCCCGGTTGTTCAGCAGGTGGCGTTGCATAGCGAAAAAGACCAGCGACATCAGCAGGAACGAGCTGCCGTAGACGAACGCGGCCAGGTGCTGCCCGTGGGACGCATCAAGGTACTGGGCCAGCAGCGATGTGGTGAACGGCAGGACGACGATGCACATCAGCAGCAGCACGTTCAGCACCAGGATCGAGTGGTCGACACCGGTGATCCGGCGCAGCATGGCGTGGTGGTTGATCCAGATGATGCCGATGGTCAGGAACGACACGGCGTAGGCGACATAGCTTGGCCACTCCGCGCCAAGCCGGTGTGCGAGCGTGCCTGATCCGGCGGGGTTCGGGACGTGTAAGTCGATCACCAGCAGGGTGATGGCCACCGCGATCACACCGTCCGAGAACGCCTCCAAACGCGTCTTGCTCATCGTCTCGCCCACGGTGCGCTCACCCCTTTGAAGCTGGCGGAACCGCCGCCGATTTCGTCCGCGTACTCGACCGCCGTCCGTATCAGCAGCGTGGCACGGATGCGCCCCGTTGGTTCGTCTGAGCGGCGCCGATCGGGCTGAAAGTTGGCCGCGTATTTGCCGCAGCTAGGCGAGAACAGCCAACAGATGACGAAGGCCCCTGACCGTGTGGTCAGGGGCCCGCATGTCGTGGTAGCCCCGACCGGATTCGAACCGGCGCCGCCGCCTTGAGAGGGCGGTGTCCTAGGCCGCTAGACGACGGGGCCCTAGAAACGTGCAGCTGGGGTACCAGGACTCGAACCTAGACTAACTGGGCCAGAACCAGTCGGGCTGCCAATTACCCCATACCCCAAGGTGATCGGCCCAGACGCTGGCGGCGCCCGTACCGTGGCTCGATAGAGGTTACCGGACGCCTCCCGATGCCCCAAACCGGGTCAGCACTTCGGGTAGCTCCCCCAATGACCGGATCCACGGTACGTCCACCGGGTCCGGGCCGGCGCCAAGCCGGTCCAGCCAGATCCCGTACAGCCCGGCCGCAGCCGCACCGCGCGCATCCAGCGCCAGGTCGTCACCGACGTACGCCACCTCGCCCGGCTCCAGCCCGAGCGCGGCGCAACCAGCGTGGAAGATCCGCGCATCGGGCTTGGCCGCGCCGGCGTCGTCGATCCCGATCACCGCCCCGATCCGCCCGTGCAGTCCGAGATGCGTCAGCCGGGTCCGCTGCCACGCCCCGTCGTTGTTGGTCACCGCACCGAGCACATAGGACGCACAACCGGCCAGGGTGGCCGCCACGTCCGCGAACGCGACCGTCGCGTCCAACTGGGCCGAGCGGTACGCCGTGAGCCAGTCCGCCGCCCGGTCGGGCCCAGGATCGAGCCGGCCCAGCTCGGCGAACAGGTCCCGAACCCGCCGGGTCCGCTGCTCGACGAACGTCAGCTCGCCGGCCAGGTACGCCTCGTACCGCCCCTGCGCGTCGGCCAGCCAGATCCCCGCGCCCCGATCAAGCAGCGCCGGCTCGACGCCAAAGCCGGCCAACGCCGAACGGGCGGCGGCCAACATCGAGGCCGGCGTGTCGAAGAGCGTGCCGTCGATGTCGAACAGCACGCCCCTGATCTCAGCCAACGGCAGCGCGCAACCGGGCCAGCGAACGCTCCCGGCCGAGCAACTCCATCGACTCGAACAACGGCGGCGCCGCGGTCTTGCCGGTCACCGCCACATACAACGGAACGAACGCCTTGCGCGGCTTGATTTCCCGCTTCTCGACCAGTTCGTTCCGCAGCGCCGCCTCGATCCGCTGCGCCGTCCATTCCGTCACCGGCTCGAGCGCGCCGAGCGCGGCGGCGACGATGTCGGCATCCAGCCGCGGGCGCGCCGCCTCGTCGATCGCGAACTGCGCGTCGTCCACGAACAGGAATCCCAGCATGTCGCGCGCATCCGCGAGCACGCTGATCCGCTCCTGCACGAGCGGCGCCGCCGCGACCAGGGTCGCCCGATCCCAATTGTCCGGCAGGAAGTCGGCCAGCCGCTGCGTGAAGTCCTCAGTGGACAGTCGTCGAATCCACGTACCGTTGATCGCCTCGCTCTTCTTGACGTCGAAACGGGCCGGATTCGCGTTGACGTCGGTGATGTCGAACGCTTCGATCATTTCCTCGATCGAGAAAATGTCGCGGTCCTCGGCGATGGCCCACCCCAGCAGGGCCAGGTAATTCTTCAGCCCTTCGGGCAGATATCCGCGTTCCCGGCAGAATTTCAGCGACGCTTCAGGGGTTTTACGTTTGGACAGCCGCTGGTTGCCCTCCCCCATCACCATCGGCAAATGCCCGAACAGCGGCATCGGCGCGTCCACGATTCCCAAATCCCGCAACGCCTGGTGCAGCGGAATCTGCCGTGGTGTCGAGGGCATGAGGTCCTCGCCGCGCACGATGTGGGTGATGTGTTGGGTGGCGTCATCGACCGGGTTGGTCAAGGTGTACAGCGGCGAGCCGTCGGCGCGCGTCAAGGCGAAATCCGGTACGTGCTGGGTGTCGAATGTTGTTTTCCCGCGGACCAGGTCGTCGAACACGATCGGTTCGTCGGGCATCCGGAACCGCAGCACCGGGGAGCGACCTTCGGCCCGATAAGCCGCCTTCTGCTCATCGGTCAGATCACGGTCGAAATTGTCGTATCCCAACTTCGGATTACGCCCGGCCGCCTTATGCCGCGCCTCGACCTCGTCCGGCGTGGAGAACGCCTCGTAGGCGTAACCGCCTTCGACGAGCTTGCGCAGCACGTCGGCATAAATGTCGGCCCGCTCAGATTGCCGGTACGGCGCGTACGGCCCGCCGATCTCGGGGCCCTCATCCCAATCGAGCCCCAGCCAGCGCATATCGTCCAGCAGCCCGAGATACGACTCCTCCGTGCTGCGGACCTGATCGGTGTCCTCAATACGAAATACGAAAGAACCACCGGTGTGCCGGGCGTAGGCCCAATTGAACAGCGCCGACCGCACGTTGCCGACGTGCAGATCGCCGGTCGGCGAGGGTGGAAAACGTACCCGGATCGAATTACTCATCATTCAGCTTTCCGGTCGATGACGGAGTTTGTCAGCGTACCGATTCCTTCGATCGTGACGCTCACCTTTTGTCCGGCCTTCATTGGCCCAACGCCGGCCGGGGTCCCGGTGAGGACGACATCGCCGGGCAGCAACGTCATCACGTGCGAGATATAGGAAACCAGCGTCGCCACATCGTGCAGCAGCAGGGAGGTACGCGAATCCTGCCGCGTTTCCCCGTCCAATTCGGTTTTGATGGAAAGGTCGGACGGGTTGAGCGAGGTCTCGATCCAGGGACCAACCGGGCAGAACGAGTCGTGCCCCTTGCCCCGAGTCCACTGCCCGTCGGCCTGCTGCTGGTCGCGGGCGGTGACGTCGTTGGCGCAGGTGTAGCCGAGGATCGTCTCCAACGCCCGCTCGCGCGGTACGTCCCGCACCACGGTGCCGATTACGGCGGCCAGTTCTCCCTCGAAATCGACCCGCTTGGAGTCAACCGGTAGTCGGATCGCGTCATCGGGTCCGATGACCGAGGTCGAGGGCTTGATAAACAGCACGGGCGCGGCCGGCGGTTCGTCGCCACCCATTTCCTTGATGTGGTCGGCGTAATTCTTTCCGATGCAGACCACCTTGGTCGGCAGCACCGGGGCTAGCAGCCGCACATCGTCGAACGCCCAGCGGCGTCCGGTGAAATCCAGCGGGCCGAACGGATGCTCGCGCACCTCTGCCACGGTGGCACCGCTCCCCTCGCCCTCGATGGTGCCGAACGCGAGCCCTTCGGGATGGGCGAAACGAGCGATACGCACTGTGCCTCCTGATATCTGCGGCAGCTCTGGAGTTAGTCGGCGGGCCGGCCTCGAGCCTACCGATCGGCGTTTGCGAGACTGGACCAATGACAGGTAGTCGTACCGTAGCCGCCGCCCAGGTCCGCCTCGGCGCGCTGGCACTGGTCTCGCTGGCCGCCGGCTCGTTGCCCTGGATCATGTGGGGCTCGCTGGTCACCCGCGCGTTGGGCATCCCGTTCCTGCTGCTGGGGCTGTTCTGCGCCTACGCCACCTACCGGCTGCCGGTGGTCGCGGCCGAGGCGGCCCGGCGTAACGCCGCCGCAGCGGCGTACCCGGCCGAGCCGGCCGGCGGCTGCGCCTGCGGCAGCGAGGGCGGTTGCTGCGGCGGCGCACCGGCCGCCGATCAGTCGGAGGCCGCCGAGTCCGCAGTGGACAGCTCCACTTCGGACAGCGCCGCCTCGTCCCCTGTGGACAGTGGCGCCCAGCGCTGACCTGCTCGTTCCAAATGCTGCCGTAACGGCTCATGATCGTGGGCGGATTTCGTACGGGTTTCGGTACGAAATCCACCCACGCTCATGGCCGGTTCCTCCGCTCGGCCGCCTAGCTCAGCGGGAGCGCAGCAGTCCGTACCGGACCGCGTCCTCCAGCGCCAGCCAGGACGCCTCGATGACGTTCTCGTGCACGCCGACCGTGGTCCACTCGTGCGAACCGTCGCCGGTGCCGACCAGCACCCGGGTGATGGCGCCGGTACCGTGCCGGCCTTCCAGGATCCGCACCTTGTAGTCGACCAATTCCAGCCCGGCCAGATCCGGGTACAGCCGCTCCAACGCCGACCGCAGCGCCCGGTCCAGCGCGTTGACCGGCCCGGTGCCCTCGCCGGTCGCGACGATCCGCTCGCCCTTGGCGTACAGCCGGACGGTGGCCTCGCTGGCGACCACGCCGTCGACGTTACGGTCGATGATCACCCGGTAGGACTCGACCTGGAACGGCCGCTCGGTCCCGTCCATCTCGTCGCGCAGCATCAGCTCGAACGAGGCGTCGGCGGCCTCGAACGACCAGCCCTCGGCCTCCAGGTTCTTCACCTTCTCCACGACCGCGGAGACCGTCTCCGGATGGCCGGCCAGATCAATGCCAAGCTCGCGTCCCTTGAGCTCAACGCTGGCCCGGCCGGCCATCTCGGTGACGAGAATCCGCATATCGTTGCCGACCAACTCCGGCTCCATGTGGTTATAGAGCTCGGGGCTGACCTTGATCGCGCTCGCGTGCAACCCCGCCTTGTGAGCGAAAGCGCTGGCCCCGACGTAGGCCTGGTGGGTGTCGGGGGCGATGTTGGCGATCTCGGCGATGGCGTGCGATACGCGCACCATCTCCGCCAGACAACCGTCCGGTAGGACGTTCTTGCCTAGTTTTACGGTGAGGTTGCCGATGATCGAGAAGATATCGGCATTTCCGGGCCGCTCGCCGTAGCCATTTGCCGTGCCCTGCACGTGCATGACGCCGGCCTCGACCGCGGCGATCGTATTGGCCACCGCGCAGGACGTGTCGTTCTGCGCGTGCATTCCGAACCGTTTGTCGTGCCCGAGCCGGTCGCGTACCTCACCGACCACTTGCGACACCCAGCTCGGCAGCATTCCGCCGTTCGTGTCACACATCACGACCACGTCGGCGCCGGCCTCAAATGCCGTCTGCGCAACGGAAGCCGTGTAATCCGGGTCGTACCGGTAACCGTCAAAGAAATGCTCACAATCAACAAAAACCTGACGGCCATTACGTACGAAGAATTCAACCGTGTCCCGTACCATCGCCAAGTTTTCCTCGGGCGTGGTGCGCAACGCCAACTCGACGTGCCGGATATCGGATTTGGCGACGAGGCAGACCACCTCGGTGCGGGCGTCAAGCAGCGCGCGTACCTGCGCGTCCTCCTCGACCGCGACCCCGGCCTTACGGGTCGACCCGAACGCCACCAGCTTGGCGTTCTTCAACCGCAGCTCGCCGTCGGCGGCGCGGCGGAAAAACAAAGTGTCCTTGGGCATCGCGCCCGGCCAACCGCCCTCAATGAACCCGACGCCGAGCTCGTCCAGTAACCGGGCCACCGCCAATTTGTCGGTAACCGAGTAGGAAATGCCTTCCCGCTGCGCGCCATCGCGCAGCGACGTGTCGAAGACGTCGAACCGGTCGTGCTCAGAAGCTAGGTCAGAGGCCATTGCAGAAATGCTCCCTCAACGAAAAAGACCCCTCGCGGATGCGAGAGGTCTGCGCGCTGGCGATGGGGCCGCGAGCGCGCTAGGTGCTAATAATGACGCAGAAGGTCATGGCCGAAGCATGCCACAGACGACCCGACAGACAAAACCGTGCTCCCACACTGTGGGATCACGAGCCGCCCACTCTCCGTGGTGATCATGCAGATTTGGCGGGTCAATACGGCGTGTCGCGAACCAATTCCGCATGATCACCGAGCCGACAGCGGCTAGTGGCCGCGGTCGATCCACTCCTGCAGGTGCGGGGCTTCAGCCCCGATCGTCGTGTCGTCGCCGTGTCCGGTATGGACAACCGTCGATCCGGGCAAGGTCAGCAACTGGTCGCGAATCGACGCGATGATCGTCCCGAAATCGGAGTACGACCGACCGGTAGCGCCGGGTCCGCCGGCAAAGAGCGTGTCCCCGCTGAACAGCGCGTCCAGGTCGGGCGCGTACAGGCAGACCGCGCCCGGCGAATGTCCCGGTGTGTGCAGCACGGTCAGGGCGATACCGCCGACGAACAGCTGCTGGCCGGCGGCGAGGGTCGCGTCGGGCGCCATGTCCGGATACACCGCGTCCCACAGCATGCGGTCATCCGGATGCAACGCGACCGGCGCCCGCAGCGCGGCGGCCAGATCCGCCGCAGCGTTGATGTGGTCGTTGTGCCCGTGCGTGCAGACAATTGTCCGGACCCGCCGATCCCCGACCGCATCGAGGATCGGGCCGGGGTCGTGCGCCGCATCGACGACGATCGCGTCCGTGTCGTCACCGATCACCCAGACGTTGTTGTCGACGTCGAAATCCTGCCCGTCCAGCGAAAAAACGCCGGAGGTAACGACTTTTTCCACCTGCACGGTCACAGCATCACGACCGAACGCAGCACCTCACCGCGGTGCATTTTCTCGAATGCGGCTTCCACGTCGGTGATCGCGATCCGTTCGGAGACGAACTTCTCCAGCGGTAGCCGACCCTGCAAATGCAGATCGACCAGCATCGGGAAATCCCTACTGGGCAGGCAATCGCCGTACCAACTGGATTTGAGCGAACCACCACGGGCGAAGAAATCCAGCAGCGGCATTTCCAACCGCATATCCGGAGTGGGTACGCCCACGAGCACGACCGTGCCGGCGAGGTCGCGAGCATAGAACGCCTGCCGCCAGGTTTCGGGCCGCCCGACCGCGTCAATCACCACATCCGCGCCGAATCCACCGGTCAACTCCTGTACGGCCGCGACGACGCCGTCCTGGTCCTTGCCGGAGGCATCGATCGCGTCGGTGGCGCCCAATTCGGTGGCCCAGCCGAGTTTGCGTTGGTCGACGTCGACGGCGATGATCTTGGCCGCCCCAGCCAGCCGGGCGCCGGCGATGGCCGCGTCCCCCACACCGCCGCAGCCGATCACCGCGACCGTGTCGCCGCGGCCGACCGCGCCGGTGTTGAGGGCGGCGCCGAGGCCGGCCATCACGCCGCAACCGAGCAGGCCCACGGCGGCCGGCCGGGCCGCCGGGTCGACCTTGGTGCACTGCCCGGCGTGCACCAGCGTCTTCTCCATGAACGCCCCGATGCCCAGAGCCGGGGAAAGCTTGGTGCCATCGGCCAGGGTCATCGGCTGCGACGCGTTGAAGGTGCTGAAGCAGTACCACGGCCGGCC